>JBFFZG010000050.1:0-20424 GCA_041568735.1 Promineifilaceae bacterium (SeqCode)
CCGACCGGGAACACCGGCTGAGGCAGCCCCATGACCCTGGAATTTCACCCGGTAGCGGCCGAACGGTGGCCCGATTTCGTCCGGCTCTTTGAAGCTCGAGGCGGTCCCAGCACCTGCTGGTGCACGGCCTGGCGGCCGCTCAGTGGGGATCGAAAGGCCCTGACCCCGGCGGAAAAAAAAGAGGCGATGGCCGACCGAGCGGCCGGCGGTATTCCCATCGGCATTCTCGTTTATGAGTCCGGAGAACCGGTCGGCTGGTGCTCGATCGCGCCGCGGGAAAGCTGCCGGCCTCTGGGTGGGGATGACACGATCGATGGGGGATGGTCGGTCGTCTGCTTTTTTATCCGGCGGTCTCATCGCGGCCGGAGACTGGCCTCCCGGCTCTTAGAGACGGCCGTCCGCTATGCCGCCGAGAACGGCGCCCGCGTGGTCGAAGGCTGTCCCGTGGCCCCGGATTCGCCGAGCTACCGTTTCATGGGTTTTATCGAGATGTTCGAAAAAGCGGGATTTCGGCCGGTCAAATCGGCCGGCAAACGGCGCCAGGTCATGCACCTGGCCCTGGAATGAAACAGCCTTCGACCGACCCTGCCCCATGTTTTTTCTCGGCCTCGACCTTTCCGGACCGACCAATACCGCCGACACGGCCCTGGCCTGCTTTGAGCTCGTGGATGGCCGCCTGCAGCTGGCAGGGGTCGACCAGCACGTCACCGACGACCAGATCTACCGCTGGGCCGGCGAGAAGCGGCAGGCCGGGCCGCTGGTCATCGGCCTGGACGCTCCCCTTTCCTACCAGCCCGGGGGCGGCGATCGGCCGGGAGACCGGCGTCTGCGCCGGCGGCTCATCCAGGCCGGGCTGCCGCCGGGATCGGTCATGACGCCGACGATGACCCGCATGGTCTATCTCACCCTGCGTGGGGTCGCGCTGGCCCACACTCTGCAGAGCCCGCAGGCGCCGCGGGTCGATGTGGTGGAAATTCACCCCGCCGCCGTTCTGGCCCTGCGCGGGGCGCCGGTCGAGTCGATCGTCTATCTGAAAAAGAGCCAGGAGGCACGGGATGCCCTGTTTGACTGGATGGAAAACAACGGGTTAAATGGTGCGGTGACGCTGAAAGGGTCAGGTGATCACCTGGCGGCGGCCTGTGCCGCGGCCCTGGGCGCCTGGCACTGGTGGGCGCGGCGGCCGGCGTGGCTGGAGCCGGCCAGCCCACCCGCCCATCCCTTCGATTTCGCCGCCTGAAGCAAAATCGGCCGGCCGCCGCCGACGGTGGTCCGGTCCAGCAGGAGAAAACCCCATGCCGGCTGTGCGCGAGCGCGTCTATTTCTGTCCCCCTCTGGACGGCCACCCCTGCCGGGTCGAACCGTTCCCCTTGTGGTGGGACCGGCCGGCCTTTTTCGAAAAGTTCGGCGTGCGCCGGATCGATACCGGAAATCCTATCTACGTCGATTACGGGATCCTGCTGACCCAGGGAGAGGCCCTGGCCTGGGATGAGCGCTGCCGCCAGGCGCTGACCGGAGATCCTCGCCAGCGGCCGGTCCACATGGCCGAACAGCTGCACCGCTGGCAGCAGCTCCTATCCGGAGCGCTCTGGGTCATTGTCGAATCGTACGAATGGGAGTCCGGGCTGGAATGAGGGAGCTGCGCCGGCGGTTTCCCCAATCTGAACGAACCGCTCACCGGGCGGCCGCGGCATGAGCGGCTTCGCGGCAATGGCCGCCTACCATCCGCGGTCGATCCTGATCGTCGGCCTGCTGACCTTCCTCGGCTTCCTGGGACTTGGCACCTGGCTGGTTGGCCGGCTGCGCCTCTCGCTGCCCACGCCGTGGCGGGAGCTGGCCGGACTGTTTCTGGGGATCCAGGTCGTGAGCCTGGTCGTGCAGCTGACGGCCATGGCCGGTTTGGTCTCGCGGACGACCCTGATCGGGATCTGGATCGTCGTGGCGGCCGCCGGCGGGCTGACGGCCGCGGCGGGGGTGCGCCTGCTCCCCGGCCTTTCGATCAGGACCCTGCCCGGATGGACTCAGCTTCTCCTGGGGCTGCTGGCGGCCGCACTGCTGGCCAACCTGCTCGTGGCGGTCGCCCCTTCCTCGAAAATCGACGAAATTTACTACCACATGCTCCTGCCGGCCCGGATCGCCGGCGACGGAGCGCTGCGCTTTTACCGGCTGCCGTGGGAGGGGGCGATGCTGCCGCAGATGATCGTCCCGATCGCTCTGACCCCGCTGCATGCCCTCGGCTTTCCCGACGGGGGCAACGTGGTCAGCTGGGGGGTGGGGGTGACCCTGCTCTGGTTCATCGGCCGCCTCTTATTTGATGCCCACCGCTCGCCGACCTGGGCCGCGCTCTGGCCGGCCGCCTTTGCGGTGGGGCTCTATCCGGCCGTCTGGTGGGTCACCTCCGGCAGCCACGCCGTGATGGATGCCGCCTCGGCGGCGGTTGTCGTGGCCTGTTTCCGGCGGCAGCTGCTGCTCGACCGGATCGGTCCCGTGCCGTTCGCCGCCATGCTGTCCCTCCTGCTCGTGACGGCTTCCACTGCCAAGCTCTCCCTGCTGCCGCTCAGCCTGCTGGTCCTGGCCGTCATGGGCGCCTGGCTGCTGCGGCAGGGTGGGAACCCGCGCCGTCTGGCGCTGGCGCTGGTGCTCCCCTGGCTGACCTTTGTTCTGCCGCTCGCGCTCTGGACATTCTGGCAGTCCGGCTCTCCATTTGGACCGGCACTGAGCGGCCTGTTTCCGGGTTCGGTTTACGATCCAGCCGCTGTGCAGCGCATCTTCGACACGACCCGGGCGGTCTCCCGGCCGACGCTTTTTACCTTCCTGCGCGGGCTGGCGATCAACCAGGCGCCGCTGCTCTGGCTGGGGACGGCCGCCTTTTTGGCCCTCGATCGGAGCGATCGTGTTTTCCGGCTGGCGGCCGCGGCCGCCGTCCTGATCCAGCTGGCCCTGATCGGACTGGTTCTGCCGCTCGATCTGCGCTTTCTCGGCGGGATCCCGTACGGGCTGGCGGTCTGCTTCGCCCTCAATCCCCCGGCCTGGGCGCTGCGGCCGGCCGCGCCCCGCTGGCTGCTGGCCGGGCTGGCGGCCCTGACGATTCTTCCCTGGCTGGTCGGGCAGGGAATCTACGCGGCTCGCTTCGCGCCGGTGGCGCTGGGTTTTCAGCCGAAGGCCGAGTTTTACGCCCAGAATGTTCCCTTTACGGCCGATTTCGCGGCGCTCGAACGGCTTCTACCGCCGGACGCCGTGCTGCTCGACCGGGATATCCGGCTGGGATCGATCTACGCCCCGCGGCCGATCGTCATGGATCCGGCCGATCTGCCGGCCGGCCGGCCGGTCTTTTTCTTTGGGCGAGGGGAGGATGTCGTCGTCGGGACCGAAGTTTTCCCGGGCTTTCGCGTCGAAGAAATCGTCTACCGGAATCCCGCGGCGGTCTTCCAGACTTTCCGCACCCCGGGCCGGCCGCCGGTTCATGATGCCCTCGCCGTTGCCCGGCTCGCCCAGGCCGAATAGCGCCGGGACGGCCGCCGGAAATGACTCGGCAGATGGCCGCGAAGCCGGTAGACTTGGCTCGAATTGCCAACCAGGAGCAGCTCATGGACGAAGCGCTTCGGACTGAATTCGATCATCTCTGGTCGAGCAACCGCCCGCGGCAGAACCAGGCCTTTTTCACCATTCTCGAGCTGACCGGGGAGCCGGTCGACTGGGCCTACGAGGTCTGGGACGAGGTGGTGGCCAATCTGACCCACAAAGACAATCACAACCGGGCCATCGCCGCCCAGATCCTCAGCAGCCTGGCCAAAAGCGACCCTGACCGGCGGCTGCCGGCCGTTTTCCCAGCCCTGCTGGCCGTGACGAAGGACGACCGGTTCGTAACCGCCCGCCACGCCCTGCAGTCCCTCTGGAAAGTCGGGACTGCCGGGCCGGCATACCGGCGAATCGTCCTGGACGGTCTCGAAGCCCGCTACCACGAATGCCTTCATGAGAAGAACACCACCCTGATTCGCTTCGACATCATCCAGAGCCTGCGCCATGTCTACGATGCGGTGGGGGATGAGGCCGTGCGGGTAAAGGCCCTGGCCCTGATCGAGCTGGAAGAAGATCCGACGTATCGCAAAAAGTACGCCGGGGTCTGGCGCGGCATTTGATCCAACCGCTCATCCCGGCATGAATTTTCCCCGCTTCCTGTCCGCGCGCTGGCTCATCCTCCCGGTTCTGCTCCTGGCTTTTTACCTGCGGCTTCGCACGCTGGCCGCGGCGCCGCTCTGGTTCGACGAGGCCATGGAATTCTGGGTGGCGACGGCCGCTCTGGCCGACCTGCCGGCGGCCGTGCGCGAGGCGCTGCAGGATCCGCCGCTCTACACGGTCCTGCTCCATTTCTGGATGGGGCTTGGCCGGGACGAGTTCACCCTGCGCCTGCTGTCGACCTGCGCCAGCTTGCTGGCGCTGCCGGCCGCGGCCGCCCTGGGGCGGGAGGTCTACAGCCGGCCGGCCGGCCTCGTTGCCGCCTTTTTCCTGGCCCTGCTGCCACCCGACATTCGCTTCGCCCAGGAAGTCGGCCAGTACGCCCTGCTCTCCCTGACCCTCTCCGCGAACCTGCTGCTGCTGGCGCTGGCCCGGCGCACCGATCGCCGGCGCCACTGGACCGGCTGGGCTGTCACCGCGGCCGCTGCGGCTTTCAACTACTACGGGTCGCTGCTCATTATTCTGCCGGCCGCCGGCGTGCTGGCGCTGGAGCGGCTGATCCGGCGGCGGTGGGGTTCCCTGTTTCGTCTGGGGACGGCTGCACTTGGGTTCGCTCTGCTGGCGGGGCCGCTCCTCGCCGGCTGGCTGCCCGACCAGCTCTTCCGCGGCCCGACGAGCGGGGCGTTTGCCGTGAGCTTCGGATCACCCGGGCAGGAATGGGCGCTTTTTCTGGATCGGACCCGCTATCTGCTGTCGTACCAGCTCACCGGCTTCATCGCCGACCCGACCCCGCATACCGCCCTGATCCTGGCCGGCTGGGGGCTGCTGCTGGCCGCCCTGCTCGCCGGAGCGGCCGGTCTGGTGCTCGAGCGCCGGCCGCTGTATTTCCTGGGCTGGCTGCTGGCCGGCTGGGCGGTCTACTACCTGGCCGGCCGGGTCGACGCCTATCCGTACGGCATGACCCGGCACGCCCTGATACTGACCCCGCTGCTGATCACCGTGGCCGGCATTGGCGCGGCCGCCCTGGGCCGGCGCTGGCGGCCGGCCGGCTGCCTGCTGATTGCCGCCTTTGTCGCCATCGTACTGGCGGCGCCGGGCGAGGGGCCGGAAGATCTGCGCACCGTGACGGACGGCTTCCTGGATGCCCACCGGCCGGACACGCCGGTTTACGTTTATTACGGCGCGGCCCCTGGCTTCCGCTACCAGCTCCTGCTGCGCGGCGAGGACGAGGGGCGCTACCCGGCCACCTGGTACCGCGACTGCTGGGGCGGGGCGGCGACCGCCTACTGCGCCCCCGATCCCTACCACTACGGCGCCTGGATCCGCGCCCTGCCGCCCGGGGCCAAGCGGGAGGCGATCGCCGCGGCCGTCGATCCGGAGGCCGCAGCCTTCTGGGTCATCTTTTCACACACGGGCGAGGAGGAGCAGGCCGCCCTCCTGGCCGCGCTCGACGAGGCTTACCGGCGGGAGGCGTCGATCGAGGCCGAAGGAGCGGGTGCCTATTTGTGGCGAACGCGGTAGAGTTGGGAGGGGTGCCCGGCCGCCAGTCAGATTATGATCCATGGAGAAAACGAACCCATGAAAGCATTTGTCACCGGGGCGACCGGCTTTATCGGCCGCCATCTCGTCCCCCAGCTGATCGAGAATAACTACGACGTAACCTGTCTCGTGCGCGATCCCGGCCGGGCCGGCGATCTCGCCGCCCAGGGGGCGGCGCTGGCGAAGGGGGATGTCACCGAGCGCGAGTCGATGCGGGCGCCGATGCAGGGGGCGGACGTCGTCTTTCACCTGGCCGGCCTGTACGCGGTCGGGGTCCGGGACCAAGCCAAAATGGAGGCGATCAACGTCGACGGGGCGCGCCAGACGCTGGAGCTGGCGGCCGAACTCGGTGTGCCGCGCATCGTGCACACGAGTACGGTCGCCGTGTTCGGCAACACGCGCGGCCGGGTGGTCGACGAGACCTACCGGGTGGAAAAAGCGGCGATGCCTTCGGTTTATGAGCGGACGAAGTGGGAGGCCCACTACGAGGTGGCCGTGCCGCTGCAGGCGCAGGGAGCGCCGGTCATCATTGTGCAGCCGGGTGGTGTCACCGGCGCCGGCGATACGGCCGCCCACGCGGCCACCTTTGAATTCTTTTTAAACCGGATGCCGGTCATGCTCGGGGCGAAGTCGGGCCTGACCCTGGCCCACGTCGACGAGATCGCGGCCGGCCACCGGCTGGCGGCGGAGAAGGGGCTGCCGGGGGAGAGCTACATCCTGTGCGGCCCCGCCCTGACCTACCGGCAGATCTTCGAGATCTGCTCCCGGATCACCGGGCAATCGTTCACCAACATCTGGGTGCCGGGCTGGGGGGCGTCGCTGGCGGCCGGCCTGACCCGGCTGATCGAACGGTTCGGGGTGGAGCCGGCGCTCTCGTCCGAAAGTCTGGCCATGCTGGCCGACTACACCTTCTGGGCGACGGCCGACCGGGCGCGGCGGGAGCTCGGCTGGACGACCCGGCCGATTGAAGAGGTGCTCGAGGAAGTGCTGGCCGATTTCATGGAGAGGCGCCAATCCGATTAGAAAAGACTGTGGCTCGCGTCAGTGGGAAACCAGGGGGTCCAGGGAAATGAAGAGATGCTGCCATCAAAAACACGGCAATTTTTTCATGAAAAAAACCGCTTGTGTTTTCCCAGATTATTTTTTATACTTTCACCAGACAATTTCACCAGATTTCCTTCCTTTTTTAAGCCAATAACCGAATAGAGAAGCTGATGGAAGCTTCTCGCCAACAGCGGTCTGATCTCACCCAGACGCTGACTGACCCACAGAGGCATTATCCGTTCCAGATCTCGCTGGAGGTGATAAAGTGGCATCCTCAAACTGGGCGACGTTTGCGGTCTTTGGGGGATCGGCGGCTGAGCCGGCGGTGCCCCCTGCGGCCGCACCGGCTCCGGTCGTTCAGACGATGACTGCCACCACCCTGTGTGCCGCCGGCCGGCCCGGCAGGCATCGCCAAAAAGCGCGGTGGGGGAGAAGGTTCCGAGCCTGCGCCGGCGTCCTCTTGCTGGCCCCGGCATTTCTCGCCGGGTGCGCCACCCCTGTCCCTGAACCCCCGGGAATGACTGAAATCGCTGCGTCGGGAAACCTCGAAGACACGGCTACCCCGGCCGCGCCGGTGGCGACACCGACTGCTCCGAGGCCCACTGCGACGGCCGCGCCGACAAAGACACCGATCACA
This sequence comes from Promineifilaceae bacterium (SeqCode), assembly GCA_041568735.1. Classification (GTDB taxonomy): domain Bacteria; phylum Chloroflexota; class Anaerolineae; order Promineifilales; family Promineifilaceae; genus WTJY01. The sequence goes on from JBFFZG010000050.1 coordinate 7,394, forward strand.
CCCAGGCCTACCAGGACACCCCTTCCGAAAAGAACATCGACCCCCCGTGAAACCGAAACCCCTCAAATAACGGAAATTACTGCGCCGGGAAATCTCGAAGGCACCGTGAACCTCGACTGTGAAATTCCGGCCAACCTCCACAACCAGCTCACACCACCCGATCTGTATGACAGCATGGTGAAATGTATTCGGGAGGAAAAATACGACGAAGCCGTTTTCCTGTTCGCCCTGGCCGGGACCTATTCTTTTTATGATGCGAGCCGGGTTTCGGATCCGACGGCGCGGCAGGCTCATTCGGTATTACTCATGCTGGCCCTGCAATCTCTCGATCAGAAAGCCGTCGACGCTTTCTGGGCCGTACTTGTGGACACGCTGGGCAATGAGGAGCGGCTGCCGCCTGTCTGTCAGGAGGTCAGGCGGATTGGCGCGCCGGACTATCACCCCGAGTATATGATCCAGCATGGAATGGACGCCTTTTCCGCCAACCCTGGCAGCGGGCTTCTCGACGACTTCGATTCGGAAGCCGGCTGGCAGGGCGCCCTGGACGGGTACCTGCACTGCCCTTCAAGCTAACGGCCGGTTTTCCCCGAGAGCAGGCGGCCGCCAGCCGTCGAATAACCGGCAGATAGGGGAAACGAGAGGCGGGCGTGTCGCTCTCTACCACCAGGGGCAACAGGCTCGTGATCAGCGCGCCGGGGACTCCAGGTGATCTTTATGGCGAGACGGCGCGGCCGGACCTGGATGCGCCAGAAGGAGGGAAAATTCGTCGAAGCAGCGAACCAAGCTTCAATCAATCAAACAAACAATCGATCCCGGGTCGATAGCTCATCTCCTGGATGGACTCCAGAACCTTTTGGCGCAGATGCCAGGCGCGGTGAGAAGGCGTTGAAGCAGACCGGCAGGGCGTACGCAGCCAGAAAATCACGGTGAATCGGTTCATGCAGCCTGCTCGAAGGAAGGATTCCCATGAACGGGACCTTTAAACTCCTGACCGCACTCCTCTTTTTTGTCCTCATGCTGGCACTGCTCCTGGGAGGATCAGGCCAGACTGTAAAGGCCGGTCCAGCCGATCCGGCCGTTCTGGCCACCATCACGCCTGTGTCAAAAAATTACATTCCCCAGATCTTCAGCTGCCCTAAGACAAACCTCCTGCTCGATCCGAGTTTTGAAGCCTATACACCCAATCCATTCTGGTCGGAATTCTCGACCAACTTCGGCACCCCCCTGTGCAACCTCACGGACTGCAATGTGAGCAGCGACGTCGGCGCGCCCCGGTCAGGTACAGCCTGGGCCTGGTTTGGCGGCACCTCGGCCAATGAGACGGGCACCCTGGCGCAAACGGTGAACTTTCCTAAAGGGGGTACGGCCCAGCTGCGCCTTTACCTCTGGATCGGGGCCGCTGAAGTCGGCAGCGGCGTCGACGATTTTTTTGCCGTTCAAATCGATGGCACGACCCTGTTTACGGCCAATGCGACGCAGCTGAGCCAGTATGACAGCTACAAATTGGTCACCATCAACGCGAACGCCTTCGCCAACGGTGCCCCGCATGCCGTCCGGCTCACGTCGACCACCATCGGACATCTGGTCAATTTTCACGTAGATGATGTGTCCCTCAGCTGTTCCTAGGCGGCTGGTTCGACCTGGATAGGGCGGGCGCCGGGTCGTTGAGTTTGGGTGGTGGCGGTGAAATCCAACGATTGACGTGCGGTTGTAATTCCGGTCCCATCAGGCCGCCGCCAATCTCAACATTTCGCCTGCTTTCAGAGTGGATGTCCCGGGCCGGACCCGGTGGTCCGGCTTTCAATTCGACCTGGCGGTGGGTGGTTCGGCTGTTATTTCGCGAAAAATAATTCATGAAAATTGGCGCTTGTGCCAGGCTGAGAAATCCATTATTCTTTTCCCAGTTGTTTCTGCATTTTCTCTCGTCTTTGCCTCGAAATTGAACTGTGTCGGGCGCCGGCAGCTTCTTTCAACCGGCGATTTGTTGGAACCTGTTTGAGCCCATGACAAAACCGGCCTGCATGGCCTGTGGGTGTTTGCTTATCACGATTGTTCCCGGTCCCGTGTAGGTGGCTGGTGAGCATCTGGCGGGACCCAGTTTCGAGTGATTCACGCAGTGGAGGTGTCAGAATGAATTCATGGAAAGGAGTACAAACGGGAGCACTGTGAGCGATCGCCGCCGGTATCGGGTGGATCGCCTCGGGGATTGTCCACTATGCCCTGGTCTATCCGGTGCACGGACCGGGCGAGTTGGGCTCGACCTCCGCTATCCTGATCGAGCTGTTTCATGCGGTGGCCGAAGCAGCCACGATCGGCGTGGTGCTGGGGGTGTGGGCACTGGCTCGGCCTGCTGCCGGCCGGCTTATGGCGCTTGGAAGTGTTCTGTCCGCTGTGGCTCTGGCGCTCCTGGCCGTCATCACTGTCGTCGTTACCGCGGCCAATGGTCTCGTCGGCGAAGCGGTCGCGACCCCGATCTTTGCCGTCGGGCTGCTCGGCATGGCCTTCGGTCTTCCCCTCGTTGGGGCGGCCGCCTGGCGAGCGCGCCTGCGCCCGCGCTGGCTGCCTCCGCTGTTAATGGCCCATCCCGTTTTCTTCTTTTTTCTCCTGCAGTCCTACACATTCGGCGCCCTGGCGCTGGGGCTGCTCTGGCTTCTGGTGGGGATCGCCATGCGTCTCGGCCGGTCGCGGCCGGCGGCTCCCGCGGCCGTAGCGGCCGGCGGGTCGAGTCATTAAGGCGTGCGGCCGTCCTTCCCGCCTCAAAAAACGACCAGCAGGGGAAACCTCGCCAGGGATGGGAAAATCGGGCTTTAAATGGATCCAATCCAGCGGCAAAAAGTGACTGGTTTTCGGTCTGGATGGCGCCTGCTCCCGGGTGTTGAATGACATCATTGCAATCCCACGGCGGCGGAAAAAGGTAACATCGTGTACCAGGCAAATATCATTCGGGTCGTACCGGAGAACTTCGATCTCTGCGGAAAGAGCATGATAAGCAGCGGGAAGCCCGGCAGGCTGAACGGCTCCTGGAGAGAAAAAATGAAGCGAACGGCGAGGAAAGAGATCGGGTGGTGAAATTTCGATGATCGAGTCAGACGACCGGACTGAAACCAACCCCGATGGCGACGTGCAGATCAAGGCCAGCGACGATCTGCGCGTCGAGGGCGACATCGCGGGGCGGGATGTCATCAAGACGACCACCAGCGACAATCGGCGCTTCATCACCCTCCTGGAAGGCGGTCCTTCCGTCCGCTACGCCGTTTGGGGACTGGTCATCGTGGCCTTGGCCGCGATCATGGCCCTGGCCCTGATCCTGTCCGCGCAGCTCAACCGCGCCGCGGGGCCAGGCGGGCCGGCCGCACGCACGGCCGACCAAGATATCGGATCCACCGCGCCGGCCGTTTTGCCGGGATCCGCCGGCAGCCCATCTGCGCTGCCGGCCGCAGGAGCCGTTTCGGCGACCGAAGCCGTCCGATCCGGGTCGGGCGTTCCTGTGACCTATACGCCCTCCCCAACCCAACCCCCGCCGCCGGCCGCGCTCAATCTCTCCGACAGCGACGGCAAATCGGAATATGCCCGGCTCATTGTTGACGGAGCCGGCGTGCTGCATGTCGCCTGGTCGGATAACAGCCTGCGCCGCGAAGGGGATATTTTTTACCGGCGCCTGGCCCCGGATGGAAGCTGGTCCGATGCCGAAAGCCTCACGGCCGATGTGCCGGGATTTTTTGATCCCGATCTGCAGTGGCTGCGTTTTCCGTCTGGCAAGGTCTGCCTTCTCTGGCGCCTGGCTTCGGGTTACAGCGAAATCGCGATGCGCTGCCGGGAGGACGAATCGTGGCTTCCCCGAGAGACAGGCGCTGTGGCTGGCGATTCCTATGCTTTTGCCACGACACCTGCTGGGCGGATCGAAGGCATCGCCAACGATAGGGGGAGTTTCAACGTTTACTTCAGGGATCAGAAATTGTCTTCCGGACCCTTTTCCAGCCTGTCTCCCGCCTTCGCCGTCGATCAGGCGGGCGGGTATCATGCGGTCTGGATCCCGGCAGGTGGCGGCAATCCCTATCGGCTGGCGTACCGCTATTCGGCCGATGGCGGGGCCACCTGGCAGGAGATCACCTACCTCGAGACGGACGCGACAGGCCCCGCCGTCCCATTCAGCCTGAGCCTGGCGGCCGATCCAGACGGCGGCGTTCATCTGGTGTGGGGGGGCTTTCACGGAGGGATTTATTACCTGCTCTGGACGCCGTCCGGCGGCTGGCAGGAGACGGTGACCCTTTCCCCTGCCGGCGGACGCCCCCAGCTGGCCGTCGGCGCCGGGGGCCAGCCCCAGGTTGTCTTCACCAGCCGGGTCGGAGGAGTCTTTTACATGGCCCAGGCCGGCAACGGGGCGTGGAGCGCACCGCGCCTCATCTCGGAAACCGGTGGTCCTCCGCGGATCGCCCTGGACCCGGCCGGGCGGGCCCACCTGGTCTGGGAGCAGAAGAGAGATATTTTTTACGCCAGGGTGCCTTGATCCCTGCCGGTGGTCTCTGGCAGACGGGACCGGTGGATCAGAATTTGAGAGCGAAGAGATCGAATCCTGGTTAAAGTCGGGTAAAAGGGGTTGGAGTTCCCATGAACGTGTTTCCAGAGGGCGGCACAGGCTTTATTGTACAGCCCCTGACGGTGGCTCTGCTCGCGCGGAGATGGAAGGTCACGCACCTCGTGCGCCGGCCGGTTGGGCGCTGGATTTGAGGTGTTTGCCAGGGCTCAAACGCGTATGGTTTAATATGAAATGGCTGGGAAAATGGGGAACGGCTGTCCGCTGGCGGATCACCCAGCTGGCGCTGCTCTCGATCGCCCTGGCCGGTCCGTGGGTCTATGAGAAGATTCACGTTCCGGCGGCCTACCCGTGCTCCCCGCCTTCCATCCGCCTCGAGGGCGATTTCTGCGGCCTGCCGATGTCCGGTTTTGCCATCCTCGCTTTTGCGGGCGAAGGGATTTACCACATCGCCGCCGGGGTGGCATCGGACCCGGCTTCTCCGGCCGGCCGGCTGTCCGAGCTGCGGTGGATCGGCCTCATGCTGGCTCTGGCCCTCCCGCTGTTCGCCCCGCTCAGCGCTTTCGGCCCCTCCGGCCGCGGCGTCGACGATTTTTTTGCCGTTCAAATCGATGGCACGACCCTGTTTACGGCCAATGCGACGCAGCTGAGCCAGTATGACAGCTACAAACTGGTCACCATCAACGCGAACGCCTTCGCCAACGGTGCCCCGTATGCCGTCCGGCTCACGTCGACCACCATCGGACATCTGGTCAATATTCACGTGGATGATGTGTCCCTCAGCTGTTCTTAGGCGGCTGGTTCGACCTGGATAGGGCGGGCGGCGGGTCGTTGTGTTTGGGTGGTGGCGGTGAAATCCAACGGTTGAAGTGCGGTTTTAATTCCGGTCCCATCAGGCCGCGGCTGAGCTCATGTATTCGCCAGCTTTCAGGGTGGATGTTTTGAGCCGGACCCTGGTGGTCCGGCTTTAATTTGGCCAGGCCGCAGGGACAGCCGGCCGCACATTCGCGAAAGATTTCTCATGAAAATTGCCGCTTGTGCCTGGCCGGGATTTCCATTATTCTTTTCCCCGGTATTGCTGCATTTTCTCTTGTGTTGCCTCGAAATTAAACAACGAATGACGCCGCCATTCAAGTTTGGGAAGGGTGGCGCCGCTGGTTTACTTGGACCTCTGGCAAAAACAGGCCGGCGACGAAAATTCAAAAACAAAAACCGTCCTTGAGGATCACATTAAAACCTGAAAATCATGTGCAGGTTTTGTGGTGCACTACCGTTCTATCTACTTCTGCCCGTATGTCACGGCATGAACTGGGGACAGATCAAAAGAATCCACATCATGGAAGTTATGCTTGGTGAGCAAATTGACAAAGGCCTGGGTGGGCAGTAGTTGGTCGTCAATGATAGCTTCAGCAAACTGGATGCCACACATAAGCCGTGCTGGGACTGTTCGGCATTCTTGGGTTGAATTGGGGAAGGGGAAGTCAGAGATGACAAAGTAGCCGCCAGCTTTTAAGGCCCGGTATACATTACTGGCAACTTTCTCTAAGTCACGACATTCATGCATGGAGACGTTGATAACAACCAGGTCATACTTCTCGGTTTCACTAAGATCCTCTAGCATACGCTGTACCAACTGTACCTGATCCTGAAACCCCTTTTGCTGAAGCTTCTCGGCCACCAATTTCAGTGAATAGGCATCACCGTCTACGCCGGCAAGGTTGGATTGGGGATAGGTCATTGCCAGACGTAGGAGGCCGGTTCCTGTGCCACAGGCCAGTTCCAGGATGTAGGCATCATCTTTAGCCAACCGGTCCGCTAGTCCCGGCACCTGGGAAAGACCGCCCGGTATGAGCCGGGTATAGAAAGGGCGTGCCGTATCGCTAACCCGCTGGATAAAAGTGGGGCTGAACTGATCCCACCAGTTGTGTTGTCCAGACTCCATGTTCTCTGCGAACTGATCAAATACCTCGGGCTGCTCCATAAGTTGAGGTATACCGCCGATGTAACCGGGAAAATCCTGATCCAGAAGGAGTTTGTCCATATGAGGCGCCAATATGTACTTTTGATCATTTTCCAACTCCAGGAGATCGGAAGCATAGGCTGAACGGCACCAGACCTGGACATAGAACGGATCCATACCCCTTTGTTTGGCAAGTTTCGTGGCAGAGATGCCTGCGGGATGCTTTGCTAGTTCTTCCAGCAATCCGAAGCGTAGGCCAATTTCCATTGTTCTTACACCGACGTATCCTGCCACCTGAGAAAGTATCTTGCCTGCCTGCTGCTTTAATGTCTGTTTTTCCTCTTGATGAGAACTGCCTGATCGCGTCACGATGAACCTCCTTACGTGAATTAAGCTGAGTCGTCGGAACCGTAGTTACTTGGTCGAAAAAAACGAGATCAAACGGTTTCGATTAACATGAAATTCTCCTAAGATACTCAAATCATTTGTCCCATACCATCTAGGATAGAACTGGCAACTTGACACGGTTTTGCCAGCAATAATTTATCCGACACTCTATGGAGGAAAGGGTCGCTGTCTCAGCGGTATTTTGCAAGATAGCGGCACTTGTATGGTTTTGTCAATCAAAAAGTGAGCCATCGTCTTCTTTAATATAGAATAAAGAAGTCGCTGACCGCGCTTTGGTCACACCGTCGCGGCCGACGTCGGCCAACTGCTGCTGGCGTTCGAGGCTCTGCCGGAAGCGATAACTCTCCCCCTCGAATTCGATGATATGGCAGCGATGAGTAAGGCGGTCCAGCAGCGGACCGACGCTGAGGGCGTTGCCGAAGACCTCACTCCAGTCGGCGAAGGCCAGGTTGGTGGTGACCAGCAGGGAGCCTTGCAGATAGCGATGGCTGACGAAGATGAAGAGCATGTTGGCCCCTTGCTGGGAGAAGGGGACAAAGCCGACCTCATCGATGATGATGAGGTCCTGTTTCATCAGGAGCTTCTCTACTCGGGTAAGAGGATGCTGCTCGACCGCTGCCCTGGCCGGCGAGCTGTGGCTCTTCTGGCAGGGAAGCGGATGGCGTCACGGAAATTGAAATCACGAGACAACCGGTAAAAAATCCGAATCAAAAAGCCGAATCTGAAGTGTTTTCGAAATTGTATTCGGCCGAACTGGTGGAGGCGAGATTGCGCTCGACGAAACAGCCAACCGTCTATTTAATCGGAGGCGCACCCGGCGTGGGAAAATCGACGCTGGGCGCGGCCCTGGCCGCTGCGCTCGGCCTGACCTCGCTCAGCATCGACGACCTGGTGACTGCGGTCCAGGCGGTGACCACGCCGGAGAGCCATCCCGGCCTGCATCTCATGTGGCGGACTTCCCACCTCGATTACTTCACCGAGGGACCGGCCGGCCGGCTCATCGACGACGCGATCCGGCAGCACGCGGCGGCCTGGCCGTTTATCGAGCGGGTCATTCGCCAGCACGCACAGGGCGGTTCGCCCATCGTCATCGACGGCTGGCATCGCGGGGAAGAAGCACTTCGTGCGGCCGGCCTGCGACCGGGATAAGGGTTCCCATCCGTTTCCAAATGCAGCCTGAAACCCACCTGATGGAACCGACGAGGCGATTTGGGCCGGCGTGGGATTAGGCTTTATGCGGCCTCCTCATTATAATTTTACCGGACACCAGAAAGACCCCATTCTTCTCCTTGAGGTTGGTGGAGAGGATCCTTAACGAACACCCTGTTTGATCAATAAATTAAAAGGCTAGCCGGCTCATCCATCTGCGTCCGGGCCGGCAATCATTCCACTGTGGCAGCCCATTTATCGATCTCGAAAAACTTGCCCTCGGCCATCGCCAATCAGTACGCGACATCCCGTCGCGCCTGGTGGCCGGTGCTCCTGTTTCTCCCAGGCCGCTTCGTGGCTGCCCTTGCGGCACAGGCGATCACCGCCGGCGTCTTCGCCCTGCAGGGGTCTCTGAACCCCTGGCACGATGCGGCCGCCTGGTGGACGGTTTACAGCACGATGACGGATATACTCTGCCTCGCTGCTCTGGTTTTCCTGACGCGGCGCGAAGGGATGACCATTGTCGATCTCTTCGGCGTGCCCGGACTGCGGGCTGCCCTGCGACAACTCGCCTGGGTCTTTCCCTACCTGCTGGCCGTGCTGCCCACGATCGCGGCTGCTTCGCTGGTCACCCAGCTCATTTACGGCTCGCCCGTCCCGCCGATCGTGACCATCGTCGATCTCCCCGCCCCTGCAGCCCTCTATGCCTGGCTTATCTGGCCTGCTGTGTGGTCCGTCACCGAAGAACTCGTCTACCTGGGTTTTCTGCTGCCCAGAATAGAAGCGCTCACCGGCAGGGTGTCCCTGGCCGTCGTCGTTGTCATCTTTTTCTGGGGATTTCAGCATATCGCGATTCCGCTGATTCCCGACGGCACCTATCTGACCTGGCGTCTGATCTCGTCAACCTTCGCCGTCACCGGTATTCCGGTGGTCTTCGTTCTTTGGGGCCGGAGACTGGTTCCGCTGATCGTCCTCCATTACCTTGCAGATCTGGCCACCGCCTTGATGGCGACAGGGGTTCTGCCGGTCTCGTAAATTCTCGCCTCATCGATTTTCGGCCGGCGGCCAACACGCCGGCCCCGGCTCGACCCGCTGCAGGGAATCGGGCTTTGGATCAGGACGATCTGCCCGGCCGGCACCTCATCACCCCAGCGTCGGGCTGACCCTTTTCATCTTTTGGAGACCATGGACCTGGAATCCTGGAATTCCAACCAGGCCTACGAGCAGTACGTGGGCCGCTGGAGCCGGCGGGTCGCCGTCCGCTTCCTGGATTGGCTCGCGCTCCCGCCCGGCCTGACCTGGGCGGATGCCGGCTGCGGCACCGGTGCCCTGACGTCGACCATCCTGGCGCGCGCTGCCCCGGCAGCCGTCGTCGCCGTCGACTATTCCCATCCCTTTCTGCGGCAGGCTCGTGTGGCGAACGCGGATCGTCGGGCCGGCTTCGTCCGCGGCGATGCCGCTTATCTGCCCTGGAAGGCGTCTGTGTTCGAGGCGGTCGTGTCCGGCCTGGTGCTCAATTTCGTGCGAGAGCCGGCCGCGATGGTCCAGGAGATGCGCCGCGTCACGAAGCCGGGTGGACGGGTGGCGGCCTACGTCTGGGATTACGGCGGCGGCATGCAGATGATGCGCCACTTCTGGGAGGCGGCCATCGCCGTAAGTCCTGGCGACGCCGGGCTGGACCAGGCCGAGCGGTTTCCGCTGTGCCAGCCCGAACCGCTGCGGGCCCTCTTCGAAGGCGGCCGGCTCCGGGCTGTCGAGGTGGAGGCGGTGGACATTCCGACAAGCTTTCGCAACTTCGATGACTTCTGGCAGCCCTTTCTGGGTCAAACGGGCGCGGCCCCGACCTACCTGGCGGCGGTCGGCGGCGACGTTCGCGAAAAAATCCGGCGGACGCTCAAGGAGCGGCTCACCCCTGAGGACGACAGGCCCATCGAGCTGAGCGCCCGGGCCTGGGCAGTCACCGGCGTGGTCTGATGATCAGCTTTCCGGCAAGGCACGGTGAAGGCACACGGCGGCCGAGGCAGCCGTGTGCGTCGTGATGACCATGCGCGAAAAATCTGATGATGCCTGAGGAGGTGATCGCCATGAACGCCCATTCGGCCCAACCCATTGTCATTCCGCCAGACGCGGGCCAGGTGCTCGCCTTCCTCGGCGTCACGCATAAACTGACCCACCGGCACACCGGCGGCGGCTTCTACCTCTTTGCGTTTACCTTTGACCCTGAAAGCGGCAACCGGCTGCACGTCCATCAGCACGAGGACGAAATCGTCACTGTACTGGAAGGAGCGCTCGAAATCCGGCTCGGTGGGGAAACACTGCGGACCGGTCCCGGCGGGGTGGCCCACCTGCCGAAAACGATTCCGCACGCGCTCTACAACCCCTTGAAAACGGTTTCAAAGTACCTGGCGCTGGCTATCCCCGGCGGCATGGAGCGCTTCTTCGATGACCTGGCGGCGGCGCAGGCGGCCGGCACGCTCGACGCCGCCGCGCACAGAAATATTTCGCTGGAATATGGGATCGAATGGCTGGAATAGGCGGTTAACCACCTGTAGGATCCTGGTATCCGCCTGTTTGTTTCGTGTAGAGAGAGACCGGGAGGAAATCTTCGGTGATCGATAACCTGGCAGACCGGTTCGAGACCCTTTCCGCGGCCGAAAAACGGACCGTTCACCTGGTTCTCTGCCGGCACGCCCTGACCCGCTGGCGCGAATTCTGCGCCGGCCGGCCGCCGATCCACTACGTCGAATCGGTCGTCGGCACCGGCCAGACGGTCGATCCCGACCTGCCGGCCGACGCCTTCGAGTCGGCCCGGGCCGGCCGGGACCTGCAGCAGGTAGCCGCCCGCTACCGGGAACCGATCGCGGCCATGCAGGATGATGACCTGACCTTCCCCGAGGCGATCACCTTCGCCTACTACGCCATCTACAACCTGTTCGGCAAATATGCCGAAAGCCGGGCCGTCGACGATTGGCTCATCGTCAACCAGGCCCTGGCCGCGGAGCAAGAGGAGTCCCGCTGGCGGCCGCTCCTGGCCGCGGCCATCGCGCAGGCAGCCTGAGCGGAGCGGTCACGACTTTTAGAGTGGATTGAACGGTTTTATTAACGGAGGACAACTGACCATGATCTGTCCAGAATGCCAGTCCCAGGCGCTCACCATCGAGCGGTCGCTCGAACTGCCGCCAGATGGCGACAACGACGAGATCACCCTGCAGACTGTGGCCTGCGCTCACTGCGGCTTTCAGGCGCTGGCCCTCTACCGGGAATCCCGGCGCGGCGCCCTGGATTCCGAATCGTGGGTGCACGAGGGGCTGCGCGTCAGCCCGGAAGATTTCCAGGCGATCAGCGACATGATCGAGGGCTGTCCCCAGCCGGCCGAAAGGCGCTGCCACTGCCTGACCCACCAGCGGCTGGGACGGATGTCGGGCTATCGCTGGGATGGGCTGCGGTTGATCGGGGTCGAGATTCTGGGTTATTTCGCCATGATTCACGAAAGGCAGTAGCGGAAGCGCCGCGTGATCATCCTGCTCGCCGCTCCCTGGGCAGCCGGGAAATCCACCCTGGCCGACCGGCTCCCTGCCCGGCTGCCGGAATGCCTCATTTTTGACTGGGACCTGATCATTCCCGCCCTGTCCCAGGTCAGCGGCCGGGACGTGCGCACCGATCCCACCACCTGGCCCGGCCTGGCAGCGGCATGGGCCGCGGTTCTCCGCGCAGCCACGGCCGGCGGCCGCAAGGCTGTCCTGCAGGGTCCGGCGACTCCCGAAACCTTTGCCCCCGGCGCCCTCGGCTCCGGGCCGGTGCGCTGCGGCTATCTCGACTGGCCGGATGACATCCTCGTCGAACGGCTGCGGGCGCGCGACCGGTCGCCGGGTGAGATCGCCGGGGAGCTGGCCTTCGCCCGCCGGCTGCGCCGATCACCCCACCACCGAATCGATCTCGCCGGGAGCGACGTCGACCAGATGACCGATCGGGCGGCCGGCTGGATTCGCAGTCCGATAGATGGTCGGGTAAATTAACCAGGATCCAAAGTCGAGATGTTAGAATAAGAGATTGATGGTTAAAAAAGCTGCCGGTCCTATTTACCCCCTGGCCGCCCTGCGCGCGGCCGTGCTGCACGCCCAGCGGCTGACCGCGCCACTGGAGGCAACCGCGGTCCCCACCCCGGATGCCTTTGTCGAGACGGTCGAGTCGCTCGGCTTTGTTCAGGTCGATACCCTGTACGTCGTCAACCGCGCCCATTACCTCACTCTCTGGGCCCGCCTGGGGTCGTATGACCTCGACGAGTTTCACCGGCTGATCTACGCCGGCGGCCGGAACCGGCTCTACGAGGGGTGGGGACATGCCGCCTGTATCTTGCCCCTGGCCCACTACCGCTACCACCGCTGGCGGACCGACCCGCGCCTCAGCTTCAACCCCACCTTTGAAGGCTGGTGGAGGAAAAAAAAGAACCAGGAGCTGGCGGCGCAAACGCTGGCGCGCATTCGCGCAGAAGGGGGGCTGCGGGTGGGGGATTTCGCCTACGACGGCCCGCAGAAAGGGACGTGGTACGACTGGAAGCCCCCCAAGATGGCCCTGGAGGCGCTGTTCGCCCGGGGGGACCTGATGGTGGCCGATCGGGTGAACTTCCACCGCGTCTACGACGTGACCGAGCGGGTTCTGCCGGCCTGGGTCGATACGACGCCGGTCGATCCCGACGCGGGGCGCCGCTTCTGCCTGGAGCTGGCAGCCCGGGCGCTCGGCGTTTTCGAGGCGCGGGACCTGACCTTTTACGCCTACATGCGGGCCACGCCGGCCCGATCGCTCGTCAAGGCGCTGCGGGATGACGGGGTGCTGGTCGAGATTCGGGGTGAGACGACGAACGGGGTCCAGACGTGGCTGGTGCACCGCGACAACCTGTCCCTGCTGGAGCGGGCGGCGGCCGGCGAGATCCGGCCGGCGCGCACGACCTTCCTCGCTCCCTTCGATTCCCTGTTCTGGGCC
>JBFFZG010000051.1:0-20335 GCA_041568735.1 Promineifilaceae bacterium (SeqCode)
ACCAGCGGTACGGAGATGATTGAGGGCCTGCCCTATGTTGCCGCCGTCGGTGCGGACACCATCCGTGGAGTTGGGAACTCGCCGGCCTATCACTACAGCTATTCAGCCATGGCGAACTCGAAGGCGGCTGTCGTCAGCCAGGCCGGCATGTTAGAGGCGCCGATGTAGGTGATTTTTCCCTGGTGGATCAGGTCATCCAGAGCGCGCAGGGTTTCCTCCAGGGGGGTGTCCGGGTCTGGCTCGTGGATCAGGTAGAGGTCCAGACGATCCGTCTGCAGCCGCTTCAAGCTGGCTTCGACCTGGCCCATGATGTGGTGGCGGGAGAGCCCGCGCTGATTGGGGCCTTCGCCAACCGGATTGAAGACCTTGCTGCTGATCAGGAGCCGATCGCGCACGGCACTGCCCTTGGTGCGCAGCCAGCGGCCGATCGCGGCTTCGCTGCGGCCGCCGCCGTATGCGTTGGCCGTGTCGAAGAAATTGATCCCCAGGTCAAAGGCGATGTCCATGAGGGTGTACGCTTCCTCGTCGGACTCACCCATGCCAAAAAAGGCCGGGGCGCTGCCGACCCCGCCAAAATTGCCGCATCCGAGCCCGACAGCAGATACTTTAAGGCCGGTTCGGCCGAGAGGGTGGTAGGTCATCATAGTGATATTTCAAATTCAGATTCCCATTATTAGTACACAAGGTCAGGTTCCACACGGTCCATTATAACGCGCCAGCCCGGGAAGCGTCGCGGTCAATCTATTTATTAAAGCCGGCGCGGCCCGTGATTTTATAGTTAAAAATTGCCATGATCATGGCAAGGAAGGTTGAAAGGTTGGGGTACTATACTGTTTAATTAATGGGTAGTTCCTCAGTACCATGTGCCCGCACAGCCTTGGGAAAATCGACTGAACGGTCGGATAAAGAAAACTTCATGATAAAAACACTTCACCAACCGGTTGAATCCATGCATCTCGACCATTATCAAATTGAACAGATCCATCTGCTCCAGGAAGGTGGAGGTCTTTTTGGCGCCCGCCACCGGAAATCGAAAAAACCGGTGACGCTGCTGACGCTTGGCCTCAACCGCCCGGTCAGCCTGGCCGCGCGGGCGGCACTTCAGGAGCGCGCCCGGACGTTAACCCGCATCGTCGATTCCCGCATTGCCAGGCCGCTCGATCATGGGCTGCCGGCCGAAAATCTGGTGGTTCTGGTCAACGAACGGATCGAAGGGCGCTCGCTGGCCGCCCTGATCGAAGAAATTCAAGCCGGTCGAGAGCGGCTGTCGCCCCGAGAGGCGCTCTCCCTGGTCCGGGAGATGGCGGATGCGCTGCGCGTGGCCGCCCACTATGGGCTGCTTCATACCCGGCTGCGGCCGGAATTCATCCTCCTGCGCGAACGACTGCCCGTGCTCTTCGGGTTTGAACTGACCCCGGAGCTGGTTCCCCAGACGCCAGAGCTCTCAGAAAATCCTTCTGACCAGGCGGAACTCTTTAACGTCGATTATCTCTCACCGGAACAGGCCGCCGGGAGGGGATTGGATGTGCGGAGCAATCTGTATTCCCTGGGTGTCATCCTGTATGAACTGCTCTCCGGCCGGCGGCCGCAGCGTTTTGGTTCGGCCTGGGATGTTTTCGAACGGCCTCAGTCTCCCGGGCTAATCAAGCTGGAAACGATTTTGCCCGGGCTGGCAGAGGAAACCTATGCCCTGGTGCAAAAAACCCTCTGGGAAAAAGCCTGGGCCCGGTATGATTCCTTCGAGGAGTTTCTCGAAGCGGTCGATGATGCCCTGGCCGCCGAGCAGGAACTTGAGTCCAGCCGGCCGGGCCTGCGCGAACGCTTCCAGCAGGCCAATCTTTCATTGGAGTTCGTCCTGACGCTCTTTTCCGGCCTTATGCTCACGATTTACTACACGCTGGTCCATTAGAGGGTTCAACCCCGGCACACCCCATTTATCGAAAATTTGTTCGCCATTTGACTCCGTGCTACTATCATGCCGGGCGGTCATGCCGCTCCATCTGGACATGATTTTCGCATCAGAGGTTATTTTTGGGACGCGTCGTTAACACCAATAATCCGGGGAAGATTCGCAACGCCAACCGGCGTCTGGTGGCCGAACTGCTGCAGCGATTGGGACAAAAACAAACGATGGATGCCGAAACCAAAGACATGGTTTCGGCCATCATCTTCGCCCTGAGGGAAATCTACGACACCTGTATGACTTCAGCCCAGGCCTGGGAGAAGCGGGATTACTGGATCAAGGCCGAGCGTTTTCTCCGCGATTGGGAGTGGACCCAGACACTGGCAGCCAATCTCGAGGATGTCGTTCGGGAAGAGGCCTGGGATCTGCTGCCCCAGCTGCTGATGGATCTCTTTCCCCATTTTACCGACATCCAGGTGAAATCGTACACGCGAAAGGAAATTGACTGGCAGGGAGCTCACCGCCGGCTGCTGCTGTCGCCCCCAAACACACTGCCCTATTGAACTGAAATTCTCAACCAGCGGCCATAAAAAAAACCATACTGTCGGAAACAGTATGGTTTTTTAGTATCCGGCCACCGGCCGGGAAGTGGTGCTGTGTCTGCCTGCGGGACTGCGACCTCCACCTGGAAAACCAGGGCAAACGTTGGGAAGGACCGGATAGAACTGCGGCAGCGGTTGCCGCGGGCAATCCGGCCGGTCCCGCTGGAGGTGTCCAGATGTCTCCTCCTTGACGAGTCTTCGCAAAGCGAGGGCGGTGGCGGATACGGGAAGTAGAACAAAGGTGAGTTTTTATGGTACTGCGGTCATATTAGCACAATATTTCAGAGGCCGTCAACCGCCTTCCTCGCCGGTTTCAGCCCCAGGTGTGGACCCCCTCCTGCTCAGCCAGTTGAGGATCAGGACGACCACGGCCGCCAGCACCAGCAGCATGATGAGTTTCATCCGGCCGGCGGCGTAAATCGCCACCAGGCCAAAGGCAGCCGCAACCAGATAGTACCCGATGACGATCCAGCGGGTTGGCAGCCCGCCATCGGAAAGGCGAAAATGAAGATGGCCGCGGTCGCCGCGAAATGGACTTTTGCCCCGGCGCACCCGGTCAAAAATCTGCCAGGCGACATCGAGGATGGGGACGGCCATGACCAGCAGGGCGGTGGCGATTTTTGCCGGGGCCAGAATCGACAGGGTGGCCAGCTCATAGCCGAGCAGATAGGCCCCGGCCGATCCCAGATAAATGCGGGCCGGCGCGAAATTGAAGGGGAGGAAGCCGAGCAGGGCCCCGGCCAGCGCCAGCGGAAAAGCGGCGATGGTCAGCTGTTCGAGGTTGTAGCTGTGCCAGGCAAAGAGCAGGGCGGCGATCGTGCCGACGCCGGCCGCCAGTCCGTCGAGGCCGTCGAGCCAGTTGACGGTGTTCATCATGCCCCCGATCCAGAGAATGGTGAAGATGGCCACCAGACTGTAGGGGCGGATAACCACCTCACCGCCGCCGAGCGGGTTGGTAAACCGCTCCAGGAAGACTTCAAATGAGAAGGCGATCGCGGCGGCCACCAGTTGAACGGCGAACTGGGTCCAGGGAGGCTGCTCGCGCCAGTCGTCCAGCAGCCCGCCGGCAAAGACAACCAGGGTGCCGATCAATACGCCGCGCAGGAGGAAGGCGTCCCGCGAGCCGGCGGCCGGGGGAATGAGCCAGTAAATCAACCCGACCCCGATGAAAAAGGCGGCCAGCAACGGCAGACCACCGAGCTTGGCGATCCGGCCGCTGTGCAGCCGCCGGCCGCCCGGCACGGCCACGATGTCGAACCGCAGGGAGAGCCGCCGGGCCAGCGGGGTCAGGACCAGGCTGCCGGTCAGCGCCGCCAAAAAGATGATGAGATAGGTCATCGACGGGGATCAGGCAAAGGTGCCAAACTGCCGGTCTCCCGCATCTCCCAGCCCGGGAACGATAAAGCCGATATCGTTCAGCCGCTCGTCGACGGCCGCCACGTGAATATCGACATCCGGATGTGCTTTCTGCAGGGCGGCGATCCCCTCCGGTGCGGCGATGAGGCCGACGAACTTGATCTTTTTCACACCCCACCGCTTGATGACTTCGACGGTGGCACAGGCGGAGCCGCCGGTGGCCAGCATCGGGTCGAGGACGAGGCAGATGTCGACGGTGGCTTTCGGCGGGAGCTTGTTGTAGTAGGAAACCGGTTCGAGCGTTTCTTCATCCCGGTACATGCCGAGATGCCAGACCTGCATGGCCGGAATGAGCTCCAGGAGGGCGTCGACCATGCCTAATCCGGCCCGCAGAATCGGAACCAGGCCGATGTTCTCCTGCAGCTCCATGCCGGGGGCCTCTCCCATCGGGGTCGGCACCCGCAGATCGGCCAGCAGCAGGTCGGCCGTGGCTTCGTAGCCGAGGAGCAGGGTCAGCTCGCGGACCAGCTCGCGAAACTGCTTGGGTTTGGTGGCTGAGTTGCGCAGCAGGGCCAGTTTGTGTTGAACCAGCGGGTGTTTCGAGGGGTAAACCATCCAGAATCCTCCTACGGTGTCTTCGCTTCACGCCCGATATTGCATCCGCGTGTATGGCCCGTATTTTAGCAGATTGTTGGTAATCGGGTCAGACAGAAAAGCTCCTGACGGCGCCCGGGCGGCCGGCAAATGTCGCCTGCCACCGGTAGTTGCCGTATAATCCCCCGTAGAACATCCAGGCGAAAAAATAGACGTATGATCGATAAATCGACTCCTGACCGCCCGCTGTCGCCCGAATCCCAACCGGACGACCTCGACAATCTGCTCCGGCCGCAGCGGCTCGAGCATTTCACGGGCCAGGAAAAGCTCAAAGCCAACCTGGAGATCCTGATTGAGGCGGCCAAGCAGCGCAATGAGCCGCTCGATCACGTGCTTTTTCACGGCCCGCCCGGCCTGGGCAAGACGACGCTGTCCCACATCATCGCCAATGAAATGGGGGTCAATATTCGCATCACGGCCGGTCCGGCGATCGAGCGGGCTGGTGACCTGGCGGCCATTCTAACCAACCTGCGCGCGAGCGATATCCTCTTTATCGACGAAATACACCGCCTCGGCCGGGCGGTCGAAGAAATTCTCTATCCGGCCATGGAAGATTTCGTCCTCGATATCATCGTCGGCAAGGGGCCGGGGGCCAAAAATGTCCGCCTGAAGCTGCCGCGGTTCACCGTGATTGGCGCGACAACCCGCCTGGCTCTCATCACCGCCCCCCTGCGCGCCCGCTTTGGGGCAGCCTACCGCATGGATTTTTACGAGCTGGAGGCCGTGCAGGATATCGTCGAACGGGGGGCGCGCATCCTCGAGATGCCAATCGACCAGCCAGGCGCCGTGGAAATCGCCCGCCGCTCACGCGGGACCCCCCGTGTGGCCCTGCGCATGCTGCGCCGGGTTCGGGATTACGCCCAGGTCCGAGGGGAAGGGGTTATCGACCTGGAAACGGCCGCGGCCGCCCTCGAGCTGCTCGAGATCGACCCCCTGGGGCTGGATGACCTCGATCGCCGGGTGCTGCGCACCGTCATCGAAAACTTCCAGGGGGGGCCGGTCGGCCTGGATACGATCTCGGCCTCGATCAGCGAGGAATCCGACACGATCATGGACGTCGTGGAGCCGTACCTGCTGCAGCTGGGCTTTATCGCCCGCACCGCGCGCGGCCGGGTGGCCACCCATCACGCCTACCGCCACCTGGGCATTCCCTACGACAAAAAGCGCCGCGATGATCCATCGCAGCCCACCCTGTTCGGCAAATAACCCGCTTAATTCTCCTCTGAACCGTATAAGTAACGATAAACCGCCTGCCCGATGTAGATGCGGCGAATATAGAGCCGGGTTTCGGCAAAATTGACCGTTTCAAGGTAGAGATCGTGGTCGGAACCGGCGACTTCGTGCCACTTCACGGCATTGCCCGGTCCGGCGTTGTAGGCGGCGAGAGCGGGCGCCACCTCGCCGTCAAAGAGGTCGAGCTGCTGGTCGAGATAATAGGCGCCGAACTGCAGGTTGAGGTAGGGTCGCAGCAGATCTTCGGTTTCATAGTCGTCCCACTGCAGGCGGGTGGCGATGTACCGGCCGGTATCCGGGATGACCTGGATCAGCCCCTGCGGGGCGGCCGACGAGGCGATGAAGCTCTCGTAGAGGCTTTCCTGGCGGATGAGGGCGAACTGAAGCAGGGGATCATAGTCGTACTGGTCCGCCAGGAGAAGGATGACATCACTGAAATAGGTCGGGTAGGCCAGCCGGCCGATGAGGGGCGGGGCGTCGAACACAGATACCCTGGCCCGGTTGATCACGGCGTCGGCTGCCAGGATCGACGACCGGTAGAGTCTCAGGTCGCGAAAATAAAGGGCCAGCTGGTAGCTGAGCTGGGCGTTGAAGGCGTACTGCTCCCGGACCGCCTCGAGCTCTTGTTTGGCGGCGGTCAGCAGCCCCAGCCGCCATAGTTTTTCCCCGCGCACGAGGCGCGGGTCGGCCGCGAGGGCCGGGTCGAGATCGCTCGAGACGGCCGCTTCCGCGGTCAGACCGAAATGGGCGTGGATCCACTCCTCGACGGCCCGCCGGCCGGCTATCTCGTCGAAGGCCAGATCGATGGCCGGTGTGGGGGCGTAGGGTGGGATGTCGAGGCCGATATCGCGGGCACGCAGGCTGTAATAATCGGTGCCAGACGAGGTGGCGGCCTGCTGCCGGTAGTGGGCCGCCGCTTCCGGTTCGGCCGTGCGAATCAGCCAGATGAGCGCGGACCGTCCGGATTCGCCGGGGAGGGCCGCGGCTTGTTCCCAGGCAGCCTGGGCTTCCGGCAGCGCGTTCTGACCGAACTGGAGCATGCCGATGCGCAGGTAGGCTTCGCCGGCATTCGGATCCTCGGGGTAGGCGGTGACAAATGATTCGTAGAGAGGAATGGCCCGGGCCGGTTCGACCAGGAAGCGGTCGGCCAGAACGCCGGCGCGGTAGGCGGCCCAGGGGGCTTTGGGATGCTCCGGGTGGCGGCTCAGGAATCCCTGCAGCGTCTCGATAGCCGTGCTGACGGAGACCGAGCGGGTCAGGAGGGCGGCTTTCTCTTCGATATGGCGGCCGATCGTTTCTGGGTCCTGTGGATTCAGCCGCAGAAACTGATCGATCTGGGCCAGAGCCTGATTGAAATCCCCCATGCCTTCATAGCACCAGGCGAGGAAGAGGTGGGTATCCGGCCGGTAGGGACGGCCGGAGGTGATCACTTCCTGAAAGGCGGTGATCCCCGGCGCGTAGGCTTTCGCGTAGTAGTCGACCAGGCCGCGTTGGTACGGATCGACGGGCTGCCCGGCGTTGACCAGGGCGATCAACCCCTGGTAGCTCTGATAGGCGGTCGGGTAGGTATGGAGACCGAACTGGTAGGCCTGGTAGGCGCTGGGAAGATCACCAGAAATTTCGTAGGTCTGGCCGATCAGGTAGGTCAGCTCACCCCGGGTGTTCTCGGTGCGGGCCAGATCGCGCATGGCGGCGTACTGCTCGATCGTCTCGGCGTACCGCTGCTGGCGATTGTACATCTCGGCCAGCTGCCGGCGAATTTGAAAATGGACGAGGTAGTGGGCTCCGCCTTCGAGGGCGGCCCGGAGAGCGGTTTCCGCCTGGGCCGGCTCGAGGGCGGCCAGCCGGGGCTGGACGTAGGCGGCCATGTCCGGGTTTGCCTCGAGGTAGGCCCGGTAGTGGTGAATGGCATCGGGCGTTTCCCGGCTCACTTCGGCCAGCCAGAAGTGGACCCGGCTGTCCGGCTCACGGGCGACATCCAGGTATTCCTCGAACGCGGCGGCGGCCGCGGCCGGATTGTCGTTGTCCATTTCCGTCCGCCCCAGGGAGAGGAGGGCTTCTTCCCGCTGGGCCGGGCGGAGGTCTGGGCTTTCGAGGACGGCCCGGTACTGGGCGGCCGCCAGGGCTGAATCCCTCAGCTCCGCTGAACGATGGGCGAGGGGGAGCAGCTCGTGGGGCGGGGGCGCGGGGGTGCTCGTCGGCGGCGGTGTCGCTGTGGCCGGTGGGTCGGTCGGGCGCGCATCGGCCCCGGGCAGGTCGGAGCTGCCGGCCGGATCACCTGCCAGAACCGGCACCAGCGTTGGGGTTGGGAGCAAGGTCGGAGTCAGCGTGACGCCGATTGGCGTGATGGGAGCATTTTCCGAACAGGCCGCCAGCAGCAGGGAGGTCAGGGAAACGACAGCCAGCCAGAACAGAAGGCGGTCAGGCCGCCGCGCCAAACAAATCATCTTCAGGAATCGAATCATAAAATCACTCGCCGTTTCTCCTAAATCGGAGAAACCGCGCCTATCTTAACAAAGATGGCCGCGGTTGGCGGAGATTGTCGGGCATTCATTAAGAATTCGACGGGTTCTCGTCGGCCGGCGGTAGGTCGACATTCATTTCCTGAAGTTCGTCGATGATCTTATCGAGCTTGCGCTGCTCGGTCGGCATCGTCAGCATCTGCCAGCCGACGTAGAGCGGCGTGATCTGCAGCAGCCCAAACCAGATCGCCAGCACGAGCACTCCCTGCTTCACCGTGTCGAGCTGGGCTTTAATCTGGATGTTGATTTCCTGGAGCTGGGCGTCGACATTCGCGAGCGTGGCGATATAGGCGTCCAGGAAAGCGGGAATATCCTCCAGATTCTTGTTGATGGCGGTAATGTCGCTGGATAGCCGGGTAATATCGTTCGAAATTGTTTCGAGGTTCATCTGGGCCGCGGCCAGCTGGGGTTCCATCGACCGCAGCTGTTCGGGCAGTCCTTCCAGGCTCGACTCCAGGTTGCGGATCGAATCGTCGAAGCGGACGGTCGGATCGTAGTTGATGCCCAGATCGAATTCGATTGTGAAGCCGAAGATATTCTGCGAAAAGCCGAAATTGCTCAGGGCAGCCAGGGTGTTGTCGATCGTTCCGGCGACCTCGGCGATGTTCGGCAGGGTTTGCTCAACGGCCGCCAGGCTGTCGGGAACCCGTTCGGTTGTGATGTTGTTCAGATCGTCGAACAGCGGGTTGGTTTCGCTGACCGTCTTCGAAAGCGTCAGCGCCGACTCGGAAACTGTGTCGAGAGCGTCGCCGACATCGGTCACCGTCCGTTTGGCGAGGCGCAGTGCTTCGGAGGTCGTTTCCAGGTTGCTGCGCGCCAGGTTGACGACATTCAATGTCTGGGCGCTCATGTCGTCGAGCACCTGGTTGCTGAAATTGGCGCAGCCGACGCTGATGACGATTCCGGACAGGGCGATCAAGATCGCGACGATCCCGAGAATTCTCCGGAAAATGCTCATGGTTAGATCCTCCTCGCGAGATGGATATTCGGTTGAATCAAGGTGTGTATGAGACCGTGCCAGTTATCCCCTGATGGGTCACTTTTGACAAGGTACTGGCCAGGGTCTGCCGGTCAATCACCTGCCCGTCGCTGGCGAGCTGCCGCATGGCCGCGAACAGGAGCTGCATGGCATCATAGGTCGGGGCGGCGAATAAACCGGGTCGTTCGTCGAATGGGGTCACCGCTTCGTAGGCCCGGGTGAAATCCGATGGCAGGCTGGCCGGTGCAAAGGGAGGCCAATCCGGAGCGCCCAGCGGGATCAGAGGGAGGTCGTTCTGCTGGTAAATCGGGGCGGCGGCGGCCGTGGTTTCCGGCAGCCCGTGGCCGATCACAGCCACCAGCACCGGGTCGAGGACGAGGGAGCGGGCGCTCCTTTCCGCCAGCTCCGGCCGGCCGCCGTCGTCCAGGGCGACGAGGGCCACGCGGTAGCGGCCGAATCCGCCGCCTTCGTTCACCTGGCGAATCGCCAGCCGGGCGGCGTAGATCGCGTCGTAGCCCAGCGCCCGCTCGGCCCCTTCGAACGGGGCCACGAGACCGATTTTCAGCACGTCGGGCGTGCGCGCGCAGGCCGGGAGCAGGGCGAGCGCGGCCGCCAGGAGGCCGTTAATAAGAAGAATCGAGAGCCGGAAGTTCATCACGATTCCCGCCGCCGGGTGAATCGGCTGGCCTTCTTAGCGGCAGCGCTCCACATGGGCGAGATGCTCCTCAAAGGTTTCGCTGAAAACGTGGCTGTTTGGCGTTGACGCGGTGCAGTCGACGACGAAAAAAAGGGCGTCCGTATTGGCCGGGTAAGCGACCCCTTCCAGGGCGGCCAGTCCCGGACTGGCGATCGGTCCCGGCATTAAACCGGGGTATAAATAGGTGTTGTAGGGGGAATCGTACCGTAAATCGGCCAGCGTCAGCCCGGATTTCCACCACTTCTGCGTCTCCGGCTGGTAGCCGAGGGCATACTGAATGGTTGGATCGGCCTCCAGGCGCATCGCCCGCTGCAGCCGGTTGAGGAACACGGCGGCGATGATCGGCTTTTCCGCGTCCAGCACCGCCTCCCGCTGAACCAGGGAGGCCAGGGTCACCCCTTCGAACAGGGAGAGGTTCTGCAGGCCAAAGGACTGGCGCAGGTTCGGACTCACTTTTTCGCCAAAATTGTCGAGCATAGCCGCGACCAGGTCATCGGCCGTGGCGTCGAGCGGCAGGCGGTAGGTGTCGGGGAAGAGATAACCCTCCAGGGTCGCATTGGGCGGCAGAGAGGAGAGAAAATCATAGGGAGAGAGGTCGAACGGCGCCTGCCGGGTGGCAATGGCCAGGAAGCGGCTGGCGTCGATTTCACCGGGGGCGTTGGTTTCGATCGCGCGGGCCATTTCTTCCAGGCGCCAGCCTTCGATAAACGTCAGGGTAATGAACGGATCCCGGGCGGCGGTCAAAATCCAGGCCGTTTCGATCAGTGTCGAACCGGCCGGAATTTGAAAATAACCGGCTTCAAGCTTGAGATCGATCCCATAATACTTGACATAATTCAAAAAAAGCTCCCGATCGTTCAGCGCCCCTTCAGCAATCAGCCGGTCGGCGATCTGCCCGGCACTGGCCCCCGGCGGCACTTCCAGCCTGAGGTCGGCCTGCAGGCTGCCGGCCGGCCGGTGCAGATCATCGACCCGGGCGGAGAGATAGGCCTGCAGGAAGAGCCGTTCGGCAACAGTCAGGTGATCGGCTCCGCCATCCGTCACAATCTCGTTGCCGCGCAGGGCGTAGCGAACGGCCGCATAGCCCAGATAGCCGGCCAAGCCGATGACAAAAGCGGCAACAAGAAAAAACAGGCGCCGGCCAGTTCGCCCCCGTTTGCCCCCATTGGATTGATTGCTGCCCAAAAGTTCGTTCTCCTCGCTTTACATGTCGTCGTCGGGAAACGGCTCCGGACCGCCTTCGCCCTGCGTTGGCCTTGACTGCTCCCGCTCCGCATCGAGAAAGCTCTGCAGGATCAGAGCCGCCGCCACCACATCTAATTTCCCTTTCATTTTTTTCTTGTTCAGGCCGCCGGCGCGCATGGCCTTTTCGGCCTGATCGCTGGTGAGGGTTTCATCCCAAAATTCAACCGGCAGACCCAGGCTGGCGCCCAGGGCCGTGCCGTAATCCCGGGCCCAGCGGGCCATCCGTCCCTCTTCACCGCTGAAGAGGAGCGGCAGGCCGACGATGATCTTTTCGACCGCTTTTTCGGAGGCGACCTGCCTGATGAAGGCGAAATCCTCCCGCCTCGAGCGTCGAAGGAAGACAATCAACGGGCTGGCCACCATTTTGAGCGAATCGCTGATGGCCAGCCCGATTCGTTTTTCGCCGAGATCAACGGCCAGGTAGCACATCAGTTCAAGGTCCACCTTCCGGCGATCCGCCGGCGCTGGTCACGATCTGAATGCGGGAGGGAAGGTAGGGAAGGCGGCCGAACCAATCCGGCACGACCCTGGCGGTCGGCCGGCTCTGCAGCGGCAGGCGCGCGTGCAGGTAGTCGAGCGCCGGGTCGATTTCCTGGCCGGAGACCTCGCGCAGAAGCGGCTGGAGGTCGACTTTGGCCGCCAGCGTGCCGAGGCCGACCATGGTGAAATGGACCCGTCCTTCGCCGTCCACAGCGTGGACTTCTTCGTTGAAAAAGCGAAAACTTTCGGGCAGCAGGGTGAAGCCCGGCTGGATCGCCTCGATCAGCCGGTTGTAGACAATATCCAGCGCCTGGTTGGTATCGACGGCCGTCCCCTGGATCTCCCCACGCATCTGCAGGGCAACCGTTGGCGTCGCCTCGCCGACGAAATGGCTCTGCGATTCGGCGGCGATGCGCTTCAGACGCACCGAATCGCGGGCCAGAAACTCCGTTTCCTCCAGCTGGCTTTCCATCTGATTGGCCGCCAGAGACTGCAGGTACTGGGTGACCTGGCCCCGCAGTCGATCGAGATCGGCCTGGGAGACAGCCGGCACCGGCCGCAGCCCGCCGCCGGCTGTGGCCTCCAGGTTGCGCACTTCGAGCTGCAGGGCGAGTGAGCCTTCGACTAAATTGATCTGATTGGCCGGCACATTGCCCTGGGGTCCCGGGTCGACGGCGATGACATCGACCTCGACGGTTCCCCCGGTCACCGGCGGTACGGCGGCCGGCTGCACCGTTTCAAAGCGCACCCGGGAATCCCCGGCCGTCGTCGATACTCGCGTGCCGGCCGGAACCGTGACGGCCTGGTCGATTTTATTGATAAAGACGACTTTACCCCGGGCTGGAGCGTCGGGAACATCGACCGAGCCGGTCGTGGCGACTTCCGTCTGCCACTCGGCTTCGACGACGAGGAGGCGGGCCGGAATCGAGGCCCCTCCCAGATTGACTTTCTCCAGCTGCGGGTCCGCCACGAGATCCTGGGTGACGTGCAGCGGTCGGGTGAACGGCTCGATGGTGATGGTGCCGCCCGGCACCGCGTAGACGACGGCCACAAAAAAGAAGGCGGCCGTCAGGCAAAAGAGGGCGATGGCGGCATACCGCCGGATCCAGTGGTTCCAGACGGGCCTTTCACGGCGGCGGCGCTGGACCTCCAGCTGGTCGGCGTGGTTCAGCATCGTCTGCCGGACCTCCGCGGGCGAGAGCCCGGCCTTTTCCCGGCGGCGCCGCCCCCGCCGCCAGCGCCGCTCCTGGTGTTCCGCCTGCGCCACGGAGCGGAAGATCGGAAATCCATAGTCGGCGGCCGTCTTCGCCAGCTGGAAATCCAGGGTGACGAGACCGATTTCCTGGCGCAGTCGATCGGCCTGCCGGCGGAGGCGGGCCAGGTCAACCGGGCTGGTCAGGAGCCGCCCGTCGTCCGGCAGGACCAGCAGCAGGCGCTGTTCGGCCGCCCAATCCAGCCGGTCCAGGATTGAGACGATATCGTCTTCAGGGATGAGGTCGATCCGTTGCATCCAACCTTTCAGCGCTCTGGTTCCCAGGGTAAGGCCCCGGGTGAATCACGGTCGAAGATAACACGCCTGCCGGAAGGCGGCAATGGTTTTCCCGGCCGAGCCATTGGCCGCGGCTGCCCCGGCCCGGCCTTTTCGGTTAAAATGCCGGAATGGAAGTGTCGACCCGGGTCTACCATCCGACCAAAAATGTACCCCTTCTCGATTACCTGGCTGGCCGCTTTACCTACCGTCCGGTCGAAGCCTGGCGGGCGCTGATCCTTGACGGCCACGTGCGCCTGAATGGAGAAGTGGTCTCTCTGGAAGCGGTCGTCAGCGCGGGCGACCGGCTGACCACGTGGCTGCCGGAGGCCCGGCAGCCGGAGGCGGATTATTCTTATACGATTATTTACGAGGACATCTGGCTGCTGGGGATCGACAAGCCGCCCAATCTGCGGGTTCACGGCCGGGGGGCTTTCCTCCATGCCAACCTGATTCACCATCTGCGCCACGAGCGGCAGCCGGCCCACCCAGAGGCGAGCCTGGTCAACCGCCTCGACGCCGACACCTCCGGGGTCGTGGTTCTCGCGCGGGATGGAGATACCCTGCGCCTCGTGCAGGAGGCGTTTCGCCGGAAAAGCGTGCGCAAGCAGTACCTGGCGCTGGTCGAGGGGGTGCCGGAGCGGCCGGTCGGCATCATCGACCAGCCGCTCGGCCGTCTGAAAGGGCTGGAGAAAGTGTATCGCTACGGCTCCGGTCCGGCTGCGGAAAAACCAAGAGAAGCGCTGACCCGCTACCGGCTCGTCGAGCGTTTTGGAGATGGCTGGGCCCTGCTCGAGCTGCAGCCGCTGACCGGCCGCACTCACCAGCTGCGGGCTCATCTGGCCGGGCTGGGCCATCCGCTGGTGGGGGACTGGCTGTACCGGCTCGACGATGCCGAATATCTCGCCTGGTGTGAAAACCCGGATCGATTCCCGCCGGCGCTGCTGCCCCGCCAGGCGCTCCACTGCGCCGTCACGGAGTTCGTCCATCCCCATACCGGCGGCCGCTGTCGCATGGAAGCGCCGCTGGCCGCGGATATGGCCGCCCTGATGGAGCGCCTGCGCGCTTAAGATTGGATCATGGCGCGCACCAGGTCGGGGACGGCCGCCAGCGCTTCGGGCAGTTTACCGGCGTCCCGGCCGCCGGCCTGGGCGAGGTTCGGCCGGCCGCCGCCGCCGCCGCCGACTATTTTAGCCGCTTCGCGCACGATGTTGCCGGCGTGAATCCCTTTCACAACCCAGTCGTCGGTCACCATGGCGACGAGGATGGGACGGCCGTCGTGCACGCTGCCCAGGACGGCAACGCCGCTTTTGTTTTTCCCGCGAAAGCGGTCAGTGAGCTCGCGCAGGGCGTCCGCGTCGGCCCCGTCAACGACAGCCGCCAGCAGCGGCACGCCGTCGATCTCCTGGATTTCCTGCAGCAGATCGTCAAAGCGGCCGATCAGGGCCCCCCGCTTCAGACGATCGACCTCTTTCTGCAGGGCTTTGTTTTCACTCAACAGCTGATCGACCCGGCTTTCCAGCTCTTCCACCGGAATATTGAGCCGATCGACGACCCGGTTCAGAATGGCCAGGCGGGCGGCGAAAAAGGCATGAGCGGCCCGGCCGGTGATCGCTTCAATGCGCCGCACGCCGGCGCTGACCGACCCCTCACTGATGAAATGGAAGAGGTTGATTTCGCCTGTTTCTCGCACGTGCAGCCCGCCGCAGAGCTCGAAGCTGTAGGGTTTCTCCGGGGCGCCGATCTTCACCGTGCGCACCGTCGATCCGTACTTTTCACCGAAGAGCGCCATCGCTCCTTTCTGGATCGCCTCGCGCTGATCCATGTAGGCGATCGTCACCGGGAAATTCGCCAGGATCACTTCGTTGATCGACTGCTCGATTTCGACCAGCTGCCCCTCGGAAAGGGGGGCGTCGTGGGTGAAATCGAAGCGCAGCCGGTCCGGGGCGACGAGTGAGCCGGCCTGGGTGACGTGTTTGCCCAGGTGGCGGCGCAGCTCTTCGTGGAGAACATGGGTGGCGGTGTGGTTGCGCCGGATGTCGGCCCGCCGATCGTCGTCGATGCGGAGAATCGCCTGGGAATCGAGCCGAATTTCACCCTGAACGACCCGCCCACGGTGGACAATCAGCCCTTCCACCGGCCGGTGCATGCTTTCAACCAGGATCTGCCCACCGGTGGCGGCCACCGTGATGGAGCCAATATCGCTGATCTGGCCGCCGGACTCGACGTAGAAAGGGGTGGCGCCGGTGACGATTTCCACTTCGTCCCCGGTTTTAGCCGTGTCGGTCCGGCCGCCGTCCCGGAGGATAGCCAGGATGGGAGCTTCCAGACGAGGGGGACCATAGGGCTCCTGCACGACGCCGGACAGGGGGAGCCGCCCCTCGTCGACCAGGTCTTTCAGCAGGGTGGCGTAGACAGTTTCACCTGTCTCATACCCTTTGAACTTGCCTTCTCCGCTGGCCAGGGCGTGGGCTTCGCGCGCCTCGCGAAAGCCGCGCTCGTCGACCGAAAATCCCTGACCGCCGGCGATATCCCGCGTAATCTCCAGCGGCAGGCCGTGGGTGGCGTAGAGCTGGAAGGCGACATCCCCTGGAATCCGGGGTTTTGTCTTCCTGGCGCAGGGATTCCAGCAGGCGATCCAGCTGAATCAGAGCCGTCTCCAGCGTCCGGGAAAAGCGCTCCTCCTCCTGGGTGAGGGTGTGGCGGATCAGGTCGGCGTGCATGGCGATCTCGGGATAGGCCTGGCTCATCGAATCGATGTACGCCTGGGCCACATAGGCCATGAAAGGGCGCTCGAAGCCCAGCTCGCGGCCGAATTTCCCCGCCCGGCGGATGACCATACGCAGCACGTAGTCGGCGCCGTCATTGCCCGGCCGTACTCCATCGGCGATCAGGAAGGTCGCCGCTCGCACGTGGTCGGCGATGACGCGGTAGGGCACGAACTGGGTTTCCCGCTCGGCGTCGCTGTGGTGGAGCAGCTCCTGGACGACGTCCATGGCCGGCGTGAAGAGGTCGGTCTCGTAGTTGATTGGAGTCTTCTGCAGGACGCTGGTGATTCGCTCCAGCCCCAGCCCCGTGTCGACCCCCGGCCGGGGAAGCGGCGTGCGGGAGCCGGTTTCGTCCTGGTTAAACTGCATGAAAACGAGATTCCACATTTCGAGCCAGCGGCCGCAGTCATTGTCGAGCAGGACGCTGCAGTCCGGTTCACCACAGGTGCAGTGCTCCGGCCCCCAATCGTAGTGAATCTCGCTGGTCGGGCCGCAGGGGCCGATATCTCCCATCATCCAGAAGTTGGTTTTATCCCCCATGCGCAGGATGTGGTCGGCCGGCGCGCCCATTTTTTCCAGCCAGATCTGGTAGGCTTCATCGTCGTCGGTGTGGACGGTGAAATAGAGCTTTTCAGCGGGAATGCCGCAGACTTCAGTCAGGAATTCGTAGCCATAGCGGATGGCCCCTTCTTTGAAGTAATCGCCGAAAGAGAAATTTCCGAGCATTTCGAAAAAGGTGTGGTGGCGGGGAGAAGGACCGACATTTTCCAGGTCGTTATGCTTGCCCTGAACGCGCATGCATTTCTGGGCTGTGGCCGCCCGCACATAGCTCCGCTTCTCTTTGCCCAAAAAGACGTCGGCAAACTGGTTCATCCCCGCGTTGGTGAAGAGCAGAGTCGGATTATCTTTCTGCGGCAGCGGGGCGCTGGCCACGATTTCGTGGCCAGCTTTTTCAAAATAATCGAGGAAAGCCTTTCGGATCTGGTTGCTTTTCATGATGATCTGGTACCTGGTAAACGATTTCGCCCGGGTGTCTGGCACAAAAAAACCGCCAGAAGAGATGATCCCGTCTGGCGGTTGATCAGGCAGTTTGTTCGGACACAAGCCGCACCGAGCCAGACGTCAGGACTGGCTTGCGGCGGCGGCGGAACTGTGTCGCTCGGTGGTCATGAGGCGGATGGTAGCAAAGTTGCCAGAGGATGTCAATAGACGAAAACGCTTCGTATATTCATCAAATTCCATCTCATCCCGGGGCTATTCATTGGGCTGCCTTCAGTTTTTCCCAACCGGGTCGACGATTCCTGGCCGGCGGCGCTTTCTCGAGGGCAGTCAGGACGTCATGGACGTAGTCCGGCCGGCGCATGCCGACGAGGACGCTGGAAATGCCGGCTGTGCTCACGAGGGCACGCACGGCCGTCTGGCTGAACGGCCGGACGCCGCCCCAGTCCGGGTCGGCCTGCTCCGCCCGGTTCCGGATGAGCGCGAGCCGCTCCTGTTCCTCGGCCTGGTACACGGCCGTGATCGCCGCCAGGGTCTCGGCCACCTTTCGTTCGTAGTCGTCAACCCGTCCCTGGGCCTCGGCCGGCAGCTCCGGCCGGCGGCGGGCAAACTGAACGGCGAAGCGGGAGCGAGGCAGCAAATAGCCATCCCGAACATCCCGCCAGTTGCTCAGGGTGCCGAACCCGCGCCAGCGCTCCCGCAGCAGCCGGCCGCCGGACGTGGTGGCGGCAAACTCCTGCTGTGTGCGAAACGGGATGTCGATGGCAAAGATCGCCCCCTGGAGCCGCTGTTCCTGGTTGACCAGCTCTTCGATCAGCCCGTCAGCGAGCTCCGGGTCGGCCATCTGGTCCAGGTCCGGTGCATCGGCCAGCCGCACCAGGTTGCTGCCGGCGACGGCGTTGAGCGGCCGGTTGACCAGCACTCCGATGTCGAGGTCGGCTGCCAGCTCGAGAACAGATCGGTCTTGGGGCTGATTGGCTTCGGTGGCAGCCCCCGTCTCGAGGAGATTCATCGGCAGCTGGATGACCCGAAATTGGTGATCGATCGCCACCCGGTTGGCCAGCTGCCAGACCCGGTCCAGGGAAGTGAAATCGGGGCTGGCCACCGGGTTGGGGAAGGCGTTCGAACTGATGCCGTAGCAGCGAATCCGGCCGGCGGCGACTTCCTTTTCCAGATGGTCAAAAGCCAGGGCGAGCCGGCGCTCATACTCAGGGCGGGCTTCTTCCGCCGGGAGATCGAATTTCCTGGCCCAGCCCAGATAATACTCGGGATTGTGGAGCAGGTAGACGTCGATGGCCATCTGCTGGAGCCGCTCGAGGCTGCGCGTGATCTGGTCGGCCAGGAAATCCGGATGCAGGCAGTGCTCCAGGCCGGGTCCGTACTCCACGAGATCGGGCCAGGGCTCTCCGGCTGCCCGCCGCTGCTGGCTGCGCGCGAAGTTTTCTCCCTGCAGATACCCTCCCTTGGTCACGATTACGACCTCTGAGCGCTCTAGCAACTTTCCGGCCATCAATTCCTGGAGGAGTTCGCCGACCAGCTGTTCCGAACTGCCGTCGGTGTAGTTGGCGCTCGTGTCGACGAGGTTGATGCCCCGGGTCAGGGCCTCGCGGAGGGCGGCGCGGTGGGTTGCGTTGGGCCGGTCGATCCGGTAGCCGCCGAAGCCGGCCGCGCTGACCCAGAGACCGGTGCTTCCCAGCCGCCGGAAAGGAATCGCGGGATGGCGATCGCGCCATTGGGCGGTGGCCTCAGGGGTGGCTATTGGGGGAATCTGCAAAAGGAACGCTCCTGCTGCCTTCTGGTTCTTTCGCGACTTCTCGTCTCCAGGGCCATTGGTAATCCGGGGAACCCGGCAGGCCAGCGGCAAAATGAACATCCAACGTAAGTCAAGTGGGCCATTTTCAAATCGGGCTCAAATTGTCTACAATTAGCCTGCATTGCGAGCGCTACCTGATACCTGCTTCGACCGCTGGTTGGGGCAAGGAGGTCACTATGGCTGCCGGCGGCAGTTTACTCGATATCAATTTTTGGACCAATCTTCTCGTCGATGGCTTTTTCCTCGGCGCGCTGATCGGCACGATTGTGGGGGCCATCACCTGGACGGTGACCGAGCGGGGCACCAATATCGTTCTCATCCTCTCAATCTCGTTCATCCTCGGTCTGATTTTTGGCGTTTACATGGAGGGTGGACCGCTCCTGGCGCTGCTGGCCGGGGGCACCGATGCGATCCTGGAGAGTACGGAACGCGTCCGCACAATCGTATTTTCCTCGATTGTCGGCGTGATCCAGTGGCTGTTTGCCTTCCTGGCGATCGGCTCGGCCGTTTCAAGCCTGCGCCGGGCCATTATCGGCGCTCTGATCGGGACGATCGTCGGGACGATTGTGGGCATGGTGATGCTGCTCCTGCGGGGCCAGTTTGCCCTGACCATGAGCAGTACGCTGGCCGATGTCTTGATCGCCATTCTATCGATGCTGATGCTGACGGTCCTGGCTCTCAACCAGTCCGAGAGCTAGGCAGGGCTTTACCCGGGGGCCTTTTCGCATTACAATTCATTCATAACGCACTGCGACATTATTTGATGGATGAAACGGGGATTTTCGGATGGCCCACGGTCGAAAATCTCTGCCTGACAGCCAGCTGAGGACAAAAATGAGCGAAAAAAAGCTTCTCTCTTGTGTCAATCCGGCCACGGGTGAGCGGTTTGACCAGATTCCGGCCACCAACCCGGAGGCCATCCCCCTGATTCTTGACGAACTGCGTCATAATTTTAATACCTGGTCGCGAAAATCCGTTCGGGAGCGGGTCTGGGCGCTGAACCAGTTCAAAATTTATCTGATCGATCACGCCGACGAGATCGCCGCGGTTTTAAACCGAAACGCGGGGAAGACGATGCAGGATGGGCTGATCGAGGTGTTTATTACCGTCGATAATCTAAGCCGGATCATTCGCCATTCTCAGGACTGGCTCGGCCAGGAGCGGGTGTCTCCGGGTCTCTATTTCTTTAAGCGCTACTACCAGACTCAGGTGCCGTATGGCACCGTAGCCGTCATCGGACCCTGGAACTACCCCTTCGTCCAGGTCATGACCCCCATTCTGGCGGCGCTGGCGGCCGGGAATACGGTCGTCCTCAAGCCTTCGGAAATCACGCCGGCCGTCGGTCAGATGATTGATGATTTGTTCGCTCATTTCCCCGATCTGCACCCGTATTTCCGGGTCGTGCATGGGGGACCGGACGTCGGGGCTGCGCTGGTAGCGGCTGAACCCGACCTGATCTTCTTAACTGGATCAGTCGGGACGGCTCAGAAAATCGCCGCGGCCTGCAGCGAGCACCTCATCCCCTTGATTACCGAGCTGGGTGGAAAAGACCCGAT
>JBFFZG010000052.1:0-20317 GCA_041568735.1 Promineifilaceae bacterium (SeqCode)
GCCGGCAGCCGGATCGATTTTCGCGAGCCGGCCAGCGGCGCTCACCTGCACTCGATCACGACCGGGGCCCGGGTCCTGAGCATGACCTACACACCGGACGGCCGCTTTCTGGTCACCGGCCACGAGGATGGGGTCGTCCGTTTCTGGGGAGATCGCGAAGATGGTTGAATATTCGACAACGGGCGAGACCCTGTCAGCACCTCCTGGAGCCAGGCGGTCGGATCATCCCTCCAGCATCCTGGCTGGACCGTCCGCGTGCGGCCGGGCAATTCCTGTTTCTTGCCGGTGAGCCGGCTGCCCTGCGCACCCTGATTTTCCGAGAAATGGCCTATAATGAGGGGAACAACTTCGAGTACTTTTGACCTGAGCCGGACTTCATCCCGTCGTGCCCGTTTGGCCGGCCTTAAACCATACATGATCGTGCGCAGGAATTACACGCCATGACACCGGAGCGCCTTCTGCATCGCCTGGATGCCATCGGCCGTTCGCTGGCCGAGACTGGCCAGGGGGTGGCCCTGATCGGCCTCGGCTCCGTCGGCCAGGAGCGGGAGCGGCTCGACGCCAACTCCGATCTCGACTTTTTCGCCATCGTCCGGCCGGGCCGGAAAGCCGATTTTCTCGACGACACGACCTGGCTCAGCCGCCCCTGTCCCATTGCTTACTGCTTCCGCAATACGGAAAACGGCTTCAAAATTCTTTACGAGGACGGCATCTTCGCCGAAATGGCCGTTTTTGAGGAAGCGGAGCTGGCTTCGATTCCCTTCACCGCCGGCCGGATTGTCTGGAAGGCCGGCGGGGTGGCCGAGGCGATCGCCCGGCCGCCGCAGTCACCCCCGGACCGGCCGGAGCGGACCCTGGAATGGCTCCTCGGGGAGGCGCTCACCTGCCTGCTCGTCGGCCTGCAGCGCTTCCAACGCGGGGAAAAGCTCTCCGCCCAGCGGCTGATCCAACAGCACGCGGTCGACCGGCTGATCGAGCTGGCCGCGCGGGAAAACGGGCCGGCCCCGGCCGGCGATCCCTTCGCCCCGGAGCGCCGCTTCGAGCAGCGCTTCCCGGCGGCCGCCGGCGAGTTGCCCCGGTTCATCCAGGGCTACGAACGCAGCCGGGAATCGGCCCGGGCGATTCTCGATTATCTCGACCGTCGCTACGAACTCAACAGCCCGCTGCGCCGCCGCATCCTGGCGCTGTGCGCGGCGGATTGAATGCGCGATTTCTGGCGGCCGGAAACCGCTGACCACCACCCGATCACGACCCGGAGGAGGCTGCCGGTGGACCCATCAATCGATCTTCTGCCGTCCGTCCTGGGGGCGATCGGCCGCACGCCGCTCGTCGCCCTCGATCGCCTGACACGCGGCCTCGAAGGCCGGATCCTGGCCAAGCTCGAATTTCTCAATCCCGGTTTTTCCAAAAAAGACCGCAACGCCCTGGAGATGATCGAGGAGGCGGAGGCGGCCGGTGACCTCCGGCCAGGCCAGACCGTGGTCGAACTGACCAGCGGCAACACCGGCACCGGGCTGGCCATCGTCTGCACCGTCAGGGGCTACCCGTTCGTGGCTGTCATGTCCCGGGGGAATTCTCAGGAGCGGGCCCGCATGATGGCGGCGCTCGGGGCCGAGGTCGTCCTGGTCGACCAGCTGCCGGATTCGATTCCCGGCCAGGTTTCCGGCGGGGACCTGGCCCAGGTCGAAGAAACAGCCCAAAGACTGGTCATCGAGCGGCAGGCTTTCCGCGCCGATCAGTTTCGGCTGTCCGCCAGCCGCCTGGCCCATGCCCGTCACACCGGCCCGGAAATCCTGCGCCAGAGCGGGGGCCGGATTGACGCCTTTTGCGATTTTCTGGGGACAGGCAGCTCGTTTTCCGGCTGTGCGGCTGCTTTCAAGGCCCATAATCCGGCCATCCGCTGCTTCGTCGTCGAACCGGCCGGGGCGGCCGTCCTGGCTGGAGAAGCGGTCACCCGCCCCGACCACCGCATCCAGGGGGGCGGCTATGCGATGGAGGATCTCCCGCTTCTGAATCGGGCTCAAATCGACGGCTTCCTGCAGGTCACCGACGAGGAGGCCCGCCAGATGGCTCGGCGGCTGGCCCGGGAAGAGGGGATTTTTGCCGGTTTTTCCGCCGGCGCCAACGTGGCCGCGGCCTTTTCCCTGCTCGAGAGGCGGTGCCGGGGACAGACGATCGCCGTCCTGCTGTGCGATTCCGGATTAAAATATTTGAGCACCGATCTATGGACTTGACCCCGTTGAGAAAATCACCCGAGTAATGAAAGGCAGCGGGCGGCAGGCGGCGTGAAACCATGATCCGGTAATGGATGACGCGATGCGGACCCAGAATTTGATCCTCGTCCACTGGCACGATGCCGAGTGGGAAGCCCTGGCCGAATCCCTGGGAACGGCCGGTTGGACGGTCGTTCCCCTGGCCGGGGCGGCCGGACTTAAGCTCGTGGATCCGCCGGAATCCCGACCGGCGGCTGTTTTGATCTCCCTGCGCCGGCTCCCCTCTCACGGCCGCGAGGTGGCCAGGGCGATCTGGGAGGCCAGATGGGCCCGCCGCGAAATTCGGCTCATTTTCTTTGACGGCCGGCCGGAAGTGGTCGAACAGACCCGGTCCATATTCCCGGAGGCCGCTTTTTGCCGGTTCGAGGATCTGCCCGACCTGCTCCACGGCAGGATGGATCCCGGGGTAAAATCCCCGGCAAATTAACATGGACCAGCCGGTTTTCATTTATAATATGGAACGAATCCGGGTCGTTTGGCCCGAGATCCACCGGCAGCACCACCGCGCAGTCACCTGGAGGTACGGCAGAATGAATGACGATCATCCCCAGCAGCATCCCAACATATTTCCCGGCTTCCGCTACCAGGATGCCCCGGCCGCGATCGACTGGCTGGAGCGCGCCTTTGGAGTTGAACCGCAATTCGTGGTGCCTGGCCCCGACGGGACAATCGCGCACGCTCAGCTCAAGCTCGGTCCCGGCCTGATCATGCTCGGCTCGGCCGTGGCTGAAACCGCGCCGGCCGTTCCCTGGCCGGCGACCCGCCTCAGCCTCTATGTCTACGTGCCGGATATCGAAGCTCACTACGAGCGCGCCCGCGCGGCCGGCGCCGAGATCATCCGCGTTCTGGCCGAAACCGACTACGGTTCGTTTGAATTTAGCGCGCTCGACCTGGAAGGGAATTTGTGGAGTTTCGGCACTTACCAGCCGTTTGACTAAACCCGGATCCCCCCGTTCGATAAAAAAAAGCGCCCCGGATTGGGGCGCTTTCGATTTCAACTGGAGCAGCCGATAGATCAGGTTCAGCCGCCGGTCACGAGGACGCGCACGGTTTCGATGGCCGGCTGCAGATCCTGAATCAGGCTGGCCACTGTGGCATCCATCGAGCTGAAGAAGATCGACGGGGCGATCCCGATCCAGACGATGAAGAGCAGGAAAGAGGCCATGATCGCCAGCTCGCCACCGTTCATGTCCCGCAGGGACTGGTTCTTCGGATTGTCCAGCGGTCCCATGAAGACCGCCTGGTACATCTTCAGCAGGTAGATGGCCGCCAGGATAACGCCGGAGGTGGCGAAGGCGGTGTAAATCCACGGGGTTTCGCCCAGAGAAGCCGCCCCCATCGAGCCGAGCAGGATGCTGAACTCGCCGACGAAACCGTTCAGGCCGGGGAGCCCCATGCTGGAGAGGGTGACGATCAGGGTCGTGACGGCAAAGACCGGCATCGCCCGCCAGAGACCGCCAAATTCGCTCATCTCCCGGGTATGGCGCTGTTCGTAGATGACTCCGACGGCAAAGAATAAGGCGCCGGTGCTCAGGCCGTGATTGACCCCCTGCAGAATCGCCCCCTGCAGGCCGATCTCATTGAGGGAGAAAATGCCGAGCATGACGAAGCCGAGATGGCTGATCGAGGAATAGGCGACCAGCTTCTTGACGTCGGTCTGGGCGAAGGAGACGATCGCCCCGTAGATGATGCCAATGAGGGCCAGCACGGCGATGAGCGGCGCCGCCTGCACGGAGGCCTCCGGGAAGAGCGGCAGGTTGAAGCGGACAAAGCCGTAAGTGCCCATCTTCAGGAGGACGCCGGCCAGGATGATAGAGCCGGCCGTCGGCGCCTGGGTGTGGGCATCCGGCAGCCACGAGTGGAAGGGGAAGACCGGCACCTTGATGGCGAAGGCGATGGCGAACCCCCAGAACAGCCAGGTTTGCGCGCTGGCGAAGGCCTCCCGGTTGGCGATCAGCTCCGGCAGATTGAAGGTGCCGTTTTGGATGCCGATATACAGGATGGCGAGCAGCATGAGCAGTGACCCGGCCATCGTGTAAAGGAAGAACTTGATCGAGGCGTAAACCCGCTCGCGGCCGCCCCATATCCCGATCAGGAAATACATCGGCACCAGGGTGAATTCCCAGAAGATGTAGAACAGGAACAGGTCCTGCGCCAGGAAAACCCCCAGCATGCCGGTCTCGAGCAGGAGCATGAAGACGTAGTAGTTCTTGACCTGCTGATCGATCGCCGTCCACGAGGAGCCAATCGACAGGGCGCTGATGAATGTCGTCAAGAGAACGAACAGAAGGCTCAACCCGTCGACCCCGATGTGGTAAGTCACACCGAGGGAGGGAATCCAGCTGGCGAAATCGACCATCTGCAGGCCGGGCTGGCTGCGATCGAAGAGCGGCAGGATGGCGATCGAGAAGACTAGGGCGATGACGGACGTCCCGTTGGCGATCAATTTGACCGCAAGATCACTCTCCCGATTAAAAGTTTTCAGCAGGAGGATGACGGCGGCTCCGAGCAGGGGGATCGCCATCAAAATCGTTAAAACGTACGCGTTGTCCATGGCAACTCCAGTTGAGTTAAGAGTTAAGAGACGAAAGTGAAAAGTTTAAAGTGAAACGTCGAAAGAGCCGGATCAGCCGGCGATAATGAAATACGCGACCAGCAGGGCCACGCCCAGGAACAGGCTGAGGGCGTAGTTGCCGACATTGCCGGTCTGAATGGTGCGCAGTCCGTTGGCCAGGCTGCGGGCGGTCTTGCCGATGCCGTTGACGATGCCGTCGACCCCTTTCGGATCGAGGACGGAGCCGAGGAAATCGGCCAGCGCGAGGAAGGTATCGCGCAGGACGTTGTTGTGGAAAAAGTCATGCCAGAAATCCCAATCGATTTTTTCCGAGACCCGGGCCAGCGGATGGAAGAGGCGATCTTTGACACCATCCATGTAGAGCCGATTAATCGGCAGCGACTGGAGGAAGAACCAGAGGGAACCGATCAGCGGCCAACGGGAAATCGGGTCGGGATCCTCCGCTTTCTGCGGCCAGCGGCGAAAGACGACGTAGAGGGCCAGGAGCAGAGCGGCGACGGCCAGGGCCAGGGAGGTGGCGGCCACGCCGAACTGCAGCGTGGTCGGCGTGTGCGGCATGTGGACCACCCCTTCTTCGGTCAGGTGGAAGGATTCGATGGAGTGTTCCAGCCAGTGTTCGAGGGCGAGGG
This sequence comes from Promineifilaceae bacterium (SeqCode), assembly GCA_041568735.1. Lineage (GTDB taxonomy): Bacteria > Chloroflexota > Anaerolineae > Promineifilales > Promineifilaceae > WTJY01. The sequence continues at coordinate 5,478 of JBFFZG010000052.1, forward strand.
TGAAGCCACCAGCCGCTTCTTCTTCGGCCGCGGCCGTTTTGGCCAGCACGCCGGCGGCCGCGTGTTCCTCGGCCGGCGCGCCGGCGGATCCGCCGCCGATGTTCGGGAGGTTAATGATTCCACCAAGCAGGGAAAGGGCGGCCAGGAAGACCAGCGGCCGGGTCATGAGCCGCGAGCTCTCGGTGGCGTACTGGCCTGCCTCATGGCGCGGCTTGCCGAAAAAGATCATCTTGATCTGCCGCCCCATGTAAAACGCGGTGCAGAAAGCGCCGATGGTCAGCATCCAGTAAACAAAATTGAAAACCCCGAAAGAGCTGACCGAGGCGTGGGCCAGGATTTCGTCCTTCGACCAGAAGCCGGCAAAGGGAAAGATGCCGGCCAGAGCCAGTGTGCCGATCATGTAAACGGCAAAAGTCACCGGCATTTTAGTCCGCAGACCGCCCATGAAGCGCATGTCCTGTGGGTCGAAATCTTCGTGGCTGTCCTCGGCGGCGTGCTCGGCTTCGTGGTGGTCATGGCTGTCGTCGTGGCCGTGATGGCCATGCCCGTGTTCATGCACGTGGTGATGGCCGTGCTCCATCCCGTGAATGATCGACCCGGAGCCGAGGAAGAGCAGCGCCTTAAAAAAGGCGTGGGTGATCAGGTGGAACATCCCGGCAACGTAAGCGCCCATCCCGACCGCGGCGATCATGAAGCCGAGCTGGCTGACGGTCGAATAGGCGAGCACTTTCTTGACGTCGAACTGGGTGAAGGCGACGAGACCGGCGTAAACGGCCGTCAGGGCTCCCACCACGGCGACCAGATCGGGCGACGAAATCAGGCCGAAGAGCTGGTAGCCGCTCTCGCGGGCGATCTCGAAAAGCACGTTAGAGCGGGTGATCAGGTAGATGCCGGAGGTCACCATCGTGGCCGCGTGGATCAGCGCCGAAACCGGCGTCGGGCCGGCCATGGCGTCCGGCAGCCAGACGAACAGTGGGATCTGTGCCGATTTTCCGGTCGCCCCGATCAGGAAGAGGGCGGTGATGACGCTGACGACGGCCGAGAACGAGAGCTCGACGATGCCGAAGTGAACCATTTCGTTCGCCTCGAACATTTCAACCGCCCCTTTAAAGACGGTGTCGTACTCCATCGACTTAAAGGTCCAGAAAGTCAGAATCATGCCCAGGATCATGGCAAAGTCGCCGATCCGGTTGACGACAAAGGCCTTGCGGGCGGCATCGCCGTTGGCGATCCCCACCCCGTGCGGCTTGTCAAACCAGTAGCCGATCAGCAGGAACGAGCAGAGACCGACCCCTTCCCAGCCAACAAAGAGCATCAGGTAGCTGCTGCCGGTGACCAGGATCAGCATGAAGAGGAGGAAGAGGTTGAGATAGGTAAAGAAGCGGTGGAAATCCCGATCCCCATGCATGTAGCCGATGGCGTAGATATGGATGAGGGAGCCGACCCCGGTCACGACCAGCGTCATCGTCGACGATAGCGTATCGAGGTAGAAGGCCCAGGGGATGTGGAAATCGGCCGAAGGGATGTTAAACCAGTCGAACATCACCACCGTTTCGGCGTGGTAGTCGTTGTCGATCAGGCTGAAAAAGATCAGGACGGAGACGACGAAGGTGGCCAGGGAGATGGCGCTGGCGAACCAGCCCGACCATTTTTCCCCGGTGGTCCGGTTGGCTTCGAGAAAATACCGGCCGACGATGCCGTTAAAAAGCACGCCGATGATCGGCAGAATCAGAAGGAGTGGTGCGAGTCCAAATGCATTCATACGCTTTCGCTTACAAGGTGCCAGGAGATCACGCCGGCCGGCGGTCGGCCGGTCGGATCGCTAGCCTTTGAGAAGGTTGATCTGCCCGATATCGATGCTCTTTTTTGTCTGGAAAATGGCCACGATCAGGGCCAGGCCAACGGCCACTTCGGCCGCCGCCACCGTCATGACAAAAAATACCAGGACCTGCCCGTGCGCATCCCCCAGCTGGTGGGCGAAGGCGACCAGGAGTAAATTGGCGGCGTTCAGCATGAGCTCCACCGACATGAAGATAATAATGGCATTCCGCCGCAGTAAAACTCCGAGAGCGCCAATGATAAACAGGAAGGCAGTTAAGGCGATGTACCATTCAATCGTAATTGTCATGGGCTTACCCTCGATTCTTTACCAGCCGCTTGGATAGGACGAACAGCCCCACCACCGCGACCAGCAGTAAAACGCCGGTCACTTCGAACGGGAAAACGTAGGTTTCAAATAAAATCACGGCCAGGTTCCGCGGGCTGCTGTCGACCAGCAACGCGGCGGCGGGACTGCCGAGGCGGGTGAGGGCGGCAATCAAGGAGCCGATGATCACCCCTCCCAGAACGAGCGCGGAGATCATCTGGCCGCGGCGCGTGCCCAGAACGCCGGCACTCTCCTCCGCTCCCAGGAGCATGATCACGAACAGGAAGAGGACCATGATCGCCCCGGCGTAAACGGTGATCTGCACCATGGCCAGGAAGGGGGCGTTTAAGATAATGTAGAAAACAGCGATCGTGGCGAAGTTCACGATCAGGTAAAGGGCGCTGTGCACCGCGTTGCGGCTGAGCAGCATCGAGATCGCCGACCAGAGGGCGACGATGGCGAGGGGGAAAAAGAGAAAGGGATTATCCATGGTGCTATCTTCTCAAGTCAACCGTTTGGCAGAAGGTTCCGCCGCTCAGCGCGGATTTTCCATGTCGGGAATCGATCGGTTAAATTTGCCCGGCTCAACCTGCTGCGGGGTGTCCTTACCCCCATCGGGAACCGGCACGATCAGCATGTCTTTGGTGTAAATCGCACTGGCCCGGTCGACAAAGCTCAGTTCATATTTTTCTTCCAGAATGATCGCTTCGGTGGGGCAGGCATCTTCACAGAAACCGCAGAAAATGCAGCGCAGCATGTTGATTTCGTAGGTGCTGGCATACCGTTCGCCCGGGGAAAACCGGCGCTCGTCGGTGTTTTCCGCCGCCTCGACGAAAATAGCGTCGGCCGGGCAGGCGGCCGCGCAGAGGGAGCAGCCGATGCATTTCTCCAGCCCGTTGTCATACCGCTTGAGCTCGTGCCGCCCCTTGAAGCGGTGGCGAACCGGCCGTTTCTGCTCCGGGTACTGGATCGTAACCGGATTCGTGAACGCGTGCTTGAGGGTAATGCTCATCCCCCGGGCCAGTTCTCCGAGATATTCGATCATGTTGGGCATATTTTGCTTCTCCAACCGGCCGGGATCCCGGCCGCTCGTTCCATCATTCTCTCTGAGGCGATTGGTGCCGTGTGTCCATTAAAATAAGCCCAGAATGGCGTTGTTGATCCCGTCAAAGACCCCTTCCTGCGCCAGGACGAGGAAGATGCCGGTCACGATCACGTTGGCCAGGGCGATGGGCAGCATGATCTTCCACCCCAGGTCCATCAGCTGGTCGTAGCGGAGGCGAGGCCAGGAGGCGCGAATCCAGATCATGAGGACCAGGGCGAAGACAATTTTCAAGATTATCGACAGCACCTGGCCGGCCGCCAGCAGGAAGGATACCAGCGTGGAATCGGCCGAGGCGGCGATGGCCGCCTCGTTGATCAGCGGGATGTCGTATCCACCCAGAAACAGAATCACCCACAGGGCGCTGAACACGATCATTTTCATGTATTCCGCCATGAAAAACATGGCGAAGCGCATGCCCGCGTATTCGACGTTGTAGCCGGAGGAGAGCTCCTGCTCTGCCTCGAGCAGGTCGAACGGCGCGCGCTGCATCTCGGCCAGGGCGCCGACGAAGAAAAGGAGCGAGGCGATCGGCTGGATGATCGTAAACCAGGCGGAATTCTGCTGGGCTACGATGATGTCGTTCAGGTTGAGGGAGCCGGCGATCATCACCGGAATCAGGAGGGTCAGCCCCAGTGAGAGCTCGTAACTGATCATCTGCGCCGTCGAGCGGATGCCCCCGAGAATGGCGTATTTACTGTTGGAAGACCAGCCGGCCAGAACGACGCCGTACACCTCAACCGAGGTCACCGCCAGGACAAACAGGATGGCGACGTTGAGGCCGGGCGCGATGGCCAGGTAGGGGTATTCGATACCGAAGAGGGTCACCGAGGCTGCCCAGGGAATCACGGCCAGGGTCAGAATGACCGGCATGACCGTGATCATCGGGGCGATGTTGTAAACCCAGTGATCGACGTAAACTGGGGTCAGGTCTTCTTTCATGAAGAGCTTGACCGCGTCGGCCGCGGGCTGCATGATCCCGCCGAGCAGCCGCCTCTCCTTCTGCCCGCGGCGGGGAATCGGCAGGTAGCCGGCCCGGTTGGGGCCGACTCGACCCTGCAGGCGGGCCAGCACCTTCCGCTCGAGGAGGGTGGTATAGGCGAACCCGGTAATCACCACCAGGGTGATGATTCCGGCGATCGCCAGGGTAATCAGGGCCAGCTGCCCGGCAGTCGTCGCTTCCATAGTGTCTTCCTAAATCCGGTCGATAGTCCTATCAGTTATTTGCTGCGGCCGGTCCCATCCGGGGAAGGAGCGGCCGGATCCGGTTTAACCGGCTTCAACGGCCGCCTCAGGAGCCGCCTGCCGTTTTTCGATTTTCGCTTCCAGCAGGCCGGCCTTGAAGGGTACCCCGACCACCACGGCCACGCCTTTCGGACCGTCGTAGTTGACCTGCGCGGCCACTTCGAGCTCGCCGTTTTTCAGGTGAACCACCACCGGATCGCCGGTGGAAAGGTTCAGCCGGGCGGCGTCGCTCGCGTGCAGGTGCAGCGTCGGCCGGGCCAGCCGCGGCTGGAGCACTTCAGAGTGAGTGATCAGCGTGCCGGGAGTGAAGAGCGCAGCCGCCCGGATCACCGGAAATTTCACGGACGGAGCCGGCGCCCCTTCCGGCAGCTGGTAGAGGGGAACTTCCTCCGATTCGGCCGCGGCCGGCCACTGCTGGCCGAGCCCGTGCCGGTTCTCGTACGACGTTCCGCCATAATACTGGTCCTCGCCGCCGACATTGGGAAACTGCTTTTCGACCCGGGCCAGGGTGCGGTAGTCCATCGCCTGATACTGGGGCACCGCCGCGGCGATCCCTTGCTTAAAGACCAGGCTGGCGGCCATCCGGGCTTTTTCCAGGCCGAGTTTTTCGCCAATCTGCTCGAGGATCAGCCAGTCCGGTCGGCTGCTGCCAACCGGTGGAATGGCCGGGTAGTAGCGCTGCACCCGCCGTTCGCCGCTGGTAAAAGTGCCGTCTCGCTCGGCCCAGCTCTGGGCCGGCAGGACGACGTCGGCCGCCTGGGCCGTGGCCGTCAGGAAATGTTCCTGGACGACCAGGAAGTCGAGCCGGCCCCGGCCGGCCATCAGCCCGTCGCCGATCGGATCGGCCCCCAGGACATAGAGCGCGTGCAGTTCGCCGGCCTGCGCCTGCCGGTAAATTTCCGCCGGCTTCAGCCCCGGTGTGGCCAGTTTTTGATAGCCCGGTCCCAGTTCGGGGTGGATCCCCATGTCCCAGGCCCCCTGGGTGTTGTTGTGGGGCCAGACGGCGATCAGGCCGTTGTTTCGCCGACCGGCGTGGTTTCGACCATCGCCGTTCTTGATCAGGAGCAGGTTGGCCAGCGTTTTGGCCAGGACATCGGTTTCGTCGTAGGTCAGCCCTTCGTAGCCGTAGAAGGCGACCAGGTTGGCACCATTCAGCAGTGCCTCGGCCGGGCCGGCATAGACCCCTTCCCCCTGCCCTTCGATCTGCGCGCTGCTCAGGAGCTGGCGGGCGGCCTGCAGCGCCTCTCCCGGTTCGTAGTGGACGACATGCGTCGCATAGGGGTCGAGCCGGGTCGGCCGGACGTTCAGGACGACCAGCTTCGCGCCGCGCTCGGCCGCCTGCTTGACCCGCAGCCACCAGATCGGCGCCTCTTCATGCAGATCGGAGGCGATGACCAGGATCGCATCACCCCGGCCGAGCTCGAGCAGGTTGCTGCCGGCGGCGATGCCGACCCGGGCCGTCACCTCTCCCCCGGCCAGGCGGGGATGGGCCTGGGCCACATTCGGGCTCTGCAGTCCCTGCCGAATCAGCCGTTGAAAGGCGAAGAGGTCTTCATTGCTCGGCCGGTCGCCGGCCACCCCGGCGCTCCGCTGGCCGGCCGCACGCAGCCGGCTGGCGACGAGCTCGAGCGCTTCATCCCATTCGGCTTCGACCAGGCGGCCGTCCTGGCGGACCAGCGGCTTCTGCAGCCGGTCGGCCGCATCGGCGAAGTGGTGGGCGAAGCGGGTCCGGTCGGAGATCCAGATTTCGTTGACCTGTTCGTTCTGCCGGGGCATGATCCGCTTGATGACGACGCGGCCGTTGGCCGATGCCTCCTGGCGAGTGCTGATGGTGATATTTTCCCCCTCGGGACCATGCGGGGAAATGCTGGCCACGGGCGTCAGCTCCCACGGCCGGGCGGCAAAGCGAAAATCGCTGGTGGTCAGCGCGCCAACCGGGCAGAGGTCGGTCGTGTTGCCGCTCCAGATGCTGTCGAAGCCCGGATCGGAAAAAGTCACGATTTCCAGCTTCCGCCCCCGGTTGTGGAAGCCGATCACCGGGTCCCCGGCGATCTCATCCTGGAAGCGGGTGCAGCGGGCGCACTGAATACAGCGCTCCCGATCGAGGTAGATGAGTTCTCCCAATGGGACGTGTTTCTCGTTGTGAATCTTGTCTTCGTAATCGAAGGCGGTTTCGCCCAGACCGTGGGCCATGGTCAGGTTCTGTAGAGGGCATTCCCCACCCTTGTCGCAGATCGGGCAGTCGAGCGGATGGCTGGTCAGCAGGAACTCGATCATCCCTTCCCGGGCCTCGTCGACGACCTCGGAGGTCGTCCGGACGACCATGCCGTCCGTCACGCGCACGGTGCAGCCGGTCTGGAGGACCCGCCCCCAGGCGATCTGCGGTTTGCCGTCCTCGTCGAGCACCAGCTCCCCCGTCGCCCGATCGCGCGTCGGCAGGCCGATTTCGACAAGACACATGCGGCACATGCCGACCGGCTCCAGCTTGGGGTGGTGGCAGAAGACCGGGATGTCGACGTCGACCCGCTTGGCGGCGTCGACCACGGTGGTTCCTCTGGGAACTTGAACCTCTTTTCCGTCTACGATGATTGTGACCAGTTCACTCATTTTTTTTCGCCAGGGCCGCCGGCGTTTCGCCGGCCGCCTCGTATTGGTGTGACCTTCCGTTGGTTGTCAAATCGCCGGGGCCCGGCCTGGAAAATCGGGCGGGCAGCGGTTCTTCTCGTTCAATCGGCCGCGACCGGGGCTGCGGCTTTTTCGGCCGCCTTCGCCCCCGGCTTCGCCGCGCCGATCTTGGCCTGATATTCCGGCAGAAAATGCTTGATCGTCGAAAGAACCGGGCTGATGGCGAATTCACCCAGGGCGCAGAGACATTTGCCTTTCATCTGGTTCGCGACCCGTTCCAGCTTTTTGATGTCGTCCTGGCTGCCCCTGCCGTCGTTGATCTTGATCAGCAGCTTCTCCAGCCAGTATGTCCCCTCGCGGCAGGGGGTGCACTTACCGCAGGATTCGTGCTTGAAGAAGTGGGTCATTTTCAGCGTGGCCCAGACCATGTCGGTCGTCTCATCCATGACGATGACCGAGGCGGAGCCCATCATCGAGCCGAAGGGATTGAGCCCTTCAAACGACACGGTCGCGTCGAGGGCATCGGCTTTGACAATCGGGCCGGAGCCGCCGGAGGGCAGCAGCGCTTTGAAAGCGCGGTCTCCGAGCATGCCCTGCCCGTAAGCTTCGCCGTAGATGAGATCCCGGTAGGTCACCTTACCCATTTCGACCTCGTAGTTGCCCGGCCGTTTGACGTGCCCGCTCAGGCAGACGACCTTAATTCCGGTGCTCTGTTCGGTGCCCATGCCCAGGTACCAGTCGGCCCCGTTGACGATGACGGGCGGCACGTTGGCCAGGGTTTCGACGTTGTTGACGACAGTCGGCTTTTTATAAAGCCCTTCGATGGCCGGGAATGGCGGCTTCGACCAGGGCTGCCCCAGGTCGCCCATAAGCGAGGCAAGCAGCGCGGTTTCTTCGCCGCAGATATAGGCGCCGGCCCCAAAATGATTATAGAAATCGCAGGAAAAACCGCTGCCCTGGATATTGTTCCCCATCAGGCCGGCCTTGTAGAGATCTTTGATCGCCTTTTCAGAGGCATAGGCGGCGTCCATGTACTCGCCGCGCCAGTAGCAGAAGATCTTGCGCGCGTTGACGGCGTAGGCGGCGATGAGCGCCCCCTCGATGACCTGGTGCGGGTTCAGCTCCAGGATCTCGCGGTCTTTAAAGGTGCCGGTTTCCGATTCGTCGGCGTTGATGACGATGTATTTTTCACCATCCCCTTTGGGGATGAAGCTCCATTTGATGCCGGCCGGGAAGCCCGCGCCCCCACGGCCGCGAATCACCGCCTTTTTGATTTCATCGATGATCGCTTCCGGGGTCATGGTGAGGGCTTTTTTGAACCCCTCGTAGCCCCCGTGGGCCAGGTAGACGTCCAGTTCCTGGATATTGGGGACATCGAGATGGCGTAAGATGAGATTTGTCATGGTTTGAACCCGGTTTATTTCGCGGGAAACAGCCCTGATCCGCCGGGATGTCGACGGCCGGCCGCTCCCATCAGATTTCAATCCGCATGGTGGGTGTCGACCAGAATCCGGTCGACCACCTCGTGGGGGTTATCTCCCCGTTCGGCCGCCGCGCGCAGATCGGCGATCATTTGGTCAAATTTAGCTTCGTCGAGGTGCTCGTGGAATTTCAGATTGCACTGCAGCATCGGGGCGCGATCGCAGGCGCCGAGGCACATGACGTTCTTGATGGTGAAGAGGCCATCGGGGGTGATTTCGTCTTTTTCGACGCCCAGCTTCTGGCAGGCCATCTCGATAAATTCGTCGGCCCCGCGCAGGGCGCAGGCCAGATCGTTGCAGATCTCCAGCACGTACCGGCCGACGGGCTCCTCGTAAAACAGGGAATAAAAACCGGCGATGCCGAGGACGTGGGTGGGGTCGAGTCCCAGGATGTCGGCCACTTCCCGCTGGGCTTCGGGGCTCATGTAGCCGTATTCCTTCTGCGCGAGGTGCATCAGGGGAAGAATGGCCGACTTCTTCTGCGTTTCCGGGTAGCGGGTCAGCAGGCTTTGAATTTCACGGGCGTATTTTTCTTTTAACATCTGTTTCACATGAATGGTGGCGGGTGCTCAGCCAGCGGGCCGGGATTCAGGCAAGCAAAACCCGCCTTCTGCCTGCGGCTGGTCACTTTCAAATGGCTTTATCGGTCAATTTCTCCCAGAACGATGTCGATCGAGCCGATGATAGAGATCAGGTCCGCGACGTAAAGATCTTTAGACATGACCGGCAGGGCCGCCAGATTGACATAAGAAGGGGTGCGGAAATGGACCCGGGCCGGCTTGGGGCCGCCGTCTCCCCGCAGGTAGCACATGAACTCACCCCGGGGCGATTCGATGCTCAATTTAACGTACCCTTCAGGAGCTTTAAACCCTTCGGTCCAGAGCTTGAAGTGGTGGATGACCGCTTCCATGCTGCGGCCAAGCTCCGCCCGGGGCGGGGGGACCACTTTGCGGTCGTCGGCGTTGACCGGTCCGGTGGGCATCCGGTCCATCACCTGGCGGATGATGCCCAGGCTTTCGGTCATTTCTTCCATCCGGCAGCGGTAGCGGGCATACACATCCCCTTCCGTGTGAACCGGCACACGGAAATCAAGCTGGTCATACAGCAAATAGGGGTAGGCGCGCCGCAGATCCCAATCGACTCCGGACCCGCGCAAACTGGGGCCGGTCAGCCCCCAGGAAATGGCGTCTTCGCCCGAAATGACCCCGACGTCTTTGGTCCGGTTGACCCAGATCGGATTGTTTTTAAGCAGTCCTTCGTAGTCGGCGATCTTGGCCGGCATGAAGTCGAGGAAATTGCGCACGGCCGGCTCAAACTCTTCCGGCAGATCCCGCCAGACGCCGCCGGGGCGGAAATAGCTGACCATCATGCGCTGGCCGGCCACCATCTCGAACACGTCGAGGATGTATTCCCGCTCGCGGAAGCAGTAGAGGAAGACCGACATGGCCGCCAGATCCAGAGCATGGGTGCCCAGCCAGACGAGGTGGCTGCCGATGCGCGCCATCTCCACCAGGATCGTGCGGATCGCCTGGGCCCGCGGCGGCACCTCAATCCCCAGCAGTTTTTCCACCGCCAGGATATACCCCAGGTTGTTGGACATGGGCGACAGGTAATCCATCCGGTCGGTCATGACCAGCGCCTTGGTATAGGTCTTGGCCTCCATATTTTTCTCGATACCGGTGTGCAGATACCCGATATCCGGCGCGAGATTGACCACCCGCTCCCCGTCGAGCTCGACCAGCAGGCGCAGCACCCCATGTGTGCTCGGATGCTGCGGCCCCATGCTCAGGAGCATGTGCTCCTCGCTCTCGATCTCCATTCCGGTGCCGAGCTTGTTGCGCAGTTCTTCAACTGTTATTTCGCGAACGGTATCGCCGCCAGCTGTGATTAGGGACATAATTTCCTCTGTGAAATCGGCATGCGGCCATCGGTATTCCGTAATCAGTGACCTGATATCAGAATCCGGAAAACGATAATTCCCGCAAACAGATCAGACCGTTTACTGGTTACGGATTACTGATCCCTTCCGCCTACCGCTTTGCCTCACCTTCCTCTTTCTCGAGCCGCTTCCGGCCGGCATAGGGCTTCTTTTCCTCGATGGCTTTATAGTTAAATGAAAACTGGACTTCCTCGTAGCCGAGCGGATAATCTTTGCGCAGCGGGAAGCCAACCCAATCTTCAGGTAGAAACAGGCGGCGCAGCGCCCCATTGCCGGCGAAGCGGACCCCCATCAGATCATAGACCTCCATTTCGAGCCAGGTGCCGATCTTCCAGATGTCGCCGATGGTGCGCGGCCCCTCGTCCGGATCTTCCACAAAGGTCCGCAGCCGCAGCTCGTGAATGTGGGGCATGGAGCGGAGTTGGTAGTTGACCGCAAAGCGGGGAAAAGCCGGGAGCATGTCATCGGCGCAAATATCGGTCAGGAAGTTGTACTGGAGGTCCGGATCGTCGCGCAGCATCTGGCAGATCGGGTAGAGAAATTCCTGCCCGACCACCAGAGTCCGCTCGCCGCGGAAATCGACGATCTCTTCGATCGCCTCGGGGAAGGCCGCCTGAATTTTTTGGACTGCGAGTTCGTCGTGCGGGTGTGCCATGAAATTCCTAAATCGGTCGGGCAGCGTACGTGCCGGTTCAGCCGCGCGGCCCATTCGGGGCCGCGGGATTCAGATCATCCGCTCATCAGGCCCAGGTTTTAAAGGACTCCTGGCGGATGCTTTCATGCAGGGTCATGATGCCGTCGATCAGGGCTTCGGGACGGGGCGGGCAGCCGGCCACGTAGACATCGACCGGGATGATCTCATCCACTCCCTGGACGATGGCATAGTTATTGAAGATGCCGCCGCAGGAGGCGCAGTCCCCCATGGCGATCACCCATTTTGGCTCCGGCATCTGGTCATAGAGGCGGCGTACAACAGGCGCCATCTTGCGCGATACCCGGCCAGCCACGATCATGAGGTCGGACTGCCGGGGCGCCGGCCGGTTGAGCTCCATGCCAAAGCGGGAGGCATCGTAGTGAGAGGCCTGTGAGGCCATCATTTCGATGGCGCAGCAGGCGAGGCCGAACAAAATCGGCCACATCGCGTTGGTGCGGCCCCAGTTCACCAGATCCTCAAGACGATGGGTTACGATCCCCAGGTCACCCGCTTTCTGTTCTAATCCCATTCCAGCAACCCCTTCCGCCAGGCCCAGAGATCCCCAAGAATAAAGATGACGATGAAGATCAGGACTGCGCCCAGCCCAAATAGTCCCAGATCGCGCAGGGCAACCGCCCACGGCACGATCAGGATGATGTCGATGTCGAATAAAATGAATAACACAGCTATCCGATAAAACTTCACCGGATAGCGCCGCTGAGCCTTGCCCACGGCCGTCATGCCCGACTCATAAGGCTGCATTTTCCGTGTATTGGGCCGTCGGGGGCCGAGACTGACCGACAGAATCGGCAGCAGCAGGGCCAGGAAAAGCGCAATACCGAAGAGAACGGCCACCGGCACGTATGGCATCAAATAGCTGTTATTCATCGATTCACTTCAAAAATGGTCAGGTTAGATCCAGTTTAAGGACGTTGTTCATTTTATCACAATCGGCGAGATTGTATCAAAACCCATCCGGCCGGTAAAGCCAATCAAACGGCGCTTGTGAATATTTTCCCAATGTCAATTCCCGCTTTTCCACTATCCTTATCTCCCAGTTCATCCTCGAGTCGCCAAACCCGCCAGAATGTGCCACAATACGAGCCGCATTTGATGGGGAAAACCACATGACCGGAACGAACGACACCATATTGATTATCGATGACAATGATTCCAGCGGGATGGTCCTGAAAACCCAGCTGAATGCCGAAGGCTATGCTGTCGAGATCGCCTACAACGGCCGTGATGGGCTGTCGAACCTCGAAAGCGGCCACTTCGATCTCGTGCTGCTCGACCTGATGATGCCGGATATGAGCGGGTTCGACGTGCTTAAGGTGATCCGCAGCCGCAAACACCTGAGCGACCTGCCCGTGCTGATCATCTCCGCCCTGGCCGACCTCGACAGCGTCATCAAATCGATCAATCTCGGAGCCACCGACTACATCACCAAACCGGTCACCAACACGATTCTCAAGGCGCGGGTCGAGGCGGCTCTCGAGCGAAAACGACGGCATGACCAGGAAAAAATCTACCTGTCCCAGCTTGAAATCGAGCGGCTGCGCTCCGAACAGCTCCTGCAGAATATGCTCCCTTACGCCGTCGTCGAGCGCCTGAAACAGGGCGAGGAAACGATTGCCGACAGCTTCGATAACGTCACCGTCCTGTTCGCCGATATTGTCGACTTCACCCAGCTCTCCAATCAGCTGCCGCCGATTGACCTCGTGCAGCAGTTAAATGAAATTTTCTCCTCCTTCGACCAGCTGGCCGATCAGCACGGGGTGGAGAAAGTGAAGACGATCGGCGACGGCTACATGGTCGTCGGCGGTGTGCCGATCGCCACGCCTCACCACGCCACCGCCATCGCCAACATGGCCCTGGACATGCTGCAGGCCATCCAGCGCTATACGTCCCCTTCAGGCGATCCATACACGATGCGCATCGGCATCAACAGCGGCCCGGTCGTCGCCGGGGTCATCGGCCGCTATAAATTCAGCTACGATCTGTGGGGGGACGCCGTCAATGTGGCCAAGCGCATGGAAGAGCAGAGCATGGCCGGTAAAATCCACGTCTCCTCGGAAACTTACGAGCTGATCAAAGATCGCTACCACTTTGTCGAACGGGGTCCGGTCTGGGTCAAGGGGCGTGGTGAAATGATGACCTATTTCCTCTCCGGCCGGAAGTCGGCGTAGCCGGCCTTTTCCCCGTTTCCCTCTTTTTCCATGGAAGAGCAGCCCCCTTTCATCAGCGGCTCTGTCGAGCGGATTACCTATTATAACGAAGAGAACGGGTACACCGTCCTCCGACTGCGGCCGGATCGACGGGATATGCTTCCCTACGCCTATGCCAGCGGCCGGGAGGCGCTGATCACCGTCATCGGTCACCTGCCGGAAACCAATCCGGGCGAATGGCTCAAGATCGCCGGCCGTTGGGAGTCCCATCCGCAGCACGGCCGCCAGTTTCGCGCTGAACGGTGCGAACAGGCGCTCCCGGCTACCATCGAAGGGATCAAACGCTACCTCGGCTCAGGTCTGATTCGCGGAGTGGGGCGGGTCATGGCCGAACGGATCGTCAACCAGTTCGGCGAAGAGACGCTCGACGTCATCGAGCATGAACCGGAGCGGCTCGCCCAGGTGAGCGGCATCGGACCCCGGCGAGTTGAAGGGATCCTGCGAGCCTGGGAGGAGCAGCGGTCGATCAAGGAAGTCATGCTCTTCCTGCAGTCCCACGGCATCTCAACCACGCTGGCCACGAAAATCTACAAGCAGTACGGCGATGAAGCCCTGCCGATCGTGCGGGAAACCCCCTACCGGCTTGTGCGCGACATACACGGCGTTGGCTTCATTACCGCCGATAAAATCGCCCAGGCCCTTGGACTCGAACGGGAGGATCCCGGCCGGATCGAGGCCGGCATCGCCTACACGCTCAATCAAAAAACCCAGGATGGCCACGTCTACTTTCCCCAGAACGAGCTCGAACCGCAGGCGGCCGAAATTCTCGGTGTGGGCGAAGAGCAGGTCCGCACGGTGATCGATTCGCTGGCGGGGGAGGAGCTGATCGTTCGGGAGACGCTGGCCGGATACAGCGCCGCAGGAGAGACGGAAAACGGGGAAGGGGAGCCGGTGACGGCCGTCTATCTGACCCCGCTCTATTTTTCGGAAGTGGGTGTAACCAACCGGCTCAACCGGCTGGTAAACCACCGGACGAGCCGGCTGCGCGCCGGCGGTGGGGGGCAGTCCCGGCTGCCGCTGCCGCCGGTCCAGACGGCCGGCAGTCACCCGCTCAGCCTCGAACAGGCCGGCGCCGTGGAAACCGCCCTGGCGCAGAAGGTGACCGTTCTTACCGGCGGGCCGGGCACGGGAAAAACGACCACCCTGCGCGCACTGCTCGATACCCTGGACGGCCGGGGACAGAGTTATGCCCTCGCCTCCCCGACCGGCCGGGCGGCCAAGCGGCTCAGCGAGGCGACCGGCCGCCCGGCCAAAACGATCCACCGCCTCCTGGAATTTAAACCGGGGGAGGGGTTCGGCCGGAACGAGGAGAACCCCATCGACGCCGACATGGTCATCATCGACGAATGCTCGATGCTCGACGTCGTCCTGGCCAACTCC
>JBFFZG010000053.1:0-20083 GCA_041568735.1 Promineifilaceae bacterium (SeqCode)
ATGAATGAGGCCGAGGAGGTAATGGCATGACGTATCACGATTCTCAAAAACCCCATCACCTGGCCGACCGGTTCGAGTCCAAGCACGCCGCCCCCGAAGGATCCTCCGCCCGGGTGGAAACTACGGATGAAATCCAGGTCAATACGCCAGAGGAAATTTGCGGCATGGGCCACCGGATGAAGCGCAAAGAAGATCCGCGCTTTATTCAGGGTCGAGGCAACTACGTCGACGATATCAAGCTGCCCGGCATGCTTTACATGGATATCGTCCGCAGTCCGTATGCCCACGCCCGCCTCGTCAATATCGACGCCAGTGAAGCGCTGGCCATGGACGGGGTCATCGCCGTGATCACCGGCAAGGACCTCGAAGCTCATGGGCTGCACTGGATGCCAACCCTGATGTCGGATACGCAGATGGTGCTGCCGACGGAAAAGGTCGTCTACTACGCCCAGGAAGTCTGCGCCGTCATCGCCACCGACCGGTACATCGCGGCCGACGCTGTGGAAAAGGTCAATGTCGAATATGACCCGCTGGACCCGGTCATCAATCCGTTCGAGGCCCTCGAGGACAAAACGATCGTCCGGGACGACAAGGAGCTGAAGACCAACCGGATCTGGCACTGGGAGGTGGGCGACAAGGATCGGACCGACCAGGTCTTCGCGAGCGCGCGGCACGTCGTGAAGCAGTACATGTACATTCCGCGCATTCACGTCGCCTCGATCGAAACCTGCGGGATGGTGGCCAACTACAACCCGGCCATGCAGAAGATGCAGATCTACATGACGACCCAGGCGCCGCACGCCATTCGGACGGTTTTCGCCCTGGTGACCGGCCTGCCGGAGCAAAAAATCCAGATCATCTCACCGGATATCGGCGGTGGTTTCGGCGGCAAGGTGCCGGTCTATCCCGGCTATGTCGTCGGCGCGGTGGCCAGCCTGCTGCTGGGGAAACCGGTCAAGTGGATCGAAGATCGGTCCGAGAATCTGCAGGCGGACAGCTTTGCCCGGGATTATCACCTGGAAGCGGAGCTGGCGGCCGACGAGAACGGCCGGATCGTCGGGCTGCGGGTGAACGGCCTGGCCGATCACGGAGCGGCCGACGCGGCGGCCAACCCGTCGAAATTCCCGGCCGGCCTTTTCAGCATCTGCACCGGCTCCTACGATCTGCAGGCAGCCCACGTCAACATGGACGCCGTCTACACGAACAAACCACCTGGCGGCGTCGCCTACCGCTGCTCGTTCCGGGTCACGGAAGCGGTGCACATGATCGAGCGCATGACCGACATCATGGCCCATGAGCTCGGCGTCGATCCGGCCGACTACCGGCTGAACAACTTCATCAAGCCGGAGCAGTTCCCCTACAAATCCCCGACCGGATGGGAATACGACAGCGGCAACTACCAGGCGGCGCTGGAAAAGGCGATGGAGATGATCGACTACCGGGCGCTGCGCCAGGAGCAGGCGGAAAAACGGGCCCGCGGCGAGCTGATGGGCATCGGCATCTCCAGCTTCACCGAAGTCGTGGGCGCCGGCCCGGCCAAGGATTACGATATTCTTGGGATCAAGATGTTCGACTCGGCCGAAATTCGGGTCCATCCCACCGGGAAAGCGCTCGCTCGCTTCGGCACGAAGTCCCAGGGGCAGGGTCACGAGACGACCTATGCCCAGATTATCGCCGAGGAGCTGGGGATTCCGGCGGCCGACATCGAGGTCGAAGAAGGGGATACCGATACCGCCCCTTACGGGCTGGGCACCTACGCCAGCCGCTCTACCCCGACGGCCGGCGCTGCGGCCGCCATGGCCGCCCGCAAGATCCGGGCCAAGGCGCGTAAAATCGCCGCCCACCTGCTCGAGGTCAACGAAGACGACCTCGAGTGGGAAGTGAACAAGTGGCAGGTCAAGGGATCGCCGGACCGGGCCAAAACGATCCAGGAGATCGCCTTTGCCGCCTATACGAATCACCCGGAAGATGTCGAAGCCGGTCTCGAAGCAACCGACTACTACAACCCACCCAACCTGACCTTCCCCTTCGGCAGCTACATCTGCGTGGTCGACATCGACAAAGGAACCGGAGAAGTGCACATCCGCCGCTTTGTGGCCATCGACGACTGCGGCCACATCATCAATCCCCTGGTCGTCGAAGGGCAGGTGCACGGCGGGCTGACGATGGGTCTGGCTCCGGCGCTGTACGAAGAGATCGTCTACGATGAAAACGGTCAGAACCTGACCGGCACCCTGGCCGACTATCTCGTGCCGACAGCCGTCGAGTCCCCGAAGTGGGAAACCGGACACACGATCACCCCTTCACCCCATCATCCGATCGGGGCCAAGGGGGTGGGTGAATCCCCCACCGTGGGCGCGCCGCCGGCCATCGCTAATGCCGTGGTCGACGCCCTCTGGCATCTCGGCGTCCGCCACATCGACATTCCGATCACACCGCAGAAAGTCTGGAAAGTCCTGCGCGACGCAGGTATCACAGACTGACCGCATTACGGCCGGTGCCTTCCCATTTCTGGGAAGGCGCCGGCTCGTCGATTCCACTTAATAAACCAGGATTCATCGATTAATTTATGAGCGAAAATACGGCAGTTCGCGAAGAAGTAATCCAGGGGAAAGTTGGCGGCCTGGGAACATTTGGCGGGGTTTTTACCCCGTCGCTGCTGACCATTCTCGGGGTCATCATGTATCTCCGCTTCGGGTGGGTACTCGGCCAGGTCGGCCTGCTCGCCACCCTGCTGATCGTCACCATGTCGACGGCAATTACCTTTCTCACCGCCCTTTCGATCTCCCAGATCGCCACTGATCAGATCGTGCGGGTCGGCGGGGCCTACTACATGGTCAGCCGCTCGCTGGGCATTGAATTTGGCGGAGCCATCGGCATTCCCCTTTTTCTGGCCCAGGGGCTCTCGGTCGCCCTCTACATCATCGGTTTTTCTGAAAGCGTCAACCAGGCGTTTCCCCAGTTCGATATCCGCCTCGTCGGCACCATCACCACCATCCTGGTCACCCTGCTGACCCTGTTTTCGACCGAGGCAGCCATTCGGGCCCAATATTTTATCATGGCGGCCATCGCCCTTTCGCTGATTTCACTCCTCTTTGGCCAGCCGCTGGAGCCGGGAGATGTCCCACTCTGGCGAACCACCGCCGAGGGGTCGGCCGGGTTCTGGGTCGTCTTCGCCGTCTTCTTCCCGGCTGTCACCGGCATCATGGCCGGCGTCAACATGTCGGGCGACCTGGAAAATCCAAGTAAATCGATTCCTCGGGGGACCTTTGCCGCCGTCGGCCTGGGCTACCTGATTTATATGGCCCTGCCGATCATTTTGGCCCTCCGGGTCGGCACCGAATCACTGATTACCGATCCCTTGATCATGCGCAAGATTTCTTTCTGGGGAGACGCGATTCTCCTCGGCGTGTGGGGGGCGACCCTCTCGAGCGCCGTCGGGTCGATGCTGGGGGCGCCGCGGGTGCTCCAGGCGCTGGCGCGGGACCGGGTTCTCCCCCGCCGGCTGCAGTGGCTCGGCCGGGGAAGCGGAGCCAACGATATCCCCCGCCTGGGCACGCTGCTGACGGCCGGCATTACCCTGGCGGCCGTCTGGCTCGGCAATCTCAACCTGATCGCCCCCGTACTGTCAATGTTCTTCCTGACCACCTATGGGGTGCTCAACCTGGCGGCGGGCATCGAACGGGTCATCGGCAGCCCCTCGTTCCGCCCGACGTTCAAGGTGCACTGGATCTGGTCGCTCCTCGGCGCCGCCGGCTGTATTGCCGTGATGCTGCTGATCAATGCCATCGCCACCGTGATCGCCTTTATCTTTGTGGCCGCCATATTCATCTGGCTCGAAGGGCGGTCGCTCGAAGCGGCCTGGGGGGATGTGCGGCAAGGGGTCTGGATGGCCGTGACGCGGATGGGGCTCCTGCGCCTGCGGGGGGCGCCCGATCCCAAAAACTGGCGCCCCCACATTCTGGTGCTCTCCGGCGCGCCGACGCGCCGCTGGCAGCTGATTGACCTGGCCAATGCGATTACCCACAACCGCTCCCTGCTGAGCGTGGCTACCGTCCTGACCGACACCGGGATCTCAGCGGACCGGCAGTACAATCTCGAGACCAATATCAAAGATTACCTCAACGAGCGCGGTGTCAGCGCCATGGTCCGGGTGGTGACGGCCGATTCCCATTTCGACGGGGCCGAGCGGCTGGTCGACATGTACGGGCTGGGTGCCCTGGTGCCCAACACGATCGTGCTCGGGGATAACGAACGGGTCGAGTACCGCTCGCGATTCGTCGAGATGATTTCCCATTTTCACCAGAACCGGCGCAACGTGGCCATCCTCAATTTCAACAAGGTCCTTGGGTTCGGTCAGAAACGGCATATCGACGTCTGGTGGGGCGGCTTGAAAGGGAACGGGGCGCTCATGATGATCCTGTCCTATCTCCTGAAAACCAGCCTGGACTGGCCCGATTCTCAGGTGCGGGTGCGCATGGTCATCGATAATGACGGCGCGGTGGAAAAAGCGCTGAACAATCTGCACAATATCATCAGCCAGATTCGCATCGAAGCCCATCCCGAAGTGCTGGTCAGCAACGGCCGTCCGTTTTTTGAGGTCCTGCGCGAGGCCTCGAACGACAGTGACCTGATCTTCCTGGGGATGAAACAGCCGGATGAAAACTTTCTGGCCTACTACGAAACGCTCCACCAGAACACGGACAGCCTGCCGTCGATCGTCTATGTTCTGGCCGCCGAGGAAATCGCCTTTCGCGAGGTGCTGCTGCAGAATGAAATTTGAGGCCGGCCGGCCGCCAGGAGGACCCATGATCCAGGATTATTTCGCCAAAGCGCATGAGCTGATGGGAAAAGGGGAACCGTTTGTCACCGCCACCGTTGTACGGGCTGAGAAACCGACGTCGGCCAAGCCGGGAGATCGGGCGATTATCACGATCGACGGCATCATGCACGGCTGGATCGGCGGCAGCTGCGCCCAGCCCACAGTCATCGCCGAGGCGCTGCGGGCGCTGGCCGATGATCAGAGCCGGCTGATTCGCCTCTCGACCGACCCCGAAAAGCAGACGCCGCGAGAAGGGCTGATCGATATGGCCATGGTCTGCTTCAGCGGCGGCACCCTGGAAATATTCATCGAACCGCAGCGGCCGCAGCCGCGCCTGCTGATCGTCGGCAGCCTGCCGATCGCCCGCGCCCTGGCCGAACTCGGCCGGGCGATGAACTACCAGGTGCTGGTCGTCGATCCGGAGACGGAGGGAGCCGGCCTCCCCTCCTCAGCGCGCATCCTGACCGACCTGTCTGAAATCGCGCCCCAGATCAATCCCCTGACCTACGCCGTCATTGCCACCCACGGCCAGTACGACGAGCTGGCCGCCGCCGAGGTGCTCAAAGGGCGGCCGGCCTACATCGGCCTGGTCGCCAGCCCGAAGCGGGCGGCCGCCGTGCGCCAGGCGCTGCTCGACCTGGGCTTTGGCGATAGCGACCTTCTGCCCCTGAAAGGGCCGGCCGGTCTCGACATCCAGGCGCGGCAGGGGGAAGAAATCGCCCTCAGCATCATGGCTGAGATCGTGCAGCGGCGTCGCAGCGCGGAACAGCTCGACCTGGCCCTGCTGCGCGAGACGCCGGCCGCACCGGAGCCGGCCACAGCCGTCGATCCGGTCTGCCACATGACCGTTGAAATCGAAACGGCCCGCTGGACGCACGAACACGGCGGCGCGACCTACTACTTCTGCTGCGCTGGCTGTCAGAAGGCCTTCAGCCAGAACCCGGAAAAATACCTGGCGCCCTCGGCCCCATGAGCCCGGTTCTGGAGGCGCTTCTGGCCGACTGCCCGGCCGGCGGCACGGTCGTCGACCTGGTGATCGGCCGCCGCTGGACGCTGTCGGTCGTCGAAATCGGGGGGAAAATTCGGGGAGGGCTGGCTTCACCACCGGGCGCCCTGACCGCAGCCCCGGGTATGCCGCTCGGCGGCCGTGAGGCCCGCGCCGCGGCAGCGCTGGCCGGCGATGATGACCCCGGCTCGGCCGCCGCCGGCCTGGCCACGCTCAACGCCCTGCTGGAGCCGGATCCGGCTGCCCTGCTCGAGATCGACGCAGCCGACTGGCTGGCGGCGCGCGGCCGGGGGCGTCGGGTGGCCATCTTCGGCCGCTTTCCCTTCATCGATGCGGAAATCCGGCCGGCCGCCGCTGCGATCTCGGTATTCGAGCTCGATCCTGGGCCGGGGGAATTCGGGCCAGCCGATATGGCCGATGTGCTGCCGCGGGCGGAGCTGGTGGCCATTACCGCCAGCGCGCTGGTCAACCACACCCTTGACGGGATTCTGGCCCACATCGCTCCGGAAGCCGAACGGGTCATGCTCGGCGCGACGACGCCGCTCTCACCCCGCCTGTTTGACTTTGGCTTTTCGCTCCTGGCCGGCGTGCAGGTGGTCGACGTCGAGGCCACGGTCGTCGAGATCCGGGCCGGTCTCTCATTTCGCCAGATGACCGGCCTGCGCCGGGTTTCGCTGCGCCGGGAGCCACACTAGTCGCCGAGGCAGGTGCCCACGCGCCGGGCGGCATGCAGCCGGGGGTGGTCGAGAGGGACCAGCTTGGTCTTACCGGCCACTTCCTCTAGGGGCACGGGTTCCGTTCCTTCCCCATTGACCCCGACCATCACGCCGAAATGACCGGCCGAAATGAGGTCGGTCGTACGCGTCCCGAGCCGGGTGGCCAGCAGGCGATCGCCGGCCGACGGGGTCCCGCCGCGCTGGATGTGGCCCAGGATGGTCACCCGGGCTTCCAGCCCGGTCAGCTCCTCGAGCTCCTGGGAAAGCCGCAGGGTGTTCCCCCGCCGCTCACGGTTCAACTGGCGAAAACGGGCTTTGATCGCCTGCCGTGCTTCGTCATCGGAGGCGGCCGCCTCATCCGCCAGCAGCTGGTCCCGTAAGTGCGCATCTTCCTTCGAGATCGCCCCTTCGGCCACGGCCACAATGCTGAACGGGCTCCCCTTCCGGCTGCGGTAGCGAATCGCCTCAGCCACACTTTCGACGTCGTAGGGAATCTCCGGGAGTAAAATCACGTCCGCCCCACCGGCGACGCCGGCCCCCAGGGCCAGCCAGCCGGCCTTGTGACCCATGATCTCCACCACGATGATCCGGTGGTGGCTGTGGGCGGTGCTGTGCAGCCGGTCGACCGCCTCGGTGGCGATGCCGAGCGCGGTGTCGAAGCCGAAGGTGACATCGGTGCGCGCGACGTCGTTGTCGATTGTCTTGGGCAGGGTGATGATTGGCAGCCCTTTCTGGGCCAGCCGGTTGGCGTTTTTCGCCGTGCCGCCGCCGCCCAGGCAGACGAGGCAGTCGAGCTGCCACTTTTCAAAATTTTCGACCATGACGTCGGTCATGTCCATCTTGCGGCTGCCGATCGGCATCTTGTGCGGCTTGTCCCGGCCGGTGCCGAGGATCGTCCCCCCGATCGTCAGGATGCCGGAGAGCGCCCGGCTGTCGAGCCGGATCGTCCGGTTTTCCATCAGCCCGCGAAACCCCTGCTTAAACCCGATGACCTCGCTCCCGTCCTGCAGGGCCGATTTCCCGATGGCCCGAATCGCCGCGTTGAGCCCGGGCGTATCGCCCCCGGCCGTTAAAATGCCAATGACTTTGCTCATGAATCTCCTCCTATACTACCCGAATCCGATCGGCCCGAATACAATAGCACAAAAGAGGATTAATGAGTACCGAGTGCCGAGTGCCGAGTGGAAAGTTAAAAGTTGAAAGTTGAAAGTGGAAGACGGATGATATTTACTGAAGGCGGGCTGCTGTTCCAACCTCCGTTCCCCGTTCCCTGCCTGCCAACCTCCGTTCCCCGTTCCCCGTTCCCTGCCCCATGAAACACATCTACATCGCCTACACCGGCGGCACCATCGGCATGAAGCACTCACGGGCGGGGTGGGTTCCGGCGGCGGGGCACCTGGAAAAGCAGATGCGCGGGAACCCGGCGTTTCAGGGGGAGGGCATGCCAGCCTATGATGTGCGGGAATTCGACATCCTCCTCGATTCGGCCAATATGAATCCGGAGCACTGGCTGCAGATCGCCCAGGATATCGAGCGGCACATCGATGCCTACGACGGCATCGTCGTCCTGCACGGCACTGATACGATGGCCTACACCGCTTCCGCCCTGGCTTTTATGCTGGAAAACCTGCACAAGCCGGTGATCCTGACCGGCTCACAGGTCCCCCTGGCCGAGCCGCGCACGGACGCCCTGCTCAACCTGGTGACGGCCATGCAGATCGCCGCCAACGAAGACATTCCCGAGGTGGCCCTCTATTTCGACCAGGAGCTCTACCGGGGCTGCCGGGCGGTCAAAGCCAACTCGGAAAGTTTTACCGCCTTCGCCTCGCCGAATTTCCCACCCCTGGCCACGGCCGGCATCGAGATCAAGGTCAACTGGCGGCTGGTGCGGCGGCCGGAACAGCCGGGCCTGCGGCTGACCGTGCAGCCGAACATGGATCCCGCGGTCGGGGTCCTCTGGCTCTTTCCCGGCATCTCCGGGGAAATCGTGCGCAACTTTCTGCGGCCACCACTGAAGGGAGTCGTCATCCAGGCCTTTGGGGTCGGCAACGGCCCGGCCAATAATCCGGCCTTCCTGGCTGCCCTCCACGAGGCTCACGACCGGGGCGTCGTGCTGGTCGACTGCACCCAGTGCTTTGCCGGCACGGTGAAAATCCAGGACTACGCCACCGGCAGCGCCCTGGCCGACGCCGGCGTCGTGAGCGGCTACGATATGACGCCGGAGGCGGCTCTCACCAAGCTCTTCTACCTGTTCGGCAAAGGCCTCCCCCCGGACGACGTGCGCCGGCTGATCGGGGAAGATCTGCGTGGGGAGCTGACGAAGTAGCCGGGGAACGGGTAACAGGGACCGAAGCAAGGGAACAGGGAACGAAGCAAGGGAACAGGGAACGGGGAACAGGGAACGGCCTGAAAAAGCGGCTTGTCTTCAGTCGACAATACCCTCTTTCAACTTTTCACTTTCAACTTTCGACTCGGTACTCGGTACTCAAAACTAAAAACGGCCGGGCAAAACCCGGCCGTTTTTCTCTTTTCACCGTCTCTTCGGCTCTTACGCGCGTGACCTTGCCTGGGCGAGGGCGCGGCGAACGAAGACCGGCGCCATCGAGCGGCGGTAGTCAGCGCTGGCATGGATGTCACCCATGACATCGTCCCCCAGGTCGTTGGCGACCTGGGCGGCGGCCGCCTCCAGGGCGGCATCATCGAGCTTCCGGCCGACCAGGGCCGCCTCGACCGAGGGGGCACGGCGGGAGAAAGACGTCAGTCCGCCGATGGCCACACTGGCGGCCGTACACTCGTTCCCGGCCATCGTCAGGACCGCACCGGCACCGACGATGGCATAGCGGCTGGCCGGATTGAAGAGCTTGGCGTAGGCCGAGCCGGTCTGGTTCGACCGGGCCGGCACTTCGATGGCGGTCACCAGCTCATCTTCGCCGAGCGCGGTCTCGAACAGGCCGGTGAAGAACCGGTCGGCCTCGACCACCCGGCTGCCGCCCGGACCGGCCAGGTGGAAGCGGGCCCGCAGGGCGACAAATACGGTCGGCAGGTCGCTGGCCGGGTCGGCATGAGCGATATTGCCGCCGACCGTCCCCCGGTTGCGCACCATGGGATCGCCAATCCAGCCGGCCGCGTCGGTCAGGATATCCGGCAGGTTCCCGGCCGCGTGAACCATCGTGTGGGTGGTCAGCGCCCCGATTGTGACAGTGCCGTTTCCTTCCGAAATCCCTTTCAGGGCGTCGATGCGGCCGATGTCGACCAGGGCGCCTGGATCGTTGAGTCTCAGCTTCATCGCCGGCAGCAGACTGTGCCCCCCGGCGAGGAATTTGGCGTTGTGCTGTTTGCGCAGCGTCAGGGCTTCCTGGACGGAGCCGGCGCGGTAGTAATCGAATTTAGGTGGGTACATAATCGTTCCTCGTGTGCTTTCGAGAGCGGCCTGACCGGGAGCGGCGGCCGTCCTCTCGCGATGGCTGGGTCAGTCTCCACCGTTCATTCGCCCTTGAATGGCGGCGTGGATCTTCGGGGCGGACAGCGGCATGTCGAGATGGTCGATTCCAAGCGGGGCGAGCGCGTCGAGGACGGCGTTGACGATGGTCGGGGTCGCGGTAATCGTCCCCATCTCGCCGACCCCTTTCACGCCGAGCGGATTGTGGGGGGAGGGGGTCACCGTCCGCGCCGTCTCGATCATCGGGAAGCGATCGGCCCGCGGCATGGCGTAGTCGAGCAGAGTGCCGCTGACCAGCTGGCCGTTTTCGTCGTAGACGCCGTGCTCCCAGAGTGCCTGGCCGACTCCCTGGGCGACCCCGCCGAGCACCTGCCCCTCGACGATGAGGGGGTTAATGACGTTGCCGACGTCGTCGACGGCCACGTAGCGCTGAATCGACACCTCGCCGGTATCGCGATCGATCTCCACCTGGGCGATGTGCAGGCTGTTGGGATAGGTGAAGTTGTGCGGATCGTAGTAGGTGATCTCTTCGAGCCCCGGTTCCATTCCCTCCGGGAGGCTGTGCCCGGTGTATGCGGCGTAGGCGAGATCGCCAAAGCTCTTGCTCTTGTCCGGCGATCCCTTGACGTAGACGGCCGCCTTCTCAGTATCGTACACGACATCGGCGACGTCCGCCTCCAGCAGGTGAGCGGCGAGTTTTTTCATTTTTTCGCGGATTTTTTCGGAGCTCTTGACCAGGGCGGAAGCGCCAACCGACGTGCTGCGGCTGCCGTAGGTGCCCATCCCGTTGGTGACCACGGCCGTATCTCCGTGGACGAGATCGACATCATCCATAGAAACGCCAAACTGGTCGGCCACGATCTGGACAAAAGTCGTATCGTGCCCCTGCCCGTGGGAGTGGGCGCCGGTTATAGCCGTCACCTTCCCGGAGGCATGCACCCGGATGGTGCCGGCTTCCCAGAAGCCGGTCACGCCGCCCAGCGCGCCGGACACGGCCGAAGGCACCGGGCCGCTGGCTTCAATACAACTCGCGACGCCGACGCCGACAAGTCGCCCTTCCGCGCGGGCTTTTTCCTGGTCGCGGCGCAGCTTTTCGTAATTGGCCACGTCGAGCGCCTTGGCAAACAATCCCTTGTAGTTGCCGCTGTCGTAGCTCAGGGCCACCGGCGTTTGATACGGGAACTCGTCGGCCGGGATCAAATTTTTCTCCCGCAGAGCGATGGGGTCCATCCCCAGCTTGTGGGCAGCCATATCGACCAGCCGTTCGACGACGTAGGCTGCTTCCGGCCGGCCGGCGCCGCGATAGGCGTCGACCCAGACCGTGTTGGTCATGACTCCGTAAGTTTTGCCGTAGATTCCCGGAATCTTGTACAGACCGGAAAGCACGGTAATGTAAAACGCGGTCGGGATGAGCGGGGCGACAATCGACAGGTAGGCGCCCATGTCGGCCCAGGTTTCGACGCCGATACCGGTGATGGTTCCGTCGTTTTTCAACGCCAGCCGCGCCCTGGTCACATGATCCCGTCCCTGGGTATCGGACATGGCCGATTCGGAGCGGGCGGCGACCCATTTGACCGGCCGACCGATCTTGCGGGCGGCCCAGGGCACCAGGACTTCCTCCGGATAGTGGGGGATCTTGCTGCCGAAGCCGCCGCCGACATCGGGCGAGATCAGCCGCAGCTTGTGCTCCGGGATCTTGAGGGTGAACGCCCCCATGACCCAGCGGATCAGGTTCGGGTTCTGGCTGGTCGTCCAGAGGGTCATTTCCTCCGTGAAGGCGTTCCACTGGGCGACGGCCGCCCGCGGCTCCATGGCCGTGGCGATCAGCCGCTGATTGATCAGATCGAGTTCGACGATGTGGTCCGCCTCGGCGAAGGCTTTTTCGTGGGCCTCTTTATCGCCGAGCTCCCAGACAAAGCAGGTATTGTTATCCACCCCCCGATGCACCTGCGGCGCGCCGGGTTCGGTCGCTTTACGCGCGCCGATCGCGGCCGGCAGCGGTTCGTAATCGACCTGGATCGCTTCGACGGCATCCTCGGCGATGTACGGAGATTCGGCCAGCACGATGGCGACCCGGTCGCCGACGTGGCGCACCTTGTGGAGCACGAGCGCGCGGAGCGCCGGCATGCGGAGGTCGGGTACCTGCCAGCCGCAGGGGAGCCAGCCGATGTCGTCTGCTTCGAGATCGTGGCCGGTAAAAACGGCGATCACCCCGTCCATGGCCTCGGCCGCCGACGAATCGATTCCATTAATCCTGGCGTGGGCATGGGGGCTGCGCTTAACGGCCATGTAGGCCATATTCGGCAGCGTCAGATTGGCCACGTATTTTCCCTGGCCCTGGAGGAACCGGGGGTCTTCAAACCGGCGAATGGATTGACCGATATTCGCTGCCATTAGTCACCTCCTGCCATCTCTTTCGCGGCCGCCTGCACCGCTTTGACGATGTTCTGATAGCCGGTACACCGGCAGATATTTCCTTCCAGGCCGTGGCGAATATCTTCTTCGCTCAGATTTTTGCCATTCTCGACGAGCTTGACGGCCGACATGATCATCCCCGGGGTACAGAATCCGCACTGGAGGCCATGCTCATTCCAGAAGGCGTTCTGCATCGGATGCAGTTCCCCATTCGCCAGCCCTTCGATCGTCCGGAGTTCCGCGCCGTCAGCCTGGACGGTAAGAACCGTGCAGCTCTTCACCGCCTCGCCATTCATGTGAATCGTACAGGAGCCGCACTGGCTCGTGTCGCAGCCGATGTTGGTCCCGGTGAGATTCAAATGATCTCGCAGGAAGTCGACCAGCAGCGTCCGGGGCTCGACATCCCGCCTATAATTCTTGCCATTGACAGTCAGGGATACTTGCATATGAACCTTCCTCGTAAAATGGGTTGACTGGACAAGCCTTGTGACAGTTGGCCTGCACGATGAAGGGCCGCAAAAGCGTCACCTCCCGCGCTGTGGGGATGGATTCAGGCGGAAGGCCAAGTTGAGGAAAACCGCTTAAACAGCCCGTTTCACCGAACAAAAAACCCAGGCAAGGCGACCTGGGTTGATAAACAGACAGGGTCGAACTGGCGGATACACGTGGCGGCAGCCTGCCGGCAGGAAACAATGACAGCATCTTCTCGGGAATTTTCGAGATTCTGAAGCATCTTCCTCCAAAGCAGGCCCCGGGTGCGAACTGAATGAATCGTTGGGGAGACTCACCGCCGGTTAGTCAATCAGATTATAAGCGAATTTGGATGGATTGTACAATGGGGAATGGAGAGATTTAGCAACCAGTAAACAGCAACCAGTAAACAGCAACCAGTAAACAGTAAACAGTAAACAGTAAACAGTAAACAGTAAACAGTAAACAGTAAACAGTAAACTGCTCACCGTTCACTGTTTACTGCTCTACTTTTCCCTTCCCCGGCACGACCCCTCTACTCCTCCGCCTGGTGGACCAGCTCCATGAGCGCGTCGAACTCCTCGTAGAAGCCGTCGAGGATGCGCTGGGGGTCGGGGATAAGTCCCTTGTCAACCGAAACGCCGAGGGTGACCTTGCCGGCGTAGCTCAGGATGCTGATCCCCAGACCGAGCTTGCCGGATTGGGGCACCCAGAACATGAGGTTGTCGATTTCACTGCCGGCCAGGAAGATCGGCCGCTGCGGGCCGGGGACATTGGTGGCGACGGCCGTCGCCTTGGTGCCAAACAGGTTGACAATCTGGTCGGAGAGCTGGGTCGGGGTCACGCCGAGCATCCCCAGGATGCCGAAGGCCACAATCGCCTCCGGCGAATCCTTGATCTCATCCATCCGCCGTTTGACCTCGATCAGGCGCTCGAGCGGATCGGCGATCCCCACCGGGAGCGAGAGAAAGACGAGACCGAACTCGTTGCCCAGCTTGATCGGCCCGTCGAGCGGCCGCAGATTAACGGGTACGGCCGCCCGGAAATTGAGCCTGTTGACCTTGTAGTGATGCCCCTCGAGATAGCGGCGGAGGGCGCCGGTCATGGCGGCCATCAGAACGTCGTTGACCTTGCTGTCGGTAACCCGGCCGATGCGCTTGACGTCGGCCAGGGACACCGGTCGGCTCCAGGAGGCCAGCTTGATCAGGCCGAGCTTCCCCTTCAGGGGGGTTTTGGGATCAGGCGGCATGAGCAGCAGCTTGGCCGTGGCCAGGGTCCCCTTGGCGGCGATGCGGGCAGCCGAGGAACCGATTTCAAACAGGTACGCCGGGTCTTCCAGCGCCGCCTGCCCCTCTTTCAGAACCGCCCCGGCCATCTTTCCGGTCGTTTCGACCGTATCGACGACCGCTTTCAGCGCCCGGTCCAGAGCCCCTTTCTTTTTCACCTTCTTGACCGGGGGGATTTCCAGAGAGGCCTCGGCCGTCTCGCCCGTGAGGGAGAGCAGCACGCGGATCAGGGCGATGCCGTCGGCGATGCAGTGGTGCAGGCGCACGAGCACGGCCGAGCCCCCATTGTAGTTGTCCATCAAGTGAAACTGCCAGGGGGGGCGGTTGAGATCGAGGGCAGTGCTCATCATCTCGCTGACCATTTTCTCCAGGACGGCCTGGTCGCCCGGTTCCGGCAGCGCCACATGGCGGACGTGATAATCGAGGTCAAAATGGGGATCCCGCTCCCAGCGATACGGGATGCCGGGCATGCCGCTGCGGGCGACGGTGCTCCGGAAAGGGGCGTAAGGGGCGACCAGCCGTTCGGCGATGATGCGCCGGAACAGGTCGATATCGAGCGGCCCTTTGAACAAGACGACCCCGGTCACCATCATCAGGTTGGTCGGGTCTTCCATCTGGTACCAGGCCATGTCTACACTCGATAAATTGCTCATTCGTTTTCTCCCAATTCGTGCCGCGCCGGCGCTTGTGCTGCGGCTATTTTATCTGATTTTTCGGCAAAACTAACAGCTATTTTACACGAAGGCACATTGCTCTATAATTGGACCAACCCCCAAACGAAATGAACGGCCGCCTGTATTCAGGTGGAAAGCGATCATGACCCGGAAAGCCGGACTCCAGACAGTGCTCATTTCAGGCCAATTGCCCATTGGCTCACCTCGATGGGAGCCTTCCTGGTCCGGCCGCGGCCATCCACCCAATTGATAATTGTCAACTGACAAGGAAGGAGGATCCAATGGCAAACAAAGACGGCATGACCGGTGAGGTCTACTACCCGCCCCCGGAAATCGTGCAGAGCGCCCATATTCCCAACTTCGAAAAAGTTCACGAAGAAGCCATGAAGGATCTGGCCGGCTTCTGGGGCAGGATCGCGGCCGAGCAGTTCGAATGGTACAAGCCGTGGAACCAGGTTCTGGACGATTCGAACGCCCCTTTCTACAAGTGGTTTGTCGGGGGGAAAGTCAATCTGGTGCACAACGCGCTCGACCGGCACATGCGCACGGCCGTCCGCAACAAGGCCGCCCTGATCTTCGAAGGGGAGCCGGGCGACGTCCGCACCTATACGTACCAGCAGCTCAACCGGGAAGTGTGCCAGTTTTCCAGCGTGCTGCGCGCCCTGGGCGTCAAAAAAGGGGACCGGGTCACGATCTACATGGGGCGGATTCCCGAACTCATGGTCGCCATGCTGGCCTGCGCCAAGATCGGGGCGATGCACTCCGTCGTCTACGGCGGCTTCTCCACGGAAGCGCTGCTGGGACGCATCGAGGACAGCCAGTCGAAGCTGCTCATCACCTGCGACGGGGCCTGGCTGCGGGGGAAAACGGTCAACCTCAAGGAGATTGCCGACGCGGCCGTGGAGCGAGCCGGGTCGATCCAGAACGTGATTACTGTTAAACGCACCGGCCAGGACGTGCAGATGGTCGCCGGGCGGGATCACTGGTACCACGACCTGATGGCCCTCCCGATCGCCGATCCGAAATCAAAAACCGAGGTCATGGACGCCGAAGATCCACTCTTCATCCTCGACACCTCCGGCACTACCGGCAAGCCCAAGGCGATTCTGCACACGCACGGCGGCTACATGGTCGGGACGGCGACCACCCTGAAATGGGTTTTCGACCTCAAACCGGATGATATCTGGTGGTGCGCGGCCGATCCCGGCTGGATTACCGGTCACAGCTACATCGTCTACGCTCCGCTGGTTAATGGCGCGACCAGCTTCATGTACGAAGGGGCGCCGACCCATCCCTATCCCGATCGCTGGTGGCAGATGGTCGACAAGTACGGCATCACGATCCTCTACACGGCCCCGACAGCCATCCGGGGCCTGATGCGCTTCGGAGAGAGCTGGCCCAACCGGTACGATCTCTCCAGCCTGCGGCTGCTCGGCACGGTCGGTGAGCCGATCAATCCAGAGGCCTGGAAATGGTATCACCGGGTCATCGGCCGGGAGAAATGCCCGATCATGGACACCTGGTGGCAGACGGAAACGGGGAATTTCATGATCACTCCCCTGCCGAGTGTCCCCCTGAAACCGGGATCGGCCACCCGGGGCTTCCCCGGCGTCGAGGTCGACGTCGTCGACGAGGAAGGGAACTCGGTCGGCGTGAACGAAGAGGGATTCCTGGTCATCAAACGCCCCTGGCCGGCGATGCTGCGGACTCTCTATCAGGATCCCGACCGCTATGTTGAGACCTATTGGAGCCGCTACAGTGACCAGGGCTGGTATCTGCCCGGCGACAGCGCCCGCCGGGACGAAGACGGCTATATCTGGGTCATCGGCCGCATCGATGACGTCATCAAGGTGTCCGGCTACCGCCTGGGCACAGCCGAAATCGAGTCGGCCCTGGTAACTCACCCGGCTGTGGCCGAGGCGGCCGTCATCGGGGTCCCCGACGAGCTGCGCGGCAATGTCGTGCACGCCTTCTGTATCCTGAAGCAGGGGTACGAAGGCAGTGAAAAGCTGGAAATGGAGCTCCGCGAGCACGTCGGCAAGGAAATGGGGCCGATCGCCAAACCGACCTCGGTGACGATTGTCAACGATCTGCCCAAAACCCGCTCCGGCAAGATTATGCGCCGGGTGCTGCGCGCCAAAACCCTGGGGCAGGATGTCGGCGACCTGTCCACTCTGGCCGACTGAAACCGAAACCGATCGCTGACAATCCGGCAAACCGTGGCCGGCCGCTCTCGCGGGAGCGGCCGGATTTTTTCCAGCTGACAACCGGGTGACAGGCCGGTCCATTTTTTCCTGGAAAATAAAAAGGAACATGGAAAAGGGCGAGGACAGGTGGATGGGCAGAGAACCAAACGGCCGCTTCTGGGCGGGCCTGGCGCTTGCCTGCGCCCTGGCCGGCCTGGCCCTGGCGCCGGTTCGGCCGCAGGCACCGGTCGTGGTATCCGTGGTCGACAACGCCTTTACTCCCGCCTCCTTAGAGATTCTGCCCGGGCAGACGGTCCGCTGGGAGAACACCGGCTTTAATGAACACAATGTCGTGGCTCTCTTCGGGGCCTTCGACAGCGGTCCACCGCGGGACGGTCCCTGGTCATTCGAAGTCCGGTTTGATCAGCCAGGTGTCTACGAGTACGTGTGCGTCCCCCACCAGTCGATCGGGATGACCGGCACCATCGTCGTCAAACCGGCCGTTCGAGTCTACCTCCCCCTCCTTCCAGCCGGTGGATCCGGCGGTTGACCGGCCAACCCGGCCGGCAATCCCATCGAAATGCAGACCGTTAGCCAGATCATTTAAAATCACGGTTATAAGAACAAAGAGATCAATATCTACCCATCGGAGCATGACATGAAAGGAAAATGGTGGATAGTTGCCGTCTATCTGGCGATTTTTGGAATTGGGATCGGTCCCCTGATGGTTGCCTTGACCGCCGGATCGATTGCCGAGGCCAACGGCTGTGAACTGCACGCGGGATTTGCCAATTCCTGCGTGGTCAATGGATGGGATATCGGAGAATCACTCTACACAATGGGGGTCCTGGGCTGGATGACCCTTGCCACCCTGCCGCTGGCACTGGTGCTGGCAATCATTTTTACCGCGATCCTCGTTGCCATCTGGGTATTCAACCGGCAGCATCAGGTCTCGCCGGTTTAGCTGGCGTCCGGCCCGAACCAATCTCTCCCCGCCGGGGGCTGACCCGGGCAAAAGCAGCAAAAAAGGGGCTGGTCCGGCCGGAGCAGCCCCTTTTAAATTTCCAGGTGAAGTGGCCTAGACGACCCCGTTGGTCAGGGCGAGCTTGACCTCGGCGATCGCCCTGGTCACCTCAATTTCGCGCGGGCAGGCATTGGTGCAGTTGAAGGCGGTCCGACAGCGCCAGACGCCAAACTGCTCGTTGAGGATATTGAGCCGCTCTTCGGCCGCCTGATCCCGGCTGTCGAAAATGAAGCGGTGGGCCTGCACGATGGCAGCCGGGCCGACGTATTTCCCATTGGCCCAGAAGCTCGGGCAGGAGGTGGTACAGGCGGCGCAGAGGATGCACTTGGTTGTGTCATCGAAGACGGCCCGGTCCTCCTGCGACTGCAGCCGCTCCCGGCCGTCCTCCGGCACCGGCCCATCGTTGACAAAATAGGGGAGGATGGAGCGGTAGTGCTCGAAAAACGGCTCCATATCCACCACCAGGTCCTTGAGGATCGGCAGGCCGAGGATCGGCTCCACCTGGATTTTGACAACCTGGTCGGTCGGATTCTTCTTGAGACGGGCGACCAGGGTTTTGCAGGCCAGGGCATTGGCCCCGTTGATCCGGACCGCATCCGAGCCGCAAACCCCGTGCGCGCAGGAGCGGCGCAGCGTCAGGGTGCCGTCCTGCTCCCACTTGATCCGGTGGAGTACATCGAGAATTGAATCGCTGGGATTGACATCCTCGACCGTGTAGTTCCCCCACCAGGGTTTGCTGTCTTTCTCCGGATTAAAACGACGAACGCGCAAATCGACTTTCATACCTTACTCCATGAACCGCACACTGTTCAATGATGACTGATCACTGGTCACTGGTTTCCGAGCGCCGGAAGCCGGCATCCTTTCAATAAACCCGCGGCTTTGGCTCATACCGTCCGAGCGTTACCGGCTTGTAATCGAGGACGTAGCGGCCGTCCGGCAGAAGAGAACAGAGGGTGTGTTTCAGCCAGTTTTCATCGTCACGCTCCTGGAAGTCATCCCGGGCGTGGCCGCCGCGGCTCTCGGTGCGGGCGGCCGCCGAAACGGCCGTCACTTCGGCCAGCTCGAGGAGGCAGCCCAGCTCCCAGGTTTCCAGGACGTCGGTGTTGAACTTCTGCCCTTTGTCATCCGTCGTGACGGCCAGGTATTTTTCGCGCAGCAGGCCGAGCTGGCTGACCGCTTCATTCAGCCCTTCCTGGGTGCGAAAAACCCCGACATTTTCGGTCATCACCTGCTGCATCTCGTTGCGCACGTCGTAGGCTTTCAGCCCGCCCTGGCAGTCGCGGATGCGCTGGAATTCGGCCTCCACCTCGGCGGCGGCTCCATCCGGGAGCGACAGCAGCTCCTGGTTCTGGCAGAACTGCGCCATCTCTATGCCGCAGCGGCGGCCGAATACGATCAGGTCGACCAGTGAGTTAGTTCCCAGCCGGTTGGCCCCGTGCACCGAAACGCAGGCACATTCCCCGGCCGCATAGAGACCAGTCAGGATGGTATTTTCGGCGTCGATGACCACTTCCCCTTTGACATTGGTTGGGATGCCGCCCATGGCGTAGTGGGCGGTCGGCTGGATCGGCATCGGCTCTTTTACCGGGTCGACTCCCAGATAGGTGCGGGTGAAGTCGGCGATATCGGGCAGCTTGGCCTCGATGTCCTCCCGGGTAATTTTCCGATTTTTGTACCCGTCCTTCTCGAAATAATGATTGACAGTGTCCGGCGTAATGTCGAGGTGAACGTAGTTCCGGCCGTTGATCCCGCGGCCGGCCTTGACCTCCAGGTAGATCGCCCGGCTGACCACATCTCGACTGGCCAGGTCCTTGATCGTCGGCGCGTAGCGTTCCATGAAACGCTCCCCTTCCCCGTTGATCAGGACCCCGCCTTCGCCGCGGACCCCTTCGGTAATCAGGATCCCCAGCTTGAAAATGCCGGTCGGATGGAACTGGAAGAACTCCATGTCTTCCAGCGGTATCCCCCGCCGCAGGCAGAGGGCGGCGCCGTCCCCGGTCAGAGAATGGGCGTTGGAGGTCACTTCCCAGCAGCGCCCCCA
>JBFFZG010000054.1:0-19971 GCA_041568735.1 Promineifilaceae bacterium (SeqCode)
ACCAGGTGCTGTGGCTGAGCCAGGTCCTGCTCCCCGACGATCCGGCCGCCACCCCTCCCACCTCGTCGCAATACGGCCGGGGGGTGGAGGCGCCGGATCCCCAGTCCGAAACGTCACGCGAACCTCTGCCTACCCGCTCCCCCCGGGATTCAAATCTGCCCAGCAGCCCGGTGAGGCCTTGAGGAGCGCCGCCCTCCGCCGCCCTGAACGCCGATGAAGAAAGTCACGCCCGGCCAGTATCGCCGGCTCACCCTGATTTTCGCCGTGCTCACCCTGGTCGCCCTGCTGCTGACCGGGGCTCTGCGCCGCAGTGAAGCCTTTCTGCTGCGCGGCATCGGGGGGGCGACCGACCTGCCGGTCCGGGGCGGCGGGGCGCGGCTGGGCGTCAACGTCGCCCTGGATCCATCCGACGACGCGGCGCTGCAGGCCGCGCTCGGCGAACTGGACAGTCTGGGCATCCGGGAAATCAAGCAGTCGTTTTTCTTTACCCCCGATTTCGATTGGACCGCCAGCGATCGAATCCTGGCGGCCGTGGACCGCTTCCCCACTCTGCGCCTGACCCCGCTCCTCGATGGCGACCCGGCCGACCAGTTCGCACCGCCCGATCTCGAGGCCTTCGCCGCCTGGGCCGGGGCTTTCGCCGCCCGCTACGGGGACCGGGTCGACGCCTACATCATCTGGGATGAACCCAACCTGGCCAGCCACTGGGGCGGCCGGCCGGCCAATCCGGATGTGTACGGGGCGCTGCTGGCCGGGGCGGCCGCGGCCATCCGGCAGGCTGACCCCGGGGCCTTTCTGGTGGCCGCTCCCCTGGCGCCCACGGTCGAACGGGGGCCGGCCAACCTGGCGGATCACCTCTACCTCCAAAAACTATACGAAAATGGGGCGGCCTCGCTGGTAGACGCCCTGGCCGGCAAGCCCTACGGCTTCGATTTTCCACCCGATGACCGGCGAGTTGATCCGGCCGTGCTCAATTTCAGCCGGGCGATTCTGCTGCGGGAGGTCATGACGGCCCACGGCGATGCCAGCAAACCGCTCTGGGCCGGAAACTGGGGCTGGAACGGCCTGTCGGCCGGCTGGAGCGGTCCGCCGTCAATCTGGGGCACGGTGACCGAGACGGAAAAAGTCGCATTCGCCGCGGCGGGTTATACGCGCGCCCTGCGGGAATGGCCCTGGATGGGACCGATGTTCCTGCAGCACTGGGAACCGGACGCCGCGGCCGACGATCCGATTCAGGGGTTTTCCCTGGCCGGCGCCCCTGGACTGGAAACCTTGATGGCGGCGCTGCCCCAGCCAGGGCTGGCCTACCCCGGCTTTCATTTTGCCAGCCCGGCCGATCCCTCCCAGACGTTTCGGGGCGGCTGGGAGTTCTCCCCGGAGTTCGGGGCGGATGCCAGCCAGGTGGCCGAAGGCGACCCGCCCGATACCGTCACGTTTCGCTTCTGGGGAACCGAGGCCGGTCTGCGCGTGCGCCGGGCCAACTACCGGGCCCGTCTCTACGTGCTGATCGACGGCCGGCCGGCCAACGCGCTGCCGCCCGACGAAAACTCGGCCGCGGCCGGCTGGGGGCATGCCCTGGTGCTCGACACCAACGACCCGGAAAGCGACACCATCGCCACCGAGCTGGTGGCCAAGGGGCTGCCGGCCGGGGAGCATCTCATGGCGGTCACTGCCTTTCGCGGATGGGACCAGTTCGCGCTGCAGGGGTTCAGCGCCGGGTACCGGCCGGACCTGCCGCACCGGAACCTGCAGTGGCTCAGCGGCGGCCTGGCCCTGGTCTTCGGCCTCCTGGCACTCGGGTCCGCCCGGCGCGGCCGCTGGGGGGAGTCGCCCGCCGGCCGCTTCCTGCAAACGCTTGACGCCCGCCGGCGCTGGATCTTGACGCTCGTCGCGGCGGTGATCGTCGGCGCCACCGGGTGGCTGACCTGGGGGGAGGAAGCGGCGGGCCTCTACCGGCGGCTCGGAGATGGCTCGCAGATGGCCTTCATTCTTGGAGCCGCCCTCATTTTTTACGTGACCCCCTGGTTCTGGGTCTATCTGGCCGCCCTGGTCGCCCTGTTCCTGCTGCTGACCGCGCGGCCGGCGCTGGGACTGGCCCTGACCGCTTTTGCCTTTCCCCTCTACGTCCAGCCGGTCCTCAAACCGATCTTCTCTTATCGCTTTTCCCCCGTGGAAATCTTCCTCCTGGTAACTCTTGGCGCGATTCTTACGCGAGCGGTGCTGATCTGGGGACGGGACGGGCGCGGCGGCCGGCCGCCGGGCCGGCGAGCGCCGGTCGCTGCCGATTACGCCGTCCTCACCTTCGTGGCTGTCGCCACGCTCTCCCTCGGTTTTACCGAGCGGCTCGACGTGGCCAGCAACGAATGGCGGCTCGTTGTGCTGGAACCGGCCCTTTTTTACGCCGGACTGCGGCTGGCGGCCCCCACGAAAAAAGAGATGCGGCTCATGCTCGACAGCCTCGCAGCCGGGGCGGTTCTCGTGGCGGTGATCGGCCTCTGGCAGTACGCTACCGGGGCCAACCTGATTACGGCCGAGGGAGGGCTGCTGCGGCTGCGGGCGATCTACGGCTCGCCGAACAACGTGGCCCTCTACTTTGGGCGGATCATCCCCTACCTCCTGGCCGTCGTCTTGCTCGTGCCGCGGCCGGCGGGCCGCTGGTTTCCGGCGTTTTGGGAAGAAAGACGGACCGCGCTCTATACCGCGGCGCTGGCCCTCCTCCTGGCTGCCTTCATTCTGACTTTCAGTAAAGGAGGGCTGCTGCTCGGCCTGCCGGCCGGTGTGGTGACCGTCTTCGTCATCTGGCAAAGATCGGCCGGTCGCCGCGTCTGGCCCTGGCTGGCGGCGGCCGGGGCGGCCGGCCTGCTCGGCTACTGGCTCCTGCTCTCCGTCCCGGCCCTGGCCGGCCGGCTCGATGTGCGCAGCGCCACCGGCGTTTTCCGGCTCAATCTCTGGCAGGCCAGCCTCAACATGTGGCGGGACCATCCCTGGCTCGGGGTCGGGCTCGACAATTTTCTCTATGCCTACCGCGGCCGCTACATCCTGGTCGAGGCCTGGCAGGAGCCGAATCTCAACCATCCGCACAACATCCTGCTCGACTTCGCTACCCGGCTGGGGCTGCTGGGGCTCCTGAGCGGCGGCTGGCTGATCGGGTCGGCCTTTCACCTGCTCGGGCGGGCAGTCCGGCGGATGCATCAGCTCGGGAGACCCTGGTGGGCGATCGCGGCCGGCTTCCTGGGCGGCCTGGTGCAGATGGTCGTCCATGGGCTCGTCGACCACAGCTTCTTTCTGGTCGACCTGGCCTTCATCTTTTTCCTGATGCTCGGGGTCGGGGTCTGGCTGCGCGAAAATGAAGGGGCCCTGGGACCCGCGGAGACAGCCCAATTCGAACGCTGACCCCCGTCGAAACCCCCTCGTTCTCTGCCAGAAGGCCGGGTTGACAATCGTCCAAGACAATCCGATCAATTGCGTAACCAACGGCTCCGCATCGGGTTATCTGTTGTGTGGCACAGAGAGTTAATCCCTTGACTTTCCCGGCATTCGCCTTAAAATCCGCATGCCAACCACAACTAAGCGTGAATACGAACCATACATTTGGAGGATTTCTGTCATGAGCGATACCGCAGATCGCATTAAGGCGATTATCGTCGACCTGCTTGGCGTCGAGGAAGAACGCGTCGTTCCAGAGGCGAAGTTCCGCGAAGATCTCGAAGCGGATTCCCTGGACCTGGTCGAACTGATTATGGGCTTTGAAGAAGAATTCGGGGCCGAAATTTCTGACGAAGAGGCACAAAAAATTACCACGGTTGGCCAGGCGATCAGTTATATTGAAGGTCGTTCCCAATAGCCGCTGGCTTTTTTCAATCCAATTTTTCCCGGCAGAAGGCGACGCAGCAGGCGTCGCTTTTTTTTTGCCCCGGCTCAGGAGTCGGTTGAGCGTCTCCACCACAACGCCGCGGCGGTGTAGGCGGCCGCGAAGAGAAATCCCAGGGTACTTAGCCAGAATCCTGCCCCAATCCGGAACGAAATGTGCAGCCACTCCCTGGCCACAGGTGCGACCACCAGCAGAACCCAGCCCGGCAGCAGAGACCCCGCCAGCGCCAGGGCGATGACCAGGGCGTCGACCAGCCAGATTTTAAGCGGCGGAATCAGAAAGAGGAGGGCGGCGCCGGCCAGAACCAGGCCGATGAAAATCAGCCGCAGCCACCATTCACCGGCCGGTTCAAAGCGGATGGCATCGAGCGAGGGAAATGCCAGACCGGCGATGGCCACCCCCAGCAGGCGCTGGAACCAGGTGGCGTAGGCGGCGGGCCGCCAGCCGTTCGTCAGGAGCACGACAAGAGCGCCCACGAGGACCGGAGGCAGGTAAAAAAGGTCCCGGGTCGGCAGTTCGCCGCTCTGCATCTGCGGCAGGAATTTGATCCATTCGCCGACGTCGATCCCGATCGTGGTGAGCCCGGCCGCCGGGTGATCGAGCCAGGGGAGAAAATAGCCGGCCAGGATCAGGACGAGCGCCAGGTGAACGGGCCAGGCAGGCAGGGGATTGGCTGGCCGGAAAAATGGTCTCGGGGAAGTCATCCGGTATCAGATGCTGGGTGGTTTCAGGTCGAAGGGGAGAGGCGGTCGACCAGGGCCTGCAGCCGCTCGTCTTCGGCCGACTGCTCTTCGAAAAAGCGGGCCAGCTGGGGGCTCTGCCGCTGGCGCAGAGCCATGAGGGCTACAGCGCGGATGTCGTCAACCCCGGCTTCAGCGCGGTTTTCGGCCGCGGCATGGGCGCGGGCCGCCTCAAAGAGGGTAATTTCCGCCCGGTTGGACTCGACGGCCGCCTGCCGGACCATGTCGAGGCCGAGCGCCCGCCCTTCGGCCGTAATCGTGATCTGTGGCAGCAGGTTCACGGCCCGCTGGACTTCCTCGGCCAGGGCCAGGGTCTCCTCGGCGTAGGTGGCGGCCAGCCCTTCCGGATCCTGGCGGTGCCAGAGGGCCAGCTCGTAGGCCTGAAAGCGCTCTTCCGGATCGGCCAGGCCGCGCACGACGACCCGCAGACCAAAGCGGTCCATGATCTGCGGCCGGAGCCGCCCTTCTTCCGGGTTCATCGTGCCGATCAGGACGAAGCGGGAGCGGTAGGTCAGGTTGTTGGCCCCACGGCGGACCGTATAGTACCCCTGGGCGGCCGCATCGAGGATCGCGTCGAGGATATGATCGCCCAGCAGGTTGACCTCGTCGATGTAGAGCACGTTGTTGTCCGCCTGGGCCAGCAGCCCCCGCTCCAGCCGCACTTTTTTTTGCTCCAGCGCCGCTCGCTCGCTGATTCCCCCCACGACATCCTGCAGGCGGGCGTTGAGGGGCAGCTCGACCAGGCGCATGCGGTCGATGCGGCTCAGCGGATCATTGTAGGCGAAGCGCCGGGCGCAGATCTCGCAAACCGCCGTCATGTCCCCTTCTTCGATCATCTGCTCGGTGCAGCCCAGCCCATTCGGGCAGAGACTGACCCGGACGGCGGGAAGCAGGTCGAGCAGAGCACGTACGGCCGTCGTCTTGGCCGTGCCGCGCGCGCCGATCAGCAGCACCCCGCCGATGCGCGGGTTGATCACCGAGAGAAGCAGGGCCAGCTTCATCTCGTACTGGCCGATGATGGCCAGAAAGGGGAACGGCTCCGCCTCCGCCAGCCCGAGGTCGGGGGCCGCGGCGCGTATTTTGTTGGCCGGGGAGGCCTGGCGCAGAATTTTGAGCAGGAGGGATTCAGCCATCAGGAATCGACTTCCGCCAGTTTGAGACGCAGGGCCCGGCGGGCTTCGGCTCGCTCGAAGGCCCCTCTTTCATCTTCCGTTTCGCAGATCAGCCGGGGGACCGGGGTCGGTCGCCCGCTGCCGTCCAGGGCGACGTAAACGATGTAGGCGGTATTGGTATGGGTGACGAGTCCGGAGAGCACATTTTCAGCCGTGACCCGCACCCGGGTTTCGATGGAGGTGCGGCCGACCCAGGTCACCTGGGCGTGAATGGTCACCAGGTCGCCGACGTGAACCGGCGAATGAAAGCGCATGCTGTCGACGGCCACCGTCACGGCCGGCCGGCCGGCGTGGCGGGCCGCGGCCATGCCGCCGGCCTCATCGCAGAGCTTCATGAGGACGCCGCCGTGCACGTTGCCCAGCAGGTTGGCCTCGGTTGGCCCCATGAGCTGCGTGAGGGTGATCTGTGCCAGTCGGGCCGGCTTGCCGTCTGCAGAGTTCATCAGGCGAAATTATAGCACACGGGACAAATCTTGAATCGCTTTTCGCCGTGGGGAGCGGATATTGGCGGCCGAACGGGTTTCAACCGGCAAACTGGCTGTAAATATCCAGCAGCTGGCGGGCGGATTTCTGCCAGGTGAAGCGGCGCGCCTGGTTGAAGCCGGCCGCCACCAGCTGCGCCCGGCGCACCGGATCGTCGAGCAGCCAGGTGATCGCCTCGGTCCAGGCCTTCGGTTGGTTCGGCGGCAGCGCCACCGTCGCCCCATCGGCCACCTCCGGCAGTGAGGATGTATCGGCATGGATGACCGGTACGCCGCAGGCCATCGCTTCGAGCAGGGGCAGGCCAAAGCCTTCGTAAAGACTCGGGAAAACAAACAGCGTTGCCGCGCTGTAGAGCGTCGGGAGATCGTCATCGGCGACAAAGCCGGTGAAAAGAACCCGCCCTTCCAACCCCAGCCGGCTTACCTCGGCCAGAATATCGTCGTAGAGCCAGCCTTTCCCCCCGGCGATCACCAGGTTGTAGGGCATCTTGTGGGCCACCGGCGCGAAGGCCTGGATCAGCATGCGATAATTTTTCCG
This sequence comes from Promineifilaceae bacterium (SeqCode), assembly GCA_041568735.1. Lineage (GTDB taxonomy): Bacteria > Chloroflexota > Anaerolineae > Promineifilales > Promineifilaceae > WTJY01. Next base: position 6,804 of record JBFFZG010000054.1, read on the forward strand.
CGGCTGGATCGTACCGACCGCCAGCACGTAGGGGCGCTCCCCGAGGGCGTAGCGGACTCGTAGATCGGCCAGCCGGCGGGGGTCGGTTTCCGGCCGAAAACGTGGGTCGACTCCGCTGTAGAGGACGGTAATTTTTTCTTCCGGCACCTGCCACTGGTCGACCAGGTCCCGCCGGGTAGAGCGGGAATCGGCCAGGATGTGGGTGGCGGCCGCCACCGAGCGCGGGACGACGGAATTGAGATAGTTGACCAGGGCCGGTGTGAAGGCTTCTGGAAAATGAATAAACGAGAGGTCGTGAACGGTCAGCAGGGTGGGGATGCGGCCGGCGACCGGAGGCAGGACGAAATCAGGCGAGTGAAAGAGGTCGATTTTACCGGTGGTGACCTGAACTGGAATGGGCAGGCGGAGCCGGTACCAGAGGCGGTAGAGCCATTTTTCGCTCAGCGGCGCCGGGCGAAAATCGACCGAACGGCCGCGGGGCAGCGGGTCGGCGACCGGGGTGACGGCCGGCGGCCGGGCGGAAAACAGGCAGAACGAAACGGTTGGGTTGAAATTGGCGGCGACGACCGCCTGGATCAGCTCCCGGGTGTACCGGCCGATTCCGCCGCCCTGGGTCAGCGCTGAAGTGACATCGATCCCGATGCGCATGGGATCCGGCTTACTCGACGTCGTTGTAGGTCCAGTAGCGGTTGATAAAGAAATTCCAGAACATGACAATCCCGACGGCAAAGGCAACCGCCAGGTTATCGCCCAGGAGCTCGCCAACCTCCGGTGACAGTCTGGGCAGGCTCCAGCGGACCACCTGCTCAAAAAGCCCGTGGGTGGCCGCCACGATGGGGACCCGGATCAGGATGCCGACGATGCTGACGACGAAAAATTGGGCGAACTGCCGCCGGAAGGATTTGGTGCGGGAATCGGGATAGGTCCAGAACCGATTCCACATGAAATTGCTGATGATGGCGCAGATAAAAGAGATTCCAGAGGCGGTAGAGACGGCGATCGTCGATGCTTCCAGGGAAAACGTGCCGATCAGCGGCAGCGCGAATGAGAAATCGGCTTCGGCCGGGGTGAAGGCCAGAAACAGCGGGCGCAGCAGATTAAAGAAGCCAAAATCGACCACCGCGCCGATCACGCCGACGAAGGCGAACTTGATAAAGCGCTTCAGTTCACGGGGTCGAATTCCAAAACGAATGGCCTGATTGGCAACTCTTTCGGCTAAAACGGTCATCATGGGACTTATTCCTGAAAGTTGATTGGCCCACCGGCCGCATGCCAGATGCAGGGCATTAGCGTGGGGCAGCCGGGTGAACGGACATCGCTTCTCTGGAGGATAGCGCGTCCGGCCGGACCGCGGATAAGTTTACCAGCAGTTGCTGCACAGCCAAAAAGGCTGCCAGGTTTAAATAAATATTATTTACGTAGAGCTTATCTACCAGGTGATGGGTCGCCAGGGCGACCCAGACCCCCATCAGCCCCAGGGCCAGACCGCGGGGCCAGCCGTCGAGGACGGCGAGGAGCCGGCTGCTCTGAATCACCACCGCTCCCCAGAACAGGAGATAGGCCAGGAACCCCAGGAGCCCGACTTCAGCCAGCAGGTTGAGATAGTAGTTGTGGGCGTGGCCGAGGGATTGGGGCCAGCCGGCCCGGGCGACATCACCGTAAGCGGCGTCGTAGCCGCCGAAGCCGATGCCGAGCCAGAGGCGGCTGCGGGCCATGCCGGCGGCCGCCTCCCAGAAGGCCAGCCGCTCCAGCAGGGCGTAGTTGGCCTCGGTCAGCTCGATTTCGCGCAGATCCCGCAGCTGAAAATCGCCGGCGCTGGCGATACGCTCCGTCACCGACGGCGGAAGGGTATCCAGGCGCCAGAGTGCCGCCAGAGCCAGCAGGGCCGCCAGGGCGAGGGCGAGGCCGGTGGCTCGCCGCCGCGGCCAGAAGAAGACGAGTGCGGCTGATCCGGCCGCAAAACCCAGCCAGGCCCCCCGGCTCCAGGAGGCCAGGAGGGCGAGCAGGAGCAGGCCGCCGGCGGCCGCCAGCAGAACCAGTACGGCCGTCAGGGCCGCCGATGAGAGTCCGCCACGTCGCGGCTCTGAACGGCGCCATCGCTCCACCAGTTCTCCCAGGAAACCGGCGCCCAATCCGGCCGCGAGCAGCAGGTGAAAGGCGATAAACCCCCCGTAGGGGTTGGGCTGTTCAAAGGTGCCAAATGCCCGGAAAAAACGGCCCAAAATCTGGAAGGAATCCGGACCGCCGCTCTGGAAAAACTGGGCGATGCCGATGGCCGCCTGCACGAGGGCGGGCAGGAGAATCAGCGGGAGAAAGGCGAGGAGTTTTCGCTCCGCCCGGGAATTTTCGCCCGGCCGGAGGCCCTGAAGATCCAGAATCAACCAGATGATCAGGAGAAGCTCGAGCCATTTCATCAGCTCCTTGACCCCCAGGGAAAGGGAGACCGCTCCCAGCAGGGAGAGGGCCGACACCCCGACGAAAGCGAGGAGATAAGGCTGGATGGGAAACGACGGGAGCGACTGCCGGCGCAGGGCCAGCCAGCGGACAGCCCAGGAGAACAAAACGGCGAAGAGGAGAAGCTGGCCGGTGGAAAGCAGGCCGGGCAGAATGCCCAGGCGGGATTCGAGGGCGCCGAACGGGGCGACGATCAGCGTCAGCGCCAGGCCGAGGAGTGGACGGGTGAGCACGGCCGCGCCGATCCCGGCCAGGAGCAGGACACCGGCCAGCAGGTGCAGGGCGCTCTCGGAAATGACGGCCAGGGCCCACCCGCTGGCGGCGGCGGCCGCCAGACCCAGCAGGGGGAAAGCCATTCCCTTACTCCCGGCAGCGTGCGGTACGTTCGTCGGTTTCATCCGCAGGAGACCTGCCCGCCGGAGCGAGCGACCACTTGGCTCAAACTCGATTCTTGAAATAGGCCACCGTTTCAATCAGCCCATCGCGCAGACTGACTTTTGGCGACCAGCCCAGGCGGGTTATCGCCTTGTTGATGTCCGGCTGGCGCACCTTGGGGTCATCGGTAATCCGGTCATCTTTCGGCTCGATGTGCACAATTTCCGAGGCGCTGCCGGTTGCTTCCAGGACAGCTTCGGCAAATTCGAGAATGGTAATTTCATGTGGGTTGCCGATGTTGACCGGCTCCTTTTCCTCGGAGAAGAGCAGGCGGTACACGCCATCGACCAGGTCGCTGTAGTACTGGAAAGAACGGGTCTGCTGGCCGTCGCCGTAGACGGTCAGCGGCCGGCCGGTCAGGGCCTGGTAGATGAAATTCGGCACCACCCGGCCGTCATGCAGGCGCATGCGAGGGCCATAGGTATTGAAAATGCGGACGATGCGGGTTTCGACGCCGTGATAGCGCTGGTAGGCCATGGTCATCGCCTCAGCAAAGCGCTTCGCCTCGTCATAAACGCCCCGGGGACCGATCGGATTAACGTGTCCCCAGTAGGTCTCCGGCTGGGGATTGACCTGTGGATCCCCGTACACCTCGGAGGTTGAGGCGAGGAGATAGCGGGCCCCCTTGGCCTTGGCCAGGCCGATTGTGTTCAGCGTTCCCAGGGAGCCGACCTTCAGCGTTGGAATTGGATATTCGAGGTAATCGATCGGGCTGGCCGGCGAGGCGAAATGGAGAACCGCATCGACTTCGCCATCCACGTAAATATAGTTGCTGACGTTGTGCTTGATAAACGAAAAACGATCGCTGCCGAAGAGGTGGGCGATGTTTTCCAGATTTCCGGTGATCAAATTGTCGATGCCGACCACGGTGTGTTCTTCGCCTAAGAAACGGTCGCAGAGGTGAGAACCCAGAAACCCGGCTGCCCCGGTGACGACGATGCGCATGAGAATTAGTTTTCCTTTGTTTCGGTATGAACGAAATTCCAACCGTTAAGTCTACCACGTTTCCATAACGGCCCGTCTTAAGTTGAACCTTGTTTTATCTCTCGTTTCACACGAGCGCATTCAGCGGGAATTGTATCCGCATCCATTGGAGACACAATGGAGCATTCGCCTGTAGGACCAACGGCCGATATACTTTTTCACCGTCGTTGGTACAATTCCGTGTCTCTTTTGGACCGCTGACCGGGTGAATGCAATCGCATGAATGAGAAACCCAACTCCCAGGGGGAACCGGACAACTTTGAACCCGATCCCTCCTCAACCGACCAGCGCAAAGCCGATCACATCCGCATCAACCTGGAAGAAGATGTCTCGTTCAAGGGGCTGACAACGGGCCTCGAACAGCTTTTTTTCCTCCACGAGGCCCTGCCGGAGCTCGACCTCGACCAGATCGATACGTCGACCACCCTGTTCGGCAAAACCCTGAAAACCCCCCTCCTCATTTCGTCGATGACGGGGGGCACGGAGCGGGCCACTGAGATCAATCGGATCCTGGCCACCGCGGCCGAAACGGCCGGCATGGCCATGGGGCTGGGCTCTCAGCGGGCGGCAATCGAAGATGAGTCCCTGGCCGCCAGCTTCCGGGTGCGGACCTACGCTCCAAACACCCTCATTTTTGCCAACATCGGGGCGGTGCAGCTCAATTACGGATTTGGTCTGCCCCAGCTCCAGCGGGCGATTGATTTCTGTGAAGCGGATGCCCTCATCCTCCACCTGAATGTGCTGCAAGAGGCGGTCCAGCCGGAAGGAGATCGCAATTTCGCCGGCCTGCTGGCGAAGATCGAGGCCGTCTGCCGGGCGCTTCCCGTCCCGGTGATCGCCAAGGAAGTGGGCTGGGGCATCTCGCCGGGGACAGCCCGCCGGCTCGTGGCGGCCGGGATTGCCACCATCGACGTGGCCGGGGCCGGCGGAACCTCCTGGAGCCAGGTAGAAATGCACCGGGCCCCAACCCGGCGGCACCGGCGGGTGGCCGGCGCGTTTATCGACTGGGGGATTCCAACCGCCTATGCGATTCGCTACTGCCGGCAGGCCTCACCGACGATTCCCATCATCGCCAGCGGCGGCCTTCGGACCGGGATCGACATCGCTAAATGCATCGCCCTCGGCGCCACGCTCGGGGGAATGGCCGGTGAATTTTTAAAAGCGGCCGTCCGCGAGGGAACCGAAGGCGTGGTCGAACTGGCGGCAGCCGTCACGGAAGAGCTCCGCGTGGCCATGGGCTGCTCAGGCGCCCCGGACCTGGCCGCGCTGGCCCGCACCCCCCTCTATTCTTCTTTTGATACCCCTTTAAATCTTTGAAATCATGCAGACTCCGATGAACGAACGCAACCAGTTGAAGGCGTTGGCCGGGCCGATGCTGGCGGCCGTCAACGAGGAAATGAAAGTGGTCCTGGCGGCCGACATTTTCCCGCCAAAATCCCATTTATACGGGATGATGCAGGTTCACATGGGCTGGCTCGATGAATCGTTCGCGCCGTGTGAGTCCAACCCCGGCAAACAGATTCGCCCCCTGCTGGTACTCCTCGTCTGCCAGGCGGCCGGTGGGGATTGGCGGCAGGCGGTTCCGGCTGCCGCGGCCGTCGAGCTGCTCCACAATTTCTCCCTGATCCACGACGACATCGAGGATCGCAGCCCGACCCGGCGCGGCCGGCGCACGCTCTGGGAGATCTGGGGTGTTCCCCTGGCCATCAACGCCGGGGACGCCATGTTTGCCCTGGCCCATATCGCGCTGCAGCGCCTTTCCCGGCGCGGGGTGGCGGCGGAAATCGTGCTGCGGGCGGCCGAACGCTTCGACGAGACCTGCCTGCAGCTGACCGAAGGGCAGCATGCCGATATGCAGTTCGAAGGGCGGGCGTCGGTTCCGGTGGACGAGTATCTCGCGATGATCACTGGCAAAACCTCGGTACTTCTGAGCCTCTGTGCCGATCTGGGCAGCCGTATCGCCGGTCGGGATTCGTCTGTTGTTAATGACTATGCGCAATTCGGCTTGAACCTGGGGCTGGCCTTCCAGGTCCAGGACGACATCCTCGGCATCTGGGGAGATGAGGCGGCCATCGGCAAGTCGGCCACCAGCGACCTCGAAACCCGAAAAAAGACGCTGCCGGTTCTCTTTGGACTGGAAAAAAGTGAAGCGCTGCGCCGCCTGTTTGCCGGGGAGCCCGCCGGCCAGGAATTCATTCGCGAAGCCATCGCCGCCCTCGAAGCCTGCGGGGCGCGGGAGCAGGCGGCGGAGACCGCCGCCGCTTACACAGCCCGGGCGCTGGCCGCCTTTGAAAGCGCGGCCCCGGCCGGTCCGGCCGCCGCGGCCCTGCTCGAACTCACTAATTTCCTGCTGGCCCGCCACCATTGAACGGTATGACTTACGGGCTACAGACAGAGCCACGCGGGGGGGTACAATACCCGCATGATGACGATCGAAGAAAAACAGATCCGGGTCCTCTACGTCGAAGATGAGCCCAATATCGCCCGGCTCCTGGCCAGCGGCCTGCGCCTGTTCGGCATCGAAGTGAAACCGGCTTTTCTCAGCGCGGAACAGCTGCTCGAGCAGCTCGACTCTCCCAATTTCAAAGAAGCTTCGATCCTGATTTTCGATATTCGCCTGCCCGGTATCACCGGACTCGACCTGGCGGTCGAACTGCGCCGCCGCGGAGAAACGCGGCCGATGATCCTGGTGAGCGCCTGGCCGACTCCGGCCAGAACAGATCTCGAAGCAGTCGACGCCGTCTTTCTCCCCAAGCCCTTCGATTTTCCGGAATTCGTGCAGACCATCCAGAAGATGGTGTGAGTCGGCGCGACACCCCCCCGAACCCACCTGATCAATGCCGTCAGCCGGCGGCGCCTTCGGTCACGTCGGCCGAACGAGCGCCCAGCAGCCTGACTACAGCCGGTACCGGGACCTTCAGATTGATTCCCTTTTCACCGGCGCTGATGAAAATGAAAGGATGATCCGCGGCAGTCGCATCGATGTAAATGACGAACCCCCGATTGAGCAGGGCCAGCGGCGAAATGCCGCCAACCTTCAGCTGGGTCAGCGCCTCTGCTTCGGCATGGGTCGCCATCTTCAATTTTTTGTCCCCGGTCACCCGGGCCAGCTTCTTCAGGTCGAGCTGCCGGTCGGCTGGAATCATCACCAGCAGCGGTTTGGCTGGCGGGCGGTTGACAACCAGCGTCTTGAAAACCACGGCCGGCGCCACGCCAAGATGGCCGGCCACGACAACCGCATCCCGCTCATCGGCGGGATAGGTGACCGCTTCATAGGCCACCGATTTCCCCTCCAGAACCTTCATGGCCAGTGTTTTATGCATGCTGCAACCCTGACAAATTACCTATGTTATTTCTAGTTATGTCAATAAAAAGTGGTGAAAAAACCGGGAAAAGAGACTGACAACGATTTTTCCCTACGTTATGATGAACTTGTTGTTCGTGAACGGCAGTGAGACCAAATATGACCGACAAACCTATGCACTTTTCCGATCAGGCTCAACCGGTTGTTCTCTACATCGAAGATAACGCCGATAATCGTAAACTTATCAAAAAACTGCTGCAGGCGCATGGATTTGAGGTCGTGACGGCCGTCGATGGGGCTTCCGGGCTGTCGCTGCTGGACGAAACCAGCCCCGACCTGATCTTAATGGATATCGGGATGCCGCATCTGGATGGCTTCAGCGTCACGGAGATCATCCGGCAGCACCCGCGGCACAGCCAGACGCCGATTATCGCCGTCACCGCACATGCGATGAAAAAAGACCAGGAAAAATCACTTTCGGCCGGCTGTAACGGATACATTCAGAAGCCCATCGACGTCGATCGCTTTCCGGAGCAGCTGAATCGTTTTATCGCCAGGATTCCCGCCAGATTATAAGGGAACCTGTTCAATCAACGACATCATTCAGGGAATACTATGGCCAAGACCCAAGACAAGATCGAAGAACACGCCATCCCGCCGGTAAAACCGGAAGAGGCCTATGTCCTCGTCGTCGAGGACAACGTGCCCAACTTCGTGCTGATCGCCAGGCTGCTGGCCTTCATGGGCGTCCAGAACTGCGAGTGGAAGACGACGGGCTGGGGGGTGGTTGATTTTGCCCACACTATGCCGCGGGTCGACCTGGTCTTGATGGATCTCCGGCTGCCGCACGAAGATGGCTATGAGGCGCTCGAACAGATCCGTCAGGATCCCCACCTGAGTCATACACGGGTCGTCGTCGTAACCGCCCAGGGCAGCGCCGAAGAAATGCATCGGGCGCGCCAGGCCGGTTTTGACGGGTTCCTCTCCAAACCACTGGATGCCGATCGTTTCCCGGAACAGATTCGCCAGATCCTGGCCGGCGAATCGATCTGGGAGCTGAGCTGATCTCAATTTGCCAGTCCTCCCGGCGTCCGGCGGCCGGGAGGACCCCCCTCATTTATGATGAAATTGACAGCCTCCACACACATGGCGGCAGGGAAGACCACGCGCAGTGACCTGCTTATTCTGACTGCCGCCGTCGAGTGGACGATATTTTTCACCACGCTTGCCTTCAGCCGGCACAGCGGTATGAGCGTCCTCCAGTGGTTCGCCCTGGTCGCTCTGTTCTGCGGGGCGCTGATCAGCCTGACAGCTGGTTATCTCATTCACCAGGCAGATGGGGACCTGCGCGGGGTTCATCTCCTCTTCCGCAGCGGCATGCTCATCTGGGCCACGGCAGGCTTTTTCTGGCCCGATCTGGCCCGTGATTTTTCTTCGCTGACGATCACCGCCTATCTCTTTCTCGCGCTTCTCCTCTCCCCCCAGACGGCCCGCCCCTACGCCCTGCTCGTCATCCTGAGCCTCTGGGCGGTAGCCGCGGATTCGCTGATCGCCGCCGTTCCCCTTTCTCTGCTTCTCGGGATGGCCATTTTTCTCGCCGAAATTGTGTACGCTCCCCTCCAGGCCGGTGCCCAGGCGCTGGCCGCCCGGCTGGAAGCTTCCCAGGAAAATCAGAACCGCCTCACCCGGACGCTCACCCGTCTGCAGGAGGAACAGATCGCCTTAAACCGCGAACTGGAGGCGAGAGAAACAGCCGAGGGCGATTGGGAGTCGCGGATCGATCACATGGAACAGGCGCTGGCCGGCGTCGCGGGCCAGTCCAATTGGAACAATACCCTGCAGGCGCTGGCCGCTGAAGGGCAAAAGCTACTTCAAGCGGAGGCCACTCTGCTCTTTCAAGGCGAGAGCGGCGACTTCGGATCGGCGCTGCCGGTCGCCGCGGCCGGCCTGACCCCGGACGAACTGGTAGCTGCGGCGGTCGCCTTCCGCAATGACTTCCCCTCCGGCCATCCCCTGGCGGTCGGAACGTTTGGCGACCTGCGCCTCCTGGGCTTTCCGCTGGCGCTCGGCGAGTCCACGCCGGGCTTTTTTTGCCTGACACGCCGGATCAACGCGGCCCCCTGGTCCCGTTCTGACGAAGGGATCGGCCGGCTCTTTCTGGCCGCCGCCCGAGGCCATCTCCGCGCCCGAGAAAAAGAAGACGCGCTGGATCGCTGGATCCGGGACGGCCAGCAGATCGACAACGCGACCAAGGCCCTTTTCCGCAGCCTGGATGCTGAAGCCATCGCCCGAACCACGGCCGCTAAACTCGGCCAGACGCTCGGCAGCCGGCGGGTGCGGATTCGCCTTTTCGACCCTCGCCAACCCTCCGCTCACGATTAATAATGCCTTCGCAAAAGCGCTTGCCAATCCTCAACCAGGCGCGAAGCTGGTTTAAACGCACAGAGCCGGCCCCGCCGGCCGGGGAGCGGCCGGCCTTACCAGATAAAGGCGCCCGGATCGACCACCGCGGTCTCCGCCTGCTGCAGTTGCTTCAGGCGGATCGGGATGCACCGGCCGGCACCCTGAACTGGGCCGCTTCGGCCTTCGCCGCATTTTTCCATCCCTGCGAGGTGGTGATCTATCAACTCCACGAGGACGGATCCGCCATCGACATGTTGGCGGCCGCCGGCGAAAACGCCGGCTGGCTCCGGCAGAAACAAACCGCCAATCCGGTCAACCCCAACACACCCCTCGGCCAGGTGCTTCTGGGCCTATCCCTGCCAGAGCCGCCTCCAACCCTTGAGGTCAATGCCCCTTTGTTGATGCCCCTGACGCATGGCGGGGCGATCGCCGGCGCGGTGGAGATCCGGACCCTGGCCCCGCAAACGTTGACCGCAGAGGATCGCGAATATCTCCGGCTGGCCGGGGATTGGGTTGCCGCCACCTGGCAGCGGCAGCACCGCGAGGAGGCCGAAGAGTGCCGCGCCCTGCTTTCGGCCGGGCTGCTCGACCTGGCGCCAGTAATCCTGCAGGCCGCTTCTGCGGACCAGCTGCTGGCGGCCGCCGCCAGCTGGCTGCTGGACAACTTTCCCGTCGAAGCCGCCTATTTCCTGGAGCTCGAGGATGGCGGATGGGTGATTCGCTTTTCCGCCGGCGGCCGGGCGACCACCCGGCCGGTCGGGCAGCGCCGCGAACACGCTTACGGCCCCTGGGCTGCCGCCCTGGTCGAACCGGGAATTCACCACATCTCTGGAGCCGAAGCCGCCGCCGCGCTCCGCCACGACCTGACCCTGCCCCCGGCCGGCTGGGAAACCCTGGTTTCCGTCGCCTGGGGCGGCCGGGTACGCGGGCTCCTCGGCACCCTGTCGAATGGAAAGACCCTGCGAGGCAACCCGTATGAAGGGGCCCTGGGACGGCTCGCGCAGCTGATCGGCCGGGGGATGGAAGCGCTCACTGGGCGGCACGCGGCGGCCACCGGACGGCCAGCGCACACCCTGGCAGCCGCGGCCATTGAAGATACCGAGATCGCACCTCCGGTGGCAGCCGGCATTGAACTTGAATTCGTCGATCCGACCCAGGCCGGAGATCCCAGGGCCGGGGAAGAGGAAATCGTCCTGCCGCTCATGATGCGCGGCCGGCCAGTCGGGTCGATCATGATCGATCCGGGTGCCGGCCAGTGGACTCCGGCCGAGCAAGCCCTCGCCGAGCGAATCACCCGCCAGGCCGGAACGGCCCTGGAAATCAACCAGCTTCTCCTCGAAACCCGAAAGCGGGTGCGCGAGCAGGAAAAATTGAGCCTGCACCTGCAGACGGCGGCCGAGCTGGCCGCCGAATTGGGCGATGTGCTCGACCAGAAAGCGCTTCTGGAAAAAGCCATCCACCTGATGACCTCCCGTTTTGCCCTGGATGGGGTCGGTTTGTTTTTATTCGAACCTGCGACCGACCGGCTGGTCCTGAGCGCCTCCTCGGCCGCGGCCGGCCCGTCCCTGGCGGCGGAATTGGAATCGGGCAGAACCGGGTCCCTGGGTCCGGTCTATAAGGCCATTGAGAATGGCCGGCCCGAGGTTCGCCGGGAGCTGGCCGGCGGTGGCACCTGGCTGCAGGATCATCCCGAGTTCGCCCTGCGCTCCGAAGCCGCGCTGCCCCTGCGCGCCCGGGGTCGCGTCCTCGGGGCCATCTCTGCCCTGAGCCGGGAGCCGGACGCCTTTACCAGCGACTTGATCCGCGTACTCCAGACGATGGGCGACCAGATCGCCATCGCCCTCGACAACAGCGATCTCTTTCAACAGCTGGAAAGCCGGCTGACCCTTTCGGCCCAGCTCAATCGCGCTGAGAAACAGCTGATCGAGGCCGAAACAAAGGCGGCGATTTACCGGGCGCTGGTTGATTTCGCCGATAACAGCGGTGTTTTCAACGCCGTTCGCCTGATCGCCCCACCTTCTGTGGGACTCCCCACGGAGAACTGGCCAGGCACCGGCGCCGTCGAGCCCGAGAGCGAACCGGCGGACCGGGACGGCGCCGGCTGGACGCCGGCCGAACAGGCCGCGGCGCGCCTCCAATCGACCTGTCTGCTCGAATCCCCGGCCGCGGACGGGGCGATCGACCCCGCCCTCCGCTCCTGGCTGGCTGAATATCCCGACCAGACGGTGATCCTGATGCCCATTCTGCATCAAAAAGAGTGGCTCGGGACGCTTCTTCTGGCCGGCGCCGCCCCTCCGTCGTCCCTCCTCGAGGTCACGACCGCCCTGGAAGGACTCTGCGCGCAGGCCGGCACCGCGCTGACCAACCGGGATCTGCTCCGCGAAACAAGCGCCCTTTACGGCCTCAGCAAAGCCCTGAGCCAGGCGATGACCCAGGAAGATGTCGGCCAGATCACCGTCCGCGAAATTGTCGACTATACCCGGGTCGACCGCTGCCGCATTTACCTCATTGGCAAAGACCAGGCCGGCCTGCAGCTGCTGGCCAGCAACCAGCCGGCCCCGCCGCTCGATCTGGCCCTGCTCACCGGCCAGGACGGCATTCTGCATACCTTTAAACGATCCCGCACGGCCTTCATCCTCGACCGGCAGTCGGCGGCCGTGGCCGATTCTCACTTCGAGCCGATCGTCGAAGCCTCCGGAGCCGCTCAATCGCTGGTGATTCCCGCCTACAGCCAGCTCGAGCTGATCGGCTTCATCATCCTCGACGCGTTCGACCCCCTCTGGGTGTTCAGCCAGGCCCAGCAGCGGTTCGCCTGGACGGCCACCGAGCAGTTCACGGTCACTTACGAGAATATGGATCTCTTTGACGAGGCTCTGACCCGCGCCCAGGAGCTGGTCGCTGTCAACCAGATCGGGGCTCGCATTGCCAGCACCCTCGAACCGGGTGAAATCGCCGAATTTATCTTCCAGGATTTGCGCCTGCTGATTCCACATGATTACTTCGCCATCGGTACGCTTGCCGGCGGCCGCCTCGACATCCTCCTTCGGCGGGAAAAGGGAATCGACCCGGTCCAATCGGCCGATGCGATCGAGGTCAACGACGCCCTTCTCCAGCTGGCCAGGCAGGGGGACACGATGATCATGGGACAGGAAGACCCCCGCTTCGCCGCGCTGGTCTCGTCCATTGGCACTGGTGAGATCCTGGCCCGGCAGGCCATATTTGCCCCCTTTGTCCAGGAAAATCGGCCGATCGGCCTTCTCGTTCTCTTTTCAGAACAGGCCGATGGCTTCACCCCCAATCAAAAACTCCTGCTGCGGGCCGTGGCCAACCAGGCCTCCCTGGGGTTCAGCAATGCCGCCTCCCTGCGCGAATCGAAAGAAAATGTCGCCGAGCTGCGAACCATGTTCAACGTAACCCAGGCGGTGGCCTCGAGTGTGACGGTGGAGGATCGCGTGCAAAATACCGCCCGTACGCTGCACCACTCGCTGCGGAAGGCGGCAATCGGCATCGTTTCCGTGCTGAGCGACCAGCGGCTGCAGGTGATCGGCCGGGCCGGCGGGCGGCCCGAGGTGCCCAGCACCCTGCTGG
>JBFFZG010000055.1:0-19667 GCA_041568735.1 Promineifilaceae bacterium (SeqCode)
AGGATCTTGGTGATGACCCCGGCGCCGACGGTCAGCCCACCTTCGCGAATCGCGAAGCGGCTCCCCTCTTCCAGCGCCACCGGCGTGATCAGCGTCACTTCCAGGTTCACATTGTCCCCCGGCATGACCATCTCCACACCCTCCGGCAGATTCACCATCCCCGTCACGTCCATCGTCCGAATGTAAAACTGCGGCCGGTACCCGTTGAAAAACGGCTTGTGCCGTCCTCCCTCGTCCTTCTTCAGCACGTACACCTCGCACATAAACTTCGTGTGCGGCGTAATCGAACCTACCTTGGCCAGCACCTGCCCCCGCTCGATCTCCTCTCGCTTCACACCCCGCAGCAGCAGCCCGGCGTTGTCCCCCGCTTCCACCCGGTCCAGGATCTTGTGGAACATCTCCATGCTCGTCACCGTCACCTTCCGGATGGCCTCGGTCAACCCCACCACGTCCACTTCCTGGCCCGCTGTCAGCACGCCGCGCTCCACACGCCCGGTTACCACCGTCCCCCGCCCCTGGATCGAAAAAACGTCTTCCACCGGCATCAGAAACGGCTGGTCCACCGCCCGCTCCGGCTGCGGAATGTACTCATCCACCACCCGCAGCAGCTCCAAAATCGGCCCGTACACCGGGTCCGCCAGATCACTCGGCCCTTCCAACGCCTGCAGCGCACTCCCGCGCACAATCGGCGTCTCGTCCCCCGGAAACTCGTAGCTGTCCAGCAGCTCCCGCAGCTCCAGCTCCACCAGCTCCAGCAGCTCCTCGTCGTCCATCATGTCGACCTTGTTCAGAAAGACCACCATCGCCGGCACTTCCACCTGCCGCGCCAGCAGCACGTGCTCCCGCGTCTGCGGCATCGGGCCATCGGGCGCACTCACCACCAAAATCGCCCCGTCCATCTGCGCCGCCCCCGTGATCATGTTCTTGATGTAGTCCCGGTGCCCCGGACAGTCCACATGCGCGTAGTGCCGGTTCTCCGTCTCGTATTCCACGTGCGAAATCGCAATCGTGATCCCCCGCGCCTTCTCTTCCGGCGCGTTGTCGATCTGATCAAACGCTGAAAAATCGGCCAGCCCCTTCATCGACAGCGTCTTCGTGATCGCCGCCGTCAGGGTCGTCTTCCCGTGGTCTACGTGGCCGATCGTCCCGATGTTGCAGTGCGGTTTCTCGCGTACAAATTTCTCTTTACCCATTTCGTTATTCCTTTACTTTCTCACGTCCTAGCTTTGATTCATCTCAAGAAAGATGGAGCTGCCGGCGCGGAGCCGGCCGGGCCCCATATTACGCAATGGCCTTTTCCTTCATGATTTGAGAAGCCATATCAGCCGAAAGCGGCGCGTAATGCTCAAATTCCATGGTAAACGTGCCCCGGCCCTGGGTCATCGACCGCAGGCGGGTCGCATAACCGAACATTTCGGCCAGCGGTACCCGGCATTTGATCGCTTGCAGGCCGTCAGTGCGCATTTCGATGCCTTCGATCATGCCCCGGCTGGCCGAGAGGTTGCCGATGACATCGCCGGTGTAATCCTCCGGCGTGACCACCTCAACCCGCATGATCGGTTCCAGGAGAACCGGACCCCCGCGCTGAACCCCTTCTTTCAGGGCCATTGAGCCGGCGATCTTGAAAGCCATTTCGGACGAGTCGACCTCGTGGAAGGAGCCGTCGTAGAGGGTGGCCTTGATGTCGACAACCGGATAGCCGGCCAGCACACCACTGCTCATCGCCTCGCGAATTCCATCCTCGATCGGCTTGATAAATTCCTTGGGAATGGTCCCCTGGGTAATCCCGTTTTCAAAAATGTAGCCGGCGCCGGGTTCCAGTGGTTCGAGGCGAACGATGGCGTGGCCGTACTGACCGCGGCCGCCGCTCTGGCGCACGAAACGCCCCTCGGCTTTTTCGACCGCCCGGGTAATCGTTTCCCGGTAGGCGACCCGCGGCCGGCCGATGTTGGCGCCGACTTTGAACTCGCGCAGCATCCGGTCGACCAGCACCTCTAAATGAAGCTCGCCCATCCCGTAGAGGACGGTCTGGCCGGTCTGCTGGTCGGCAATGATCCGGAAAGTCGGATCCTCTTCGGCGAGCGCCTTGAGGGCGATGCCCATCTTGTCCTGGTCCTTGGTCGTCTTGGGCTCGATGGAGACCGAGATAACCGGTTCCGGGAAGTTGATCGCCTCGAGGGTCACCGGATGGTCCGGGTCGCACAGGGTGTCGCCAGTGAAGGTGTGCTTCAGTCCGAGGACGGCTGCGATGTCGCCCGCCTGGACCTTATCCAGGTTCTCCCGGCGGTTGGCGAACATACGCACCACGACGCCGATCCGCTCCGTCTTCTGCTTGATCGGATTCAACAGCTTCTGCCCGGTTTCGAGCACGCCGGAATAGACGCGGAAGTAAGACAGCCGGCCGACATACGGGTCGGTGACGATTTTGAAGATCAGTGCCGCGAGCGGATCACTATCATCCGCGTGGCGCAGCACTTCCTCGTCGGTGTCGGGATTAATCCCCTTGACAGGCGGTACATCCAGCGGGGACGGCAGATAATAGACGATCGCATCGAGCACCGGCTGGACCCCCTTGTTGCGCAGCGCCGTGCCGCACAGCACCGGGGTGAACGCGCCGGCAATCGTCCCTTTGCGGATGGCGGCCCGAATTTCGTCGACGGAAATTTCATCCCCGTCGAGATAACGGATCATCAGCTCTTCTTCGAGCTCGACGACCGTCTCGATCATTTCTTCGCGGGCTCGCTCGACATCGGCCTTCATGTCGTCCGGAATGTCAATCAGCTCCGCCTTCGCCCCCAGGTCACCCGAATCCCAGACCTTGGCCTGGAGGGTGATCAGGTCGACGATGCCGCGGTAGGTGTCTTCCAAACCGATCGGCAGCTGGATCGGCAGGGGCACGGCCCGCAGCCGATCGCGGATCATGTCCATCGTCCGGTTGAAGTTGGCCCCGGTCCGGTCCATCTTGTTGACGAAACAAATCCGGGGGACGCTGTATTCATCCGCCTGCCGCCAGACAGTTTCCGACTGGGGCTCGACGCCGGCGACAGCATCAAAGACGACCACCCCGCCGTCCAGCACGCGCAGGGAGCGCTGAACCTCGGCCGTAAAGTCGATGTGACCGGGGGTATCGATGATATTGACCTGGTTGTCCATCCAGAAGGTGGTGGTGGCCGCCGAGGTAATCGTGATCCCGCGCTCCTGCTCCTGAACCATGTGGTCCATAGTGGCAGCGCCGTCATGCACTTCACCCATCCTGTGAATCAGGCCGGTGTAGTACAGGATCCGCTCGGTAGTCGTTGTTTTCCCAGCGTCAATATGGGCGATGATGCCGATATTGCGTACTTTTTCTAATGGGTAACGGTCTTTCATATCATTTTTCGCAGTTCACCGGCTGTCCAGATCGCTCATCGTCCACGATGAGGCGGCAATCCCAGCCTGCTTTCCTGGCAAATTTAGAAGCGGTAGTGGGCGAATGCGCGGTTGGCATCGGCCATGCGGTGGGTGTCATCCCGGCGCTTAACGGCCGCGCCCTGCCCGCGGGCGGCATCCATAAACTCGGCCGCCAGCTTCTCGGACATCGACCGGCCGCCGCGGCCGCGCGCCGCCGCCAGAATCCAGCGCATCGCCAGGGTCAGCTGGCGGCGCGAATCAACCGGCATGGGGACCTGGTAGGTCGACCCGCCAACCCGGCGGGGCTTGACTTCTACCTGAGGCTTCACGTTGTTCATCGCCTCTTCAAAAACCTCTAGCGCCGACCGTTTGGTCCGCTCCTCAACCAGGTCAAAGCTCTGGTAGAGCACGCGGGTGGCCAGGCTCTTCTTGCCGTCTTTCATCAGGCGGTTGATGAACATCGAGACGCTGACGCTGTTGCAGCGCAGATCTGGCTCGGGAACACGTTTTTCGGGACGAAATCTTCTGGGCATGGGAAACCTCCGCCTTATTTCTTAGGCCGCTTGGTGCCGTACTTCGAACGGCCTTGCTGCCGGCTGTTGACGCCGGCCGTATCCAGGGCGCCACGCACGATGTGATAGCGCACGCCGGGCAGGTCCTTCACCCGACCACCGCGAATCAACACGACGGAGTGGTCCTGCAGGTTGTGGCCTTCCCCGCCGATGTACGCCGTCACTTCGATGCCGTTGGTCAGGCGGACACGCGCAATTTTCCGCAGAGCCGAGTTCGGCTTCTTCGGGGTCATCGTGCTGACCTTGGTGCAAACCCCACGCTTCTGGGGCGCTCCTTTAGGCTGGCGGAAGCGACGCTGTTTAAATGTATTGAACGTCCACTGTAGTGCGGGCGCCTTGCTCTTCTTGTGCGAGGCCTGACGCCCTTTGCGAACTAACTGATTAATCGTTGGCACGCCTTATCTCCTTACGGCCGGTTCCAGAATCACCTTCAGCACTAGAGGGCGCTAAGCACTTACTCTCTGGAAAAAGCCTATTTTAAAACAGCAATTGAATGGATTTTCCACACCACCCGCCAGACGCCATATACACCATGTCGTCGATTTTGGCAGGAGGGTAAAGTGGATTTTACTCACCAATGGAGGCCACTTGAAAGTGTGAACTCAAGTGGCCTCCATTGCTATTGAGTTATTCAATTCCCGGCAGGCACCGGGACCGAAATTATCAAGGTCGAAAGAAAATTTTACCAGCCCCCCATCCATAAGTCAACCGGGGCGGGGCGGTTTTTCCACCGGAGCCGCCAATTCTCCAGCGCATTTAATGAATTTCTATTATTCTGGAGAATTTTCCCCGATTCCCTCGACAAACCGCCGGCAGATGTTAGCAGTGGGCGGTTCCAATCACGTGGGTGCCAGCTCGATGCGGGAGCCGCGGCCGGGCAAAAAAAAGACCCCGATTGCTCGGGGTCTCCTGCTGTTATCATCGGCTCATTCGGCCCCCCGGTCGATCAGCGCCGGGAGTTGCGGGCCAGGTCCATCAGCCCCGTACCGATATAAGGCTGCTGGCGGGTCTTCTTGTCGTCCTCTTTGCCGAAGCGAATGATTTCCCCTTTCTCCGTCACCGCCTCCACGGCCAGGCCGAGGCTCTGCAGCTCCTTCACGAGCACCCGGAACGACGCCGGAATGCCGGGCTCTTCGATCGGTTCGTTCTTAACGATCGATTCGTAGGTTTTCACCCGACCCTGAACGTCGTCCGATTTCACGGTAAGCATTTCCTGCAGTGTATGGGCGGCGCCGTAGGCCTCCAACGCCCACACTTCCATTTCACCGAAGCGCTGGCCGCCGAACTGGGCCTTTCCACCGAGCGGCTGCTGGGTGACCAGGGAGTAAGGACCGGTCGACCGGGCATGGGCCTTGTCTTCGACCAGATGGGCCAGCTTCAACACGTGCATGATGCCGACCGTGACCGACTGGGCGAAGCGCTCGCCGGTCTTGCCGTCGAACAAAATCTCCTTGCCGGTGCCGGGCGCTGGAATCATCAGGTGGAAGCTGAGCTCGGCCGCTTTTTCGACCAGATCGTGGACGTCGAGCTTGGCCGGGTCGACCTTGAGGTCTTCCGGTATGCTGTCCCCGTGCTCTTCGAACATGATCAGGTACCATTCCCGGTTGGCGGCGCGAATCGCTTCCATATCGCTGGCGGTCGTATGCGAAGCCAGCTGGTCGACCCCATCGTCCTCGAAAGGCAGGATCAGGTCGGGATCGTATTCGCGGGTCCGCAGCCATTCCCGGGTCACCGCCATGGTCGAGTAGCGCGCATCGGTGCGCAGCCGGTCGACATCATAGCCGAGATCCCCCAGCCAGGCGGACAGGAACAGGTAGCGGGCTTCCTGGTCGTTTTCCAGGCTCTCCGTGTCGTATTCGATCTCGGCCAGCCAATCCCAGGTCCATTCGCTGACGACCATGCTGGCCCGTTCGGCCAGCCAGGCGCGAGCCAGCTCGGCCATGATCTGGTCTTCTTTTGCCCCGTCAAAGACCGGGGTAATCGCCCGGAATTTCAGCCGGTTCGCGGCCCATCCCAGATGGGTTTCGAGCACCTGACCGAGGTTCATGCGGCCGGGGACCCCCATCGGGTTCAGGATGATATCAACCGGCTGCCCGTTGCCCAGGAAGGGCATATCCTCGATCGGAACGACCTTGGAAATGACCCCCTTGTTGCCATGGCGGCCGGCCATCTTGTCCCCGACGGAAAGCTTCCGCCGCTGGGCCACGCTGACCCGAACCATCGTTTCCACCCCGGCCGGCAGGTCGCGGTCCTGCTGCCGGTCGAAGACCTGGACGTCAACCACCTTGCCGCGGGCGCCGTGCGGCAGACGCAGGGAGGAGTCCTTGACTTCCCGTGCTTTGTCGCCAAAGATGGCGCGCAGCAGCTTTTCTTCCGGGCTCAGCTCTTTTTCACCCTTCGGCGTGATCTTCCCGACGAGAATATCGTTTTCATTGACATCGGCGCCGATGCGGATAATTCCCCGCTCGTCGAGGTCCTTCAGCGCATCTTCGCTCACATTCGGAATGTCGTAGGTGATTTCTTCCGGACCCAGCTTCGTGTCGCGCGCTTCGACCTCGTGCTTTTCGATGTGCACGGAGGTGTATTTGTCATCGCGCACCAGCTGCTCGCTGACCAGGATAGCGTCTTCGAAGTTGCCCCCCTCCCAGGAGAGGAAGGCGATGACGACGTCCTGGCCCAGGGCCAGTTCGCCTGAGCGGGTGGAGTAGCTGTCGGCCAGCACATCCCGCTTTTCCACCCGCTGCCCCTTGACGACCAGCGGCCGCTGATCGATACAGGTGCTCTGGTTTGAGCGGGCGTACTTGCGCAGGTTGTAGGTGCGCGGCCCGTTCTCGCCGACGACGGTGATCTTATCGCCGGTGACGCTGATGACCTCGCCGTCTTCGTCGGCCATGATGACCTGGCCTGAGTTGCGGGCGGCCTGCTGCTCCATGCCGGTGCTGACAATCGGCACGTCCGGCTGGAGGAGCGGCACCGCCTGCCGCTGCATGTTCGACCCCATCAGCGCCCGGTTGGCGTCATCGTGCTCGAGGAAGGGAATCAGGGAGGCCGAAACCCCCACGATCTGGCGCGGAGCGACGTCGATATAGTCGATGCGCAGAATATTGGTGAAGATGAACTGCTGGTTCCGCCGGGCGGCGATACGCCGCTCGACGAACTGCATCCGGTCATCCAACCGGCTGTTCCCCTGCGCGATGCTGTAGCGGTCTTCTTCGTCGGCCGACATGTAGATGATCTCGTCGGTGACGTACGGCACGACCTGGACTGTCTCCAGGCCGGCCTTTTTGATCGCCTCGTAAATTTTCTTGGTGATCGTCTGCGCGCGCTCCGCCAGGACTTCACCGGTGTTGGGATCGACGACGTTGTCGAAAGCGTCGTGGCCGATCATCTCCTTGTCGTCGCCGGCGAACGAATTGCGCACCCGCCGGTACGGCGTCTCGATGAAGCCGTAGCGGTTAACGCGGGCGTAGGTGGCCAGGCGGCCGATCAGGCCGATATTCGGTCCTTCCGGCGTTTCAATCGGGCAGATGCGGCCGTAGTGGCTGTGGTGGACGTCGCGTACTTCGAAGCCGGCCCGCTCGCGGCGCAGGCCGCCGGGACCGAGCGCCGACAGGGTGCGCTTGTGGGTCAGCTCGGCCAGCGGGTTGGCCTGTTCCATGAACTGGCTCAGCTGAGAGCTGCCGAAAAACTCGCGCACGGCCGCCACCACCGGCCGGATATTGATGAGAGAGACCGGGGTCACATTCTCGGAGTCGCGGATCGACATCCGCTCCTTGACCACCCGTTCCATCCGGCGCAGCCCGACCCGCAGCTTGGCCTGCAGCAGCTCGCCGACGGTCTTGACCCGCCGGTTTCCCAGATGATCGATGTCATCCGGCTGAGCCATGCCGTTGTTGATGCGGATCATGTGGCGCAGCATGTGAACGATGTCGTACTGGGTGATCGTCCGGTGTTCAGCCGGAATTTCGTTCTGCAGGGCCAGCCGCTTGTTTAATTTGTAGCGGCCAACGCGGGCCAGGTCGTAGCGGCGAGCATCGTAGAGCTGCTCGAACAGGTACTGGCTGGCGTTGTCCAGCGTCGGCGGATCTCCAGGACGCATGCGTTTGTAAAATTCGATCAGCGCCTGCTCGCGGGCCGGCCGGTCCGGATCGTAGGGCGGCTCCTGCTCGATGGTGCCGGGGATGTAGAGATGCTCGCCGTGCGTATCGATGTCCTCAAAGAGGGCCATGATTTCTTCATCGGTCCCCTCTTTGATCAGCTGGTTGCCCAGCCCGTCGTCTACGGCCGCCATGGCGCGCAGGAACAGGGTGGCGGGCACGGTCCGCTTCCGGTTAAATTTGATCGTGAGGTAGTCAGTCTTGCGGGTCTCGAACTCCATCCAGGCGCCGCGATCGGGGATCAGCTTGGCCATGGCGAGCGGACGGCCGGTCGTCTTTTCGATGTCGGCTTCGAAATAGGCGCCGGGGGAGCGAATGAGCTGGCTGACGACGACCCGTTCGGTGCCGTTAATAATGAAGGTCCCGGCTTCGGTCATCAGGGGAAAATCCCCCATGAAAATATCCTGGACGATCGGCTGGTCGAGATCAGCCCGATAGAGGAGCACTTTCACGTAGAGCGGAGCGGCAAAGCTCATGTCTCTCTCGACGCACTCGTCGACGTCGTATTTCGGCTCCCCAAACCAGTATTTCAGGTCAAACCCTTCGACTTCCGGCAGCCGGCACGGAAAGTACAGTTTGAGATCGCCGGTGTAGCTTTCGATCGGCGACAGCTCTTCAAACAGCTCAGACAGGCTCTCCGTTTTGAATTGTTCAAAGGAGTTTAACTGCACATCGATGAGTTTGGGCAGTTCCAGCGTGCCTACAGCTTTGGCAAAGTTTTTGTGGATCATAACCGTCATTTTTTTGACCTGCTCCTCAAAATGCAAACGCGATCAGCTTTTCACAGCCTGAGTTGCCTGCTTCAACAGTTTCGAATGCGGCAGACAGGGCAAACCACGATTTTTTAAGAAAAAAGTTGATTTGCTTTCCCTTATGAGGCAGCTCACCTGAACGGGCTGGGGTGTGAAAGAATGTCGGAAACACAGAAAAGGCGCAACATCCTGCTGCACCTTTGCATCGACCAAGTTACTAAAATGTCAATCTTATCGAAAAATAAACCATGATAGCGAAAGAATATGATACAAGATCCGCGGGACCGCGTCAAACCCGGCTCCCTCGTTTTCGCCCGGATCGACCGGGTTTGTACCTGTTTCTAATGGAAACAGGGCGCAGGCGCCGCCAGACGGCCGGCGAGTGGGTGGCTTGGGGCTAAAAGGCGTCGTGCAGCGGGTGTATTATATAAAAAGGCGGCGGCCGGCGGTGTGAAAGATGCGGCAAAACGGCCCCTAACGGGCCAGAAGCCGCTCGTAGAGGGTTTCGATCTGGCGGGCGGCGGCCGGCCAGGTGAAGCAGGCGGCCGTTCGTTCAGCCAGCGCCCGGCCGAGCCGGCCTCGCCGCGCCGGATCCCCGGCCAGCCCCTCGATCGCCCCGGCCAGCCCGGCCACATCCCCGACAGGGACATATTCGCCAAACTCCCCGAGATACTCGCGGTGGACCGGCGTATCGTAGGCGACAACTGGCAGACCGAGAGCCATGTAGTTCAGCAGTTTTCCGCTGCCTTCGGTGGCCGACATCTTGGCCGTGACGGCGATATCGCCCAGCGAGAGGTAGAGTGGGGCATCGTCGTAGGGAATTTTGCCGGGGAACAGCACCCGGTCGGCCACGTCGAGGTCGAACGCCATCTGCCGGTAGGTGGGCAGGTTGGGGAAGCCCATCATGAGAAAGTGCACCGGCCGCCCCTCATTTTTCGTTTTTAGCTGGGCGGCCGCCTGCAGGATGTGGGGAATCCCCTGATACTCAGTCAGCAGGCCGAGATAGACGACCAGGCAGACATCTTCGGGAATGCCGAGTGCGGTCCGCATCCCCCGTTTCTGGGCCGGCGTAAACCGGTCCGGGTTGAACCGGTCGAGGTCGACGCAGTCGGGCAGCGGCACGATCCGCTCGGATGGCACCTGGAAATCCGACTCGAGGTGGGACTGAACCTGCTTCGAGCTGGTCAGGATGGCCTGCGGTCGGTGGTCGATAAATCGCTCCATGGCGCGAAAGAAGTGGAAGGTCTTCCCACCGGGGCGCATGAATTTGTGGTCGATCATCTCCGCCGTCAGCCCCCCCTGAAAATCAAAAACCAGCGGGATGCGCAGGAGGCGGGAAAGAAACCAGCCGATCAAGGTCCCTTCGTGCATGTGGCCGTGGACGAGATCCGGCCGCTCTCTCAGGGCCACGCGCAGCGCCCTTACGGTCAGGTAGAGATCGAACACCAGCTTGTGGCGGGAAGATCCGACTTCGTAGTTGGCGTGATAAGGGAGCGGAGCGGTGCGGCGGATATCCAATCCGGGGATATCTCGCCCTTTATAATAGGTGACGATGGTGATTCGGTGCCCCAGTGCCTGGAGGGCAAAGGCTTCCTCCAGGATGCGAATGTGCCCCCCGTAATCGCTGAAAAACGAGGTCGGCGCGATCATCAGGACGTGGATCGACATCGGCACTCGCTTATTTGTCGTCGTCCCGCCCGAAGCGTCTCGCCCCGAAGGAGCCGAAAAGCTGCTGCATGATGCCCGGATTTTCGAATCTTGGCGCGGTGCCCTCGTGCCAATTATTTTCCAACCGGTCCCGCAGCCATTGATCCCGCTGAATGCTCATCTCCGTCAGCAGGGCGGCCAGCGTCTCCCGGTCGCCTGACTGAACCCAGCGGCGCATCTCCTGGAGATAATCGACCGTGGCGTCGATCCAGTGCAGCGTCGATCCCTTGTCCTGAAAGGCCATGGCCGCCAGGTCTTCGGCGCTGGCGAACTGGTTGGTGGCGATGGCGAATGTTTGGCCGGCCATCCGCTGCATATCCTGCCAGCCGGTGGTGCTGTTCAGCGCCTGGAAAAGGGCACTGCTCAGCAGGCTGGGGACGGTTTCGAGGGCCTGGATGTAAATGTCGAACTCGTCGATGTCGACGTAAAACGACTCAGCCCCGAGGATTTTGCCGATCTGTTCAGCCGTCTGCACGGCCGCCTCATCGACCTTCGGGGACGGCATGAGGCAGATCACGCTGTCCCGGAAGAGATCCGGATTGGCCGCCTCAGGGCCGATGCGCATATCGGTCATAAGGCCAACATTCATGATCGGGTAAATGGGGACGTAGTGGCCGTTTGTGACAAATTCGTCGACCCATTTTTGCACCGGCCGTTTCAGCGGGCTCAGATCGAGCAGAACGGCGTGGCTCTGCAGATGGGACCCGATCGCTTTGATCGTTTTTTTGCTTTCGTTGAAGCCGGCCGCCAGGATGACGATATCCCCATCGGCCGCGACATTGACCATACTCAGGCTGCTCTTGTCGATGGCCCCAATCTCTTTGGCCTGGCGAACAAAATCCCGGTCCCAATCGTAGCCGAGTATCGTCAGATCGGGGAGTTTTTTCTTGATGGCCAGGGCGATCGAGCAGCCGGTGCGCTGGAGACCAATGATGGAAATGGTGTTGACTTTCATAATCTCTTGAATTGTGCTTTCGCTTAGGGCCGGCCAACCGTTCTAAAAATCTAATCAGTCCGCCGGTTCATGGGGTGTTATTTATTTGAAGGTATTAAACGATTAAGCCGGAAAATCGGTTTTCTGTCAATTCTGATCGTCAGCCCACTGCAGGAGCGCCAGCAGGCGGTCGTTTTCACCAGTGCCGGCCGGTCGATCCTGGTGGCGGCGGACCAGGTCAATCGTCCGCTCGTCGGATCCGGCTGCGGCCAGCATCTCCGCGCTCCACTCCGGGTGGCGGCGGTGGATGACAAAGGGGCGCTGCCAGCGGGTGGCGGCTTCCAGCGAGCGCTTCTCCCAGGCGGCCGCCCGGCCGGGAATGAGCAGCCGCCCCAGAACGGCCACTGTCCGATCGAGCAGGGAGAGCGGCGCCCGGGTTTTGCCGATATCGTGCAGCAGGGCCGCTTTGAGAAGAGCCGGTTCATCGTGTCCGTGCCGCTGCAGGAGCCGCAGCACCTGGTAGCTGTGCCACTGATCCACAGGAGCCAGCCGGTCAAACCCCTGCTGTTCGGCGGGCGAAAGGATGCGTTCGACAAGCTGTCTCGCTTCCGCACTCAGTGGAGCGGCCGTCAGCCCCTGCCAGAACTGCCTGGCCCGATAAAGCGGCCGCATGGCTAAAACGGGGAAATCCCCGCCATCAAGCCAGCCAGCCGGAATGCCTGCTGGAAGATCGTGCCGAAAACCTGGATGTTGATCATCGGCAGCAGAAAAAAGATCACCATGAAGATGATGAAACCATACTGCCTGAGCGGCGCGAGGCGGTAGGCTATCTCCGACGGCAGAATTCCCAGTAAGATCGAAAAGCCGTCGAGCGGCGGCACGGGCAGTAAATTAAAGGCGAACAGAAAGCAGTTCAGCCAGACCCCGATCCAGAAGAGCTGGGGAATCCAGCCCGGTACGGCACCGGGAAAGTTAACCGACATCCGCACCAGGAGGGCAAACAGGCCGGCCATCAGCAGATTGGCCAGCGGACCGGCGGCCGCCACGAGGGCGTACGACTGGCGCGGATTCCCCTTCAAGCGGGACGGATTCACCGGCGTCGTCGCCCAACCAAATCCCAACAGCGCCAGCAGGATAAAGCCAAGCCGATCGATATGGGGAAAGGGATTCAGGGTCATCCGGCCGGCCAGGCGGGGGGTATCATCTCCCAGGCGATCGGCCGCCAGCGCGTGGGCGAATTCGTGATAGGCGAAGGCGAAAAAAGCCACGAGCAAGAACGACAGGTATCCGCTGATGTCGAACTGGCCGTCTCGCATGAAAAGAGGAAATATTCCCATGTTGCTTTCCTGGTTCGTTTAAACGTGAAAGCGCCGCCGGCCGGCCGCACTTCCAGGTAGGAGTGTTCGATCGGGGCTTCTCTCCAGTTGAACCCGATTCGATGGAGGCATTATAACTGCATCACCCCCCGGGGGCACACCCCTCCACCCTGTTTTTAACAGTGGGACCGCCCCCCTTAATAACAGATTGATGCCACCTGACGGCGGCCGTTGATCCGGTTATAATCGCCCGTAGCGAAGGCCAAGAGGCGGAAGCATCAGATGGAAAAGGCGATCCCAGCCCTGGAAATCGGGGATATCGTGGAACTGCGCAAAAAGCACCCGTGCGGCAGCACCAGCTGGCGCGTGGTGCGGCTCGGCGTCGACATCGGGCTCGTCTGCCTCGGGTGCGGACGCCGCATCCTGCTTCCGCGCAGCCAGTTCAACAAACAGTTCAAGCGGCTGGCCGCCCGAAACCAGGATGCGAGGGACGCCTGAATTACCCGGCCGCCGTTATCCCAGATTTTCTATGACAACGCTTTTGGTGACCGTTTACGTGCTCGCGCTTTCCGGGCTGGGAATTTTCGGCCTGCTCGGCTATGTCACGCTCTGGTATTTCTGGCGCCATCGGGCGGATCCGCGTCCGGCCGCCCCGGAACCGGCCGCCGGCGCCTGGCCTCGGGTAACCGTGCAGCTCCCGGTCTTCAACGAGCGCTACGTCATTCGCCGTCTCGTCGATGCCGCCGCCGCCCTGGATTACCCGCGTGAGCGGCTCCAGATCCAGGTCCTCGACGATTCGACGGACGAAACCACCAGCCTGGCGTCCGTCATGGTCGAACAGATGCGCGGGCGAGGTTTTCGGATCGACCTGCTCCACCGCCGTCAGCGGGCCGGCTACAAGGCCGGCGCCCTCGAAGCGGGGCTGACCGAGGCCGAAGGAGATTTCCTGGCCATTTTTGACGCCGACTTTCAGCCCCCACCGGAATTTCTAAAACAAACCATCCCCTTGTTTGTCCAGGATCCCAATCTGGGCATGGTCCAGACCCGCTGGGGACACCTCAATGACGGTCACTCTGCGCTGACGGCCGCCCAGGCGATCGCCATGGACAAGCATTTCATTATCGAGCAGACAGTGCGACACCGGGCGGATTTTTATCCCAAATTCAACGGCACGGCCGGTGTCTGGCGCCGCCGCTGCATCGAAGATGCCGGCGGCTGGCGGGACGACACGGTCTGTGAGGATCTCTGTCTCAGCACCCGGGCGATCCTGAACGGCTGGGATTTCCAATTTTTGCCGGATGTGGTCACGCCGGGCGAGCTGCCGACGAGCATTTCGGCCTACAAAAATCAGCAGGCCCGCTGGGCCAAGGGGTCGCTCCAATGCCTGATAAAATTCGGCCCGGCCATCCTCGGCGACCGCCAGCACACTCTCCTGGCCCGCCTCTACGCCCTGATCGCCATGTCCGGCTATCTCGCCCATCCCCTGCTCCTGACACTGATCCTGCTCCAGATCCCGCTGCTGGCGCTGGGCTATCCGCTGACGTCCAGGTTGATGTTCTTCAGCCTGCTGGGACTCGGCCAGCCGCTCCTGTTTATCATCAGCCAGCAGCTCGTCTATCCCGACTGGCGGCGCCGGCTGCGCCACCTGCCGACCCTCCTGATCATCACGCTGGGGCTCGGTCCGTCGATTACCCGGGCCATGTTTGAAATCCTCCTGCGCCGCCCCCACCCGTTTATCCGCACCCCGAAAGGCGCCGGCCGGCCGGATCGCGGGCTGGCCCGTCGCTTCGACGGCTACCGGCTGCCGTTTGATTGGATTGTCCTGGTCGAGCTGGCCCTGGCCGCCTATGGCGCGGCCGGCCTGGTCCTGGCCCTGACGGCCGGCATCTTCGGACCGGTATTTCTGCTGTCGTTCTGCCTGATCGGTTTTTCGACGGTCGCCTGGTTGAGCCTGAGGGAGTGAAGGCAAACATGAGCAATTTCCTGCCTGGCAGAACCAGACTCGCCGCATTGGGTTACTATCCTCAAAAGGGAAACCGGAAATGAAAGCCGGGTCTATTATAATAAAGGGCATCTGGACGGAGCACCGGCGGCGGCCGTTCGCACGACCAGCTGCGCTTTTTTTCGTAAAATATTTCAGACTGTTGATGCCGGTTTGCAGCATATGACCAATCACTGGAGTCGAACGACACGCTATATCGTTTTTTTCCTGACCCTGGGCTTTCTGCTCTGGTTTGTCTGGGCGATCGGCGATCTCATTGGGCCGCTGGTCATTTCCGCCCTGCTGGCCTACGTCCTGAACCCACCGATAAATTATGTCAACAGTGTCTCCAAACTCCCCCGCACCCTGGTGGTGACACTCGTCTACATCCTCCTGATTTCGATTATCGGCCTGGCCATTTTCTTTCTGGCCCCGGTGGCCATCGCCCAGGGGCAGACCCTGGCCCGCGAATTTGAAGGGATCCTCAACGCCCTCCAGACGACCATCACCACGGAAATCGACCGCATCGGCCTCGACATCAATATCGAGGGAGCTTTTGTCACGCTGCAGAACCAGTTTACGACCGGCCTGGGGGCCGATCAGGTTTTCCGCGTCCTGAGCGCGGCCAGCCGGAATCTCGTCTGGATCCTGATTATCCTGGTGACGACCTTCTACCTCCTCCAGGACTGGCACCGGCTGCGGGAGTGGCTGATCAATATCGCCCCGCCCGACTACCGGAGTGATGTTCGCCGCATCTACGGGGAGATTAAAGACACCTGGCAGGCCTATCTCTGGGGGCAGATCCTGCTCATGCTGATCATTGGCATCCTCAGTGGGGTGGGTTCGGCCGTCGTCGGGCTGCAGGGGGCGGTCGTCCTCGGTTTGATCGCCGGCATTCTCGACGTCATCCCCTCCGTTGGTCCGGCCGTGGCCATGGTCATCGCCACCCTGGTGGCCTGGTTTCAAGGACCTCCTGACTATTTACCAATGACAAATACCTGGTATATGATTCTGGTACTGGGTATCTATGTCGCGATTCAATCGATCGAAAACATCTGGCTGCGCCCGCGCATCCTCGGGCAAAACCTGCGGATGCACCCCGGCCTCGTCTTCCTGGCTGTCATGGGCGCCCTGGCCATCGGCGGCATTCTCGTCGCCCTGCTCATCGTTCCCCTTATCGGGACGGCGGGGGTCATTGGCGCCTACCTGCGCGCCCGCATGTTCGGTCTCGAGCCGTGGGGGGGGGACCTGGCCTACGACCCGGCAGACGTGGCGCCGGAGGGAGGCATCTTGCTCGACGACGGTCCGGATAATGGCCAGCCGGCGGCCGTCGAAAACCCTCGGGCCGTGCGCCAACGAGAACAATCCTCCCAGGCCTGATCGACGGCCGACACCTTCCCCTGCCCACCGCCTGCTGGCAGCCAACCGAATCCATTGAAAAAAGGGACTATGTTGCGCGTAGAAGATTCTATCGGCAAGAAGATCAATAATTTTGAAATTGAAGCCTGCATCGGTGAAGGGAGCATGGGCATTGTCTACCGCGCCTTTCACCCCCAGCTCCAGCGCTACGCGGCGATTAAGCTGCTCAAACCGGAGCTTGTCAATCGGGCCGATTCCTTCGAACGCTTTCTCCAGGAAGCCCGGACCGCTTCACGCCTCAACCATCCCAATATCGTCAACGTCATCAATTTCGGGGAATTCGGCGACAGCTACTACCTGATGATGGACTACGTCGAGGGACCGACCCTGCGCAAGCTCCTGACCGAGCAGGGGGGGCTGCGCCTGCGGGATACCGCCCAGATTTTTACCCAGATTGCCGATGTCCTGTCATTCGCCCACGAACATGGGGTCCTGCACCGGGACCTCAAGCCGGACAACATCCTGCTGACCGAAAGCAATCTGCCGGAACAGCCTTACACCGCCAAGGTAACCGATTTCGGCCTGGTAAAAATCGCCGAGGACAGTCTGACCAACACCCTGGACGGAACCACCCTGGGCACGCCGGCTTATATGTCTCCGGAGCAGTGTATGGGAAAACCTCTGGACCATCGCAGCGATTTATATGCCCTGGGGGTGATGCTCTACGAGACGCTGACCGGCCAGCGGCCCTATCCGATTCGGGATCTGTTCGATGCGGTTCGCTTTCACGCCGGCGGCAGCTTCGTGCCACCCCGGGCTCACGTGCCCGATCTGCCGATGCAGCTCAATCTGCTGGTCCGGCGGCTGATGGCGCCCGAGATCGACAACCGGCCGGAAAATGCAGCCGAAGTCAAAGCCCACCTGGCTGAATTTCTGCCGGACAGCACCATTCTCGACACCCATACTTCCCGAATCGTCGACCGGATCCAGAGCGAAATCCACCTGACGAGCAAACTCAAAGAAACCGACCTGCTCTCGCGCATGCGCGACACAACCCGCGAGGTCAGCAAGCCGCTGCCCTACTGTATTGTCGTCGCCTACAAAGGGAACATCACCCGGGTCTACCCGCCCCTGATTGAAGGGGAAAAGCTGGTCGTCGGCCGGGCCAAGGAAGTCAATATCGTTCTCGAAAGCCCCGATCGGTTCGTTTCAAAACAGCACTGCGCCGTCACCGTCGAAGGCGGGCGCGTCTGGGTGCGGGATCTGAACAGCACGAATGGGACCTTTATCGGAGCGGAGCGGCTGCCGCCGCAGGAGCGAACCCTCTGGCGAGATGAAAATCCGATCGTCCTGGGCGCATTCGAGCTGATGCTCCAGTATCAGGGCCCCCGGAAAAACGATACGACCCCGCTAAAAGATGAAATCGAACCGACGATGGTTCAGGAAATCTATACCCTCGTCTGCGAAGGGGGTACGCCGAGCCGGGTGCCCATCATGGCCCGGCCGCTGCTCATCGGCCGGCTGCCGGACTGCGACATGGTTCTCAGCAACACCCGCATCTCCAAAAAGCACTGCCGCATCGAGCTCCAGGCGGATGAAACCATCGTGGTGACCGACCTCAACAGCACCAACGGCACCTATCTGAACAACCGGCGGCTGCCGCCGCACGAAGGAATCATCTGGGAGGCGGATAATCCGCTCCGGGTCGGCGATTACATCATCTACCTCGAGTAGCTCGCCCCCTCTTTCCGAAATCTGATAAAAAAAACGGCCTTCCTCTCTCTCGAGAGGAAGGCCGTGTGCCCGTTCATCCAGGGGATTTCAATATTCGATTTTGACGACCTTAAAATCGATCGACCCGCGCGGCGCCTGCACGGTCACGGTATCACCGATTTTCCGCCCCAGCAGCGACCGGCCGAGTGGGCTTTCGTTGGAAATACGCCCTTCGACCGGATCGGCTTCGGCCGGGCCGACCAGAAAATAAGTCTCTTCTTCCTCTTCGCCTAATTCTTTTACCGTAATGCGAGCGCCGATGCCGACTTTGGACTTGTCAACGGCGGCATTGCCGATCAGCTCGTAGTTGCTGAGAATCGTCTCCAGCTCCTGGATGCGCCCCTCGAGAAAGGATTGTTCGTGACGGGCGGCTTCCAGCTCGGCATTGTCGATAAAATCATCATCCTGGCCGTCTTCGAGCGCCTGGTGCAGCCGCTCAGCCAGCCGCTCCCGGCCCTCCGTGCGCAGCTGATTCAGTTCAGCGGTCAGTCGTTCCAGACCATCGCGGGTCAATAAATAGGGCTTCTTTACCATTGTTTTACCTCATCGAGGAGTGCTTCCAATTCTTTTTAAGAGGGAAATGGTTACTCCGCTGTAGACCTCGTTTGCGAGCCAGACGCAGCTCCTGGCGTTCCCCTTCGAGAGTCAGGAACCCCAATTCAGCCAGCATTCTGGCAGCAATCCTATTTTAAAATTTGAAATCCCTAAAATTGGGCCAGGCCACCGGGTTAAACATGACACGAGGCCGTTTGGAACGGCCATGTCCGGGTAACCTCGCAGGTTGAAGTCGCGTATTTTACCAAAAAAGATCGGCTTGTAAAGAATTTCCCTCAGGGAATTAATTTGACGGATCTGGCGGCATTTTACGCAACATATAGATCGGCCCGCTAGACTGCGGTCACCCTGAATAAGTGAGATCGACGTGACGTATTTCGGATTCCTGGCCCGCTATGTTTTGCCCCCCCTGCTGATCTTCGGGGGGCTGGTTCTGTTCGATCGCCAGATCCTGAAGCGCTCCCCGGCGCCGTTCGACGGCTGGCCGCCGCTGCGGGTCCTGGCCGGCCTGGTCGGCGTGGCGGTTGTCTACACCACGCCGTGGGATAACTACCTGGTGGCCAGCGGGGTCTGGTGGTATGACCCGGCGCTCGTGACCGGGATCACCCTGGGCTACGTACCGCTCGAGGAATATACTTTTTTCGTCCTGCAGACGCTGCTGACCGGCTTCTACGTCCTGTGGCTGATGGGACGGCTTCCCGGCCGAGCTACCACGCGCCCACGGACGGCCGGAGGGGCGGTGCGGCCGGTCGCCGTTGCCGCAGCTGCGGGGATCTGGACTGTTTCGACGATCGTCCTCTTTTCCGGCTGGGCCCCTGGCCGCTACCTGACCCTAATCCTCTCCTGGGCGCTGGTGCCGGTGCTGATCCAGCTGGCCTTTGGCGCCGATATCCTCTGGCGCCACCGGCGGCTCCTTTTCTGGGGAATCGTCCCCCCCACCCTCTACCTGGCCGCGGCCGACGCCGTGGCCATTCAGGCGGGAACCTGGCAGATCAGCCCGGCACAGACCCTGGGGATCTTCGTCGGCGGTGGGCTGCCGCTCGAGGAGTTCACCTTTTTTCTCATGACCAATCTGCTGGTGGTTTTCGGCCTGACGCTGCTGCTGGCCCGGGAAAGCCACGAGCGGGCGGCAGGCTTTCTCGGCCGCCGCCGGCGGCAGAGCGGCGAGGTG
>JBFFZG010000056.1:0-19524 GCA_041568735.1 Promineifilaceae bacterium (SeqCode)
CGGCCGGCCGGCCCGCCCCTTCCGGGATCTCGCCCCCCGCGCGGCGGCTTTTACCGACGGCTGCCAGGAGGATTCTGGCTGGTCGGTCTGCTGGCAGATGACCGCTCACGATGGTCTCGAGTTTACCAATGCCTCTTTCGAGGGGAAACCGATCTTCCGCAGTGCCAAGGTCGGCCAGGTCGAGGTCTGGTATCCGAGCTGGCCGGGCGGCTACCGGGATGAAATCGGCCACTCCGGCTCCGTGCCTCCCTATTTCGACACGATTGTGGATGAAATCGACGGCGGCTTTGCCGTGCGCCAGATCTTCACCGAGGTTCTGCGCTGGCCGAACTGCATCTGCTGCTACCGGTATGAGCAGAGCATGGCTTTTTTTGCCGACGGCGCGTTCGAGGCGCGCACGATTTCTTTCGGCCCCGGCTGTGATGATCTGTCGATCTACCAGCCGTTCTGGCGCATCGATCTCGACCTGAATGGGCCGGAGGATGACCAGGCCTGGGTCTGGCAGGAGAGCCGCTGGGTCGAGGCGGTCGAGGAGCTGGAGTTCGTCTTCCAGCCCGGGCTGGATTCCGCGCCGGATGGGGTGAAGCTGGTGACCTTCGACGAAGGGGTAAGCTATTCCTGGCGCTACCTCTCCGAGGACCCGTTCGGGGAGGATGAGGCCCGCTTTTTTTTGCTCCAGTTTCGAGAGCAGGAAGGGGATAACCCGATCATCACCGGGCCGGCCAACAGCTTCCAGCCTCCCCGCCAATGGCTCGGCCGCGAACGGGCCTCGCGGGACAACCTGGTGCTCTGGGTCGTCCCCGTCTTAAAAACCCGGAAGGGGGAGCCGTGGTGGTGCATGCCGGAGCCCGGCCCGGAGGGAAGCCCCTGTGCCGCGGTGCTGCGGGCGGAGCCGGTGGTGGGGGGCCGGCCGTCCACCCAGACCACGCCGGCGCCGACCCGCACTCCCCGACCGACGGCCATCCCCGGCGCGAAGCCAGCCGTTCCCCTCGTGGTCACCATTGAAGGGGAGGATGCAGCTACCCTGCTGCTCAATGCCGGCTGTACCGCCTGCCACGTCATCGGCGATCTCGGCAGCCACGGTAAGGTCGGTCCCGATCTGAGCCAGATCGGCCGCACCGCGGGCGGCGGCGCCGGTGGGCTCGCCGCGAGGGAGGCGATCCGGCGGTCGATCCTTTTCCCGAACGAGACCCTGGCGGAGGCCTGCCCGAACGGGCCATGCCTGCCCAATATCATGCCGCCCAACTATGGCGAGCGGCTGTCGGCCGTCCAGCTGGAGCTGATCGTCGAGTTCCTCATGGTCCAGACGGGCGGCGGGGAGGTGGCCTTCGAAACAGGCTCCGAACCGGCCGCTCGGTCTGCCGCCCCCCTGCTGCCGACAGTGGCGGTGGCCCCCGGCGACGCGGTTGAGGCCCCCGGCGAGCGGTTGGAAGCGGTGGCCCGGCAGGTGTTTACGAACGGCGCCGGATCGATCCTCGTCTTTCTGGTCCTGGCGATCGTGGTGATCGCCCTGCTGGCCCTGATGACCCACCGCAAAAATTGAGCCGGCCCCGGCGGCCGGTCAGAGCACCGCCTGCAGCAGCCAGAGGGCGACCATGCCGCCGGCGATTGTCAGCAGGATATTCCCGGTGCGCCAGGCGATCAACCCGGCCAGGACGGCCGCCAGGAGCCGTTCGTTCCCCCAGTTCAGGGCCAGAATTCCATCCCGAAACAAAATCGAGGGGGCGACCAGTCCCATCAGCACCGCGGCCGGGGCGAAGCGCAGTGCCTGCTGAAAGCCGGTGGGGATCCGAACCCGATCCTGAAGAAAGAAAAAGGAGAGGCGGATGGCGTAGGTGATGACCGCCATGCCCAGCATGATGATCAGGAGACGTGTCTGGTTCAAAGCCCGACCTCCTCGGACCGGGTGGCCGGCTCCAGCAGCCGGCCGGCGGCCATACCGGCCAGGATGGCCGCGATCAGCCCCAGGTTGAACGGCAGATCGATGAGGATGACGGCCAGGGCGGCCGCCAGGGAGCCGGCGGCGGCCGTCGCGTGATCCTTGATGTGGGGGATGATCAGCGCCAGAAAGGCGAGCGGGATGGCGAAGTCGAGCGACCAGCTCTCGGGAATGCGGGCGCCGAGCAGCGCGCCGGCGGCCGTCGCCCCGATCCAGACGACCGTCACCGGCGTGGCGATGCCCAGGTAGTAGGATGTTTTGCGCTCGAGGGTCAGCTCCGGCTCGTTTTGAAAGCGGAGCAGGCTGAAGGCGAAAGCCTGATCGGTCAGCATGAAGGCCAGGAGCATGCGCCACGAGCGGGAGAGCCGGCGAAAATGGGGGGCGAGGGTCAGGCTGTACATCATCATGCGGATATTGACAAAAATGGTGGTAATCCAGATCGTCAGCACGGTGGCCCCGATTTTCAGGAGCTGGAAGGCGGCCAGCTGCGAGGTGCCGGCCAGGACAAGGGTCGAATTGGCGATGGCCAGCCCGGCCGAATAGCCGACGTCGACCGCGGCCACTCCGGCGATCAGGCCGAAGGGGAGGGCGCCCAGCAGGAAGGGAGCCACGTCGCGGACGCCCTGTCCAAAGTCCGGTTTGATTATTGACATAAAATTACTTTTGCACCGGCTCGAGGACAAGCATTTCGACCGCGGCGGCCGTTACGGCCGCCCGCGAATAAGGCCAGCCGTGGAAGCGGCCGTCGAGGTAGCGCTCGATCATGTTGTCATACCAGGGATGGCCCGGATGGCCGCTCTGGCCGGTCGGGATGATGGCCAGGCTGCGGTCGAAATCGGCCAGATCGACGATCATGCGCATCGAGGGATGCCAGTCGACGACGGCCGGTTCGCTCCAGGTCCAGCCCATGGCGTTGACGATATCCTCACCGCCGTCGGCCGGGAATGGACCGCGGTTGACGAGGCTTTCGACCGGGCCGATGCCGCTCTGGCCGAGCGGGGCGCTGCGGAAGGTCGCCTGGTGCACCGCTCCCCAGCGCCAGTCCTGCGGGTCCGCTCCGTGGTTTTCACGGAGCCAGTCGACGGCCGCGATCAGCGCCTGCCGCAGCAGGGCATCCCGGTTTTCGACGTCGGGCGTGGCATGGTCATCCCACCAGGGATCTTCCGGCCGGGCGGCCAGGTGACGCATGAAAAGGCGGCTGTAGGCGCGGTGTTCGGCCACGTCTTCGGCCAGCTCTTCGCCGAGGTCATCGCCGACCGTGCGGTTCAATAAGTTGACATAAGTCAATTCGTATATGGCGGCGGCCGCGCTGCTCCGGCGCAGCTGGAAATCCCAATCGCCCAGCAGGACCTGCGCCTCGGCCACCCGCGGATCGTCGTCCGGCAGGTCCAGGAGCAGCGGGACAAAGACCTCGGCCATCAGCGAGCGGCTGTCCGCCTGGATTTCGCCGATCGCTTCCAGCGTCACTTCCCCATCCGCCGCCAGCCTTTCCTCGATGAGATCCAGAATGCGTTGGGCCCGGTCGCCGGTCGCCCAGCTGTGCGAGATGAAATAGGGATAGCCGGCATCGACGACGGCGTTGTTGGCCGTGACGATGATGCCATCGGCCGGATTGAGGACGGCCGGCATGTCTTCGAAGGGGATGAAGCCGGTCCATTCGTGCTCACCGGTCCAGCCGGGTACGGGACGGCGGCCGTCACCGCTGACCCGAATCGGCACCCGGCCGGTCGACTGGTAGGCGATGTTTCCCTCGACGTCGCCGTAGACAAAATTTTGTCCCGGAACATCCCAGAAGCTGAGGGCATGGCGGAACTGCCGGTAATCGGCCGCCTGGTTCAGCAGGACCACCGCCTCGAGCACCCGGGAGGGGCGCAGCGCGGTCCACTGCATGGCCAGCACCTGCTCCTGCTCGAGGACTTCGCTTATGATCGGGCCGTGGTGAGTTTCCCGTACGGTGAGGATGATGTCGTCACCGCCGTTGACTTTGATCGTCTCCTGGAGGACGGCCATATCCCGCCATTCTCCCTGAAATTCATACTGGTTGGGATCGGCCGGGTTGATTTTTTCAATGAACAGATCCTGCACATCCGGCCCGACGTTGGTCACTCCCCAGGCCATGGCGTCATTGTGACCGACGATCACTCCGGGGACTCCGGCAAAGGAAAAGCCCATCACGTTGAATCCGGGGGCGTGGAGGCCGATCTGGTACCAGATTGACGGCATCTGGATGCCCAGGTGGGGATCGTTGGCCAGGAAGGGAAGACCGGTCGGGGTATGCGCGCCGCCGATGACCCAGTTGTTGCTGCCGACCATGCCATCTCGTCCGACGATGAAACCCCGGGCCGGCTCCCGGCCGATCAGCCGGCCGGCGGCTGCGGTCCAGTCGATGCCGGTATCGATCCGGCCGGCGGCGGCCGGGCGGTTCGCGGACGAATCACCCGGCACGATCACCGGCCGGTCGGCCGGATAATCGGGCATGACGGCCGCGATCTGCTCCTCTGAAAGAACCTGGTGCAGCCGCGCCTCGCGCAGCTCGTCTTTGTAGTTGCCGCTCAGATCGTGCGACATAGCGATTCCCCAGGTGACGGTGTTCAGCGGGGTCCACGGTTCGATTTCCCAGGGCTCGTTGACCAGCGCCAGGATGGTGTGGTTGATGGAAAATCGGGTGGGGTTCTGTTCGAGATAGGCATTGACCCCGGCGCTGTAAGCCTCGAGAACGGCATAGAAGGCGGGGGCTTCTTCCCGGTAGTAGGTGACCGTTTCCTCGCCGATGCGGTTCCAGCCGACCGTGCGGATGAACCGGTCGCTGTCCAGGCCGGCCTCGCCGACGATTTCGCTGACCCGCCCCTGGCCGACGTGGCGCCAGAACTCCATCTGCCAGAAGCGATCTTGGGCGTGGATGTACCCCTGGGCGAAAAAGAGATCGCGCTCACTTTCGGCGTAGATGTGGGGAATCCCTTCGGCATCCCGGTAGACGGTAACCGGAGCCTCCAGGCCGGGCAGGGAGATTGTCCCGCTGGTTTGCGGGTAGGGGGCGCGCAGCTGGTAGCGGCCGGTAATCAGCGCGGCCAGCGCGGCCGTCAGCAGGAGGCCGGCGCCGTAAAGGAGAATTCGGCGGAGTCGGGACATCATCACCTCACGGGGATTATTTCCAGGTTCGAACCGGCGCCTGGGAACGAGATCAGACGCGTCACTGGATTTTAACTGAGAGTCGAAAGGGGAGAAAGCCGGCTGGCCGGATTTGGAAATAGCTATCCGGATTCCCGGCCGAGGAGGGCGATGAGCAGGTAAGCGGCGAGAATGGCCGCGGCCGCGCCGAAGCTCACCCCGCGGATGCCAAAGGTTTCAAAGAGCGGCACGGCCGTGAAGCCCACGATGGTCGAGCCGAGAAGAGTGCTGGCCGTGCCCAGGGTCATCACCTTTCCCCGCTGCGCCGGCACCTGCTCGCTCAGGAGGACGGCGTTGCTGACGATTGTGAATTCAAAAGCGCCGCGGGCCAGGAAGAGGCCGGTCACCGCCCAGAACAGGCTGAGATTGAGCGGCGGCAGGGCCAGCAGGCCGGCCAGGGTCAAAAAGGCCCCGATCAGCACGCTGCGCCGCTTGCCGAGGCGGTCGCCGTAGAGACTGACGAGACCGCTGCCGGTGATATCGCAGAGGCCGAGGATGAAGGCGACCCGACCCAGCGCGGCCGCGTCGAGCTGGTATTCTTTCTGCAGCCAGATTCCATAAGTGAGGATAATCGAAAAGCCGGCCATGGCGATAAAAGCCCCGGCCCCGAGCACTGCCCAGGCCGAGCGCCGGTTCTGGCCGAGATCGAAAAAGGGGGCCAAACCGCTGCTTCCGGCGGCCTTCTCCGCGGGGCGCGCGCCGGTTGAGGGGAGCCGCCGATAGTAGAGGCCGGCCAGCCCCAGCCCCGCGCCCAGAATGACGAATGGGACGCGCCAGCTGGTCACGGCGATTACCTGGCCCATCAGCGAGAGACCAACGAGGCCGGCCAGGGCCCAGGCGTACTCGATAATGCCCAGACCCCGCGAGCGCCGGTGGAAAGGGAGCCGGGCGCTGAGATACGCGCTCAGATTGGGGACGAAGGCAAATGTTCCCAGTCCCGCGATCAACATGCCGGCAGCCAGAATCGGCCAGCTCTGGCTGGCAGCGATGAGCAGGTAGCCGGCACCGGCCGCCATCAGCCCCAGGCTCATGACCCGCCGGTAGCCGCGGCGGTCGGCCAGGATGCCGAAGACGGGCGAGAGCAGGCCGGTGCTGGCCCGCAGACTGACCAACCGGCCGAGCAGGACGTCCGAGACCCCGATCCCCGCGGCAATGATGCCGAGAAAAGGAAAGAAGATCTGGACCCCAGTATCGGTAATAACCCGGGTCAGGACGCCGATGGTGATCAGGCGGTTGAGGGAGGGTGCTTGGGTATCAGGCCGGCTTTCGGCCGTTTCGCTACCAGACATAATTGCACGGAGGGGTAAATATTGAGCCGGCCGGTAATAATAACGCTTAATCCCGGAAGGGCGAAAACTTCATTCAAATTCCCCGGCATCCCCGGTTTATCGAATTGAATCGGCCTATGCTATAATTCATCCCATTATCGTCCAACAGGAGGTTGAAGCATGGCACACATGGCCACTTTTGAAGTCAAACCCCTTAAGCGGGTGGATGTTGTCACCGTCGCTGGCCGGATTGACAGCAGTAACGCCCCGGAATTTGACCAGACCCTCAGCCAGCTGATAGAAAACGGCCGCACCCGGATCGTCCTGGATCTATCCGGGATCGATTACATGAGCAGTGCCGGCCTAAGGGCCATTGTGACCGCTCTACGGGCCAGCAAGAAGCATCGGGGAGATCTTCGCCTGGCTTCTCCTTCGCAGCGCATGGTCGAAGTGCTGAAACTGGCCGGCCTGGAAGCGATTTTCCAGACGTATGACGATACCGTCTCGGCGGTTGGCAGCTTCTAAAACCGGTTCTGATCTGCAGAGCCGCGCTATTTAACAGTTTATGAACGATTGCGCCGTCTTTCCAGCGCGATATGACGTTATCGCTTCGATCTGTGAATTTGTTCAGGCCGGGGCTGAGGCCGCCGGGTTTGGGGAAGATGAACAGTTCCGGGTTCAGCTGGCCTGCGATGAAGCCTGCACCAACATCATCGAACATGCCTATGGTGGCGAAAATCAGGGTGAAATTGAAGTCAAGGTCCAGGCGACAACCGGCACCCTGACGATCGAGCTCCATGATAACGGCCAATCTTTCGATCCGGAAAACCAGCCCGAACTCAATCGGCCACTCAAAATCAAAACGGAAGAAGACCTGGAACGGCTGCAAGCCGGCGGACTGGGGCTGCATTTTATGCGGACGATCATGGACGAGGTCCGCTTTCATTTTGACGCCCGCGAAGGCAACACGCTCGTGATGGTCAAACGCAAGGTGTGATCTCTATGCGCCCTGCTCTCCTCGCCAGTCGAGGGAACTGAATCCCATGTCTGGGCAGCTAGAACAAATACTCGACACCCTGGTGACCTATCTGCCGGTGTTGATTCTGCTCATCGGGATCAACATCTTCGTGCTCTGGCGCCGCTACCAATCCCGCCAGGAGCTTCTGCGCCGGGTGTCGGAGCTGGAGGCGCTGAGCCAGGCCGGCCGGGCGATTGTGGCCGCTCAGCTCGATTTCGACGCCCTCTGCGCCCTCATCGTCGAAGAGGCGCAGAAGGTCATCGAGACGCGCACCTTCCAGCTCGGGTTTTTCGAAGGGGATTTCTACCGGATCAAAGTCCTGCTGGTGCAGGGGGAAAAACAGGAGGAGCAGGTCCTCGATCTGCGCGAGGGGCGGGGGCTCGTGCGCTGGGTGCGGGACAATAAGTGCCCCTTGCTCATCCGAGATTTTATCCGCGAGGAAGCGACCCTGCCGATCGAGCCGATTTACCTCGACGATCGCAACGACGATGCCTCGATCCTGCTCATCCCCCTCATTCACGGCCAGGAAGTGATCGGGGTCCTGGCGGCCCACAGCGATCGACCCTACCAGTTCAACGAGCAGCACGAACGTCGCCTGACGATCCTGGCGAACCAGGCGGCGGCGGCCGTGGCCAACGCCCGTCTCTTCAACGCCGAACGGCGGCGGGCGGCTCAAATCGAACTGATCGGTGAAATCACCCGGCAGATCAACGCCATTGAAGATGTCGACGAGCTCTTCAGCCATGTCGTGCAGCTGACCCGGGACACCTTTGATTATTACCAGGTCAATATCTATGGGATCTACCAGCCGAAAAACCTGGTCGTCATTCTGGCCAGCAGCGACCCGCGCCTGGCATTTGGCTGCGCCCAGTTTGAACAGGGCGAGGGGATGATCGGCGCGGTCCTCGATCGGGGCGAGACTCTGGTCGCCAACAATGTGCGCGAGGAGCCGCTGTTCATCTCGAAGGTCGGCAATGCGATCGTCGACGAGACCTGGGCGGCCGTCGAAGCGGCGCAGGTGCTGCCCCTGAATATCGGCGGCGTGCGCTGGGGGGTGCTGGAGGTCCTTCACGACCGCATCGGAGCCTTCACCGCCCAGGAAGCCGAGGTCCTGGAGACCCTGGCTTCGAGCATCTCCCTGGCTATCCAGAAAGGTCAGCAGGTGGCCCGCCAGCTGGAGCAGTCCTGGCTGACGGCTGCCCGGCTGCAGGTGGCGGAAACGATCAGCCGCAGCGATGGATTGGAGTCGATGGTCTCGAACATGGTCTGCCTGATTCCGGTGCTGACCGGCGTCGAGCGCTGCGGCGTCCTCATCTGGGAGGCTGAAGACGAGAGCTACCTGCCCGGTGGTCTCTATGGGATGCCCCCCCGGGCCACGGAGCGGTTCATGGCCGGCCGCTGGAGGATCGGGGATTGGGGCGCGCTCGATGCGGTCCACGTCGGCCGGACCGGCTACCAGTCGCAAAATTCTCCTCCCTGGCTGGTCGGGCGCGAGGGGGCCGAATTCGACGGCCTGACGTATCTGCCGCTGCTGAGCGACGCCCGGCTGGTTGGGGTGCTTTTTACCAGCCCGCTGCAGCATCTGCCGATTCGCAGCGGGCGCATGCTGCTCGACGATCCGGACGGCCGCCGGCAGGAGCTGCTGCAGACCATGGCCGGCCAGATGGCGGTGGCGGTCGAGCGGCAGCAGCTGCGCACCGCCCAGGAAGAGGAAGCCTGGGTCAATACCGCCCTTCTCCAGGTGGCCGACGCGGTGAACAGCCTGATCGACCTCAATGAGATTCTCACGACGATCGTCCGCCTGGTGCCGCTGCTGGTTGGGGTTGAATCCTGCCTGATCCTGGTCTGGGACGAGGAGGCGCAAACCTTCCGGCCGGGCGCCAGCTACGGGGTCAGCACGATGGGGCACGGGCTTCTGGCTACCCTGGAGCTGACCAGGGAGGAGATTCTCGAGATGGCGCAGGAGCAGCCGCCGCGGGAAATGCATCCGGTGGACATGGAGCACTACGCCCTGCGGCTGCCGGCCTGGCTGCAGCAGACCCTCAACGCTCCCCAGGGCTTCACCATTCCCCTGCGCTCGCAGGGTCGCCTGGTCGGCTACATGGTCGTCGGCCGGAATCGGGAGCGCGAGGCGGGTAAGCGACCGTTCCACGGCCGCCGTCTGAACATCCTTTTTGGTATCGCCCAGCAGGCGGCCACGGCTGTCATCAACCACCAGCTGTACCAGGAGGCGGCCGAGCGGGATCGGCTCGAGCAGGAGCTGGAAGTGGCCCGCAAACTGCAGTCCAGTTTGCTGCCCAGGCAGGTTCCCAAGGTCCCGGGCTGCCAGCTGGCCCATCACTGGCAGTCGGCTCGCCAGGTGAGTGGGGATTTTTACGACTACGTGCCGCTCCGGGACGGCAGTTTTGCCGTCGTGGTGGCCGATGTCGCCGACAAGGGGATCCCAGCCGCCCTCTACATGGCGGTCGTGCGCACCATCGTGCGCGCCGTGGCCTCGAGCCGGGTCGATCCGGCCGGGATCCTGGAGCGAACCAATCTGCTGCTCATCAACAATACCGGCAACGACCAGTTTGTGACCATTTTCCTGGGTATCTGGGATGCGAAATCCAGCCGGTTGCGTTATGCTAGCGGAGGACACAATCCCGCCGTATTAATCCCCTGCGAGGGGGATCGCCAGGAGCTGCAGGCCCCTGGCATGATCCTGGGCGTCTTTCCGACGGCAACCTATGAAACGGCCGAAATCCCGCTCGAAAACGGGGATATCGTCATTTTTTACACCGACGGCGTCACGGAGGCGGTGAACAGCAATTACGATGAATTTGGCGTTGAACGGCTCGCCCTGGCAGCCGCAGCGGCCAGGCATCACCATCCGTCGGCCATCATTAAAGGAATTTCCCGGGCGCTCGACGAACACGTCGACCACATGGCCCAGTCGGATGATATCACGATGGTCGTCATGAAGATCTACTGACGGATTGTCTGCAAAGACCGAGCGCTATGGCGAAATCGAGAACCAAGAATCCAAAAACGCACGACGAACTCCTGCTGTCGACCCCGCCCACCCCGATGGGTGATGGGTCGGCCGAAGCCTGGCGGGTGTTCCGCATTCTCGGGGATTTCGTCGAAGGGTTCGAAGCGCTTTCCGAGGTGAACAATGCGGTGACGATCTTCGGGTCCGCCCGGGTGCGGCCGGGAGACGACAGCGGCTGGTATGAAAAAGCGGTTGAAGTCGCCAGCGCCCTGGGCAAAATCGGCTTTACCATTATCACGGGCGGCGGTCCGGGTATCATGGAAGCGGCAAACAAGGGGGCACGCGAGGTCGATGCCATGTCTGTCGGCCTGAACATCGTCCTCCCCTTCGAACAGCATATCAACCCCTATGTCGACATCGCCGTCGATTTTCGCTACTTTTTCGCGCGCAAGGTGATGCTGGTCAAATATTCACGCGCCTTTGTGGTTATGCCCGGTGGATTTGGCACGATGGACGAGCTGTTTGAATCGCTGACGCTGGTGCAGACCGGCAAGATCCACAATTTCCCCATCATCCTGTTTGGCACAGACTACTGGCGCGGACTGATCGACTGGCTGAAAAACACCATGCTGGCCGATGGCAAAATCTCAAAAGCCGACCTCGACCTCCTCCACCTGACCGATTCCATCGACGAAATCTGCCAGATCGTCCTCTCCTCGATGACGAACGGGGAGTCCCTGCGCCAGAAGGAGCTGTCCGCCCAGGAAGTCACCCGGCAGGCGATCAGCCGGGGCTAGGC
Source organism: Promineifilaceae bacterium (SeqCode) (assembly GCA_041568735.1). Taxonomy (GTDB): domain Bacteria; phylum Chloroflexota; class Anaerolineae; order Promineifilales; family Promineifilaceae; genus WTJY01. The sequence continues at coordinate 11,164 of JBFFZG010000056.1, forward strand.
CGATCCCCTGGCCGCCGGGCCGCGAACCGGTCACTTGAACAACCCACGAGCAAGCGAGGACCAGATGCAGCGGAGACACCTTCAGCTCTACAGTCCGGCGATCGGCCGGGATATGAACGTTTTGATTTTCGGCCATATGGGGGCGCCGGTAATCGCTTTTCCCACCTACGGAACCGAATTCACCGACTATGAAGACCACAGCATGGTCAATACCCTGGCCCATCTGATCGACAACGCCAAAATCAAGCTTTACTGCGTCGAGTCCATCGACCGGGAGAGCTGGCTCCACCAGCGCCTCGATCCTCACTGGCGCGCGGTTCGCCACGAGGCCTTCGAAGATTTTATGATGGGCATTGTCGTGCCGTTTGTGCGCCAGGACTGCCAGGATGAGAACCTGCGCATCGCTCTGCTGGGGGCGGACCTGGGAGCTTTCCACGCCATCAACTTCGCCTTAAAATTCCCGGATGTCTTTCACTACGCGCTGGGTCTGAGCGGCCTCTATGACGCGGACGGCATCTGCGGCCGGAAAGCCGACTCCCTCGATTATTACTACAACAATCCGATGGCCTATGTGCCCAACCTCTCCGGGGACGATCTGGAGCACGTCCGGCGCCATACTCACCTGACCCTGGTTTGCGGGCAGGGAAACTGGGATGAGCACAGCCTCGACGATACGAAGCGGCTGGCATCTCTCCTGGAGGAGAAGGGGATCAGCTACGAACGGGATCTGTGGGGCTTCGACGTGACACCGGACTGGCACTGGTGGAACAAGCAGGCGGATTACCACCTGACCCGGACGCTGGCCGGCTCTTAAATCAGGAGACCGGCCGCCTTACGGCCGTGGGCAGGTGACATTGGCCACATCCTGCCAGCTTTTGGCGTCGTTGGATGTGGCTTCCTGCGGCCAGGAGAGCAGTTCGGCCGGTTCGGCGGTGAAGCTCACCTGCACCCCGAGGGCGAACGGATTGCTGAGAATCGGGAGCTCACTGGCCAGATCGATGCTCATCTCGACAACCCACTTCGAGCTCGTCATCGGGCTCGCCGCGGCCTGCCAGTTGGCCGTGTTGACTTCATCCCAGAACTTGCCGTCGGAGCTCGTGCCCGAGCCAATGCGCAGCGTCATCGTGCCATCCCGCAGAACCTGGAGGAAGCGATCGCTGATATCGGGATCCCCGGCATCGTTGGTCGTGTCGATATAGACCCGCAGGGATTCGGTCAGGTTGTTGCTCTGCCCCTCGATGACAAAGGCGAGGTAGAGGTTGGCGGCGTCCTTGGCGGCGTAAATTGTGGTAATCCGTGTCGGGTTCACGTTGGATTGGACTACCTGCAGCGGCACCCCGCCCCATTCGGCCACCGTGACCGCGCCGTCGATGACCGGCGGTTTGCTGACGCAGCGCAGCCCGGTCACGATGTCGCCCGGCAGCGGGGTGATCGTCGGCGTCACGGTCGGCGTGTTCGTCGGCAGGGGGGTCGGTGTGATGGTGGCGCTGGGCTTCGGGGTGGGCGTGGCGCTCGGCGACGATGTCGTGGTGGCCGTCGGCGTGGGTGAAGGGGTGACCGGTGTGGTGGTCAGACTCGGGGTCGGCGTGACGGACGGAGTGGCCGTCGGCCCGGCCGTCGGCGTCGTGGTGATGCCGACCAGCGGGTCGGTGCCGCTGCCGACTTCGACCCCGTCGTTGATCCCATCCCCATCGGTGTCGGCCAGCCGCGGGTTGGTTTTGTAGCGGAAGACTTCATCCCCATCGAGCAGCAGATCCCCGTCGGTATCCCGGTTGAGGGGGTTGGTGCCAAACTGCAGCACCTCCTGCCCGTCAGTCAGCCCATCCCCGTCGGTATCGGGATTGCCGGGATCGGTCAGGGTGACCTGGATTTCCTGCCGGTCGCTGAGACCGTCCTGGTCGCGATCTCCCTCGTCGCTGGTGGGGGAGGGAGTCAGGGCGGTCTGGGTGGCGACGAAAACGGCCGTGGCGGTGGCTGCGTCGGCCGTGGCGCCCAGTCCCAGCGGATCAAAGGTCGCCGTGGGGGTGTTGTAGGTAAAGGCCGGCTGGGTGGCGCCGGAGCCGAAGCCGAGTCCGGCGATCCAGGTCGAACCGCGCCGCAGGCCAAAAGTGGCGCAGGCGATCAGAACGGCGCCGATGACGAGAAAGCCGAGCAGGTACATCATGCCCATTGGCAGAAGTCCCTTGATATCGGCTTCGCCGGTGAGCGTTTTGCGCGTGCCGTCCTGCTGGGTGACCTTGATGTCATAGTCGTAGGTAAAGCGATCCCCGAAAAGGCGAAACTTGGTTTCCAGCGGAAGCTCCACCCGCGCCTGCTGGCCCGGCTCGATGCGGATGATCGGCAGCCGGCCCCGCACTTTCAGCCGCTGCTCGTCGACGTCGAGGCCGACCTGGAAGGCGCTGGTCGAGTTGCCGAGATTTTGAATGGTGACGAAGACGGTTTCCGGGGCGGTGATGTGCTGGGGTTCAAGCCTGGCGTCGAAGGCGCTGTAGCTGCCCAGCAGGATGGCGCCGTTCGCGCCCAGGTCGAGATTGGGGTGCTGCTGGGAGATCACTTCGACCCGGAAGCGCTGCCGGCCGATCGGCGTATCGGGCCGGCGAGGGGCGCGAATCTGGATCTTGAGCTGGGCGCTCCCCCCGGCCGGCACGTCGACAAAGCCGTCCGGCAGGGTGACCCATTCGACCGGCAGTCCCTGGACCCGCAGGCTGACCCGGTCAGCCTGTCCCGTCCGATTGACAATTTCGATGCCGAGGGTGGCCGGGTTGCCCGGCTCGGCGGCCAGCTTATCGCGGGTCAGGTAGATGCTGAGGGGATCGCCGGCTTCGGATTTGTCCTCGACCAGAGTTTTTTCGAAGCTGCGCAGCGCATCGACCGCCGGATCGGGCGGCCGTTCTTCCAGACGGCGGGCGGTGGCGCGGTAGCGGGGATCCCGATCGAGGGTCAGGGTGTACGGTCCGACCTGGAGCCGGCTGCCGACCGTCAGCGGGTAAATTTCATTGGGTTTGAGCCGGCGGCCGTTGAGAAAGGTGCCGTTCAAGCCGCCGAGATCGACCACGCCCCAGCCGCCGGTCATCGCCTGGATGCGGGCATGGTGCCGGCTGACCCCATCGGTCGGCAGCACCATTTCGTTGTCGGCGCCGCGGCCGATATGGATGACCGGCTCGTTGAGCGGCATGAAATGGGCGGTCCGGTCGGCCGCTTCGATGTGCATGTGATAGCCGGGAGGGGCTTCGTCGGCCGCCTGTCCGAGAATGGTGTCGGCCGCCGCGGTCCGCCGGACAAAGCGCGTCGGTGAGTCGGCCAGCGAGAGCATAGCGCTCTGCAGCACGTTAACGACCTGCTCCCCATCCTCAAATCGCTCGTCCGGATTTTTGGCCAGCATGCGCAGCAGGATGGCGTCGACGAGGGGGGGCACGTCCTGCCGCAGCTCGCTTGGCGAAGGGGGCATCTCGCCCCGGATGTGAGTGGCCAGCGCTTCGGACAGCGATTTAAAGTTGAAGGTCGGCCGGTTGGTGATCAGCTCGTAGAGGACCACTCCGAGTGAGTAGAGGTCGCTGCGGCCGTCGAGCTCTTCCCCCTGGCACTGCTCCGGGGACATGTAAATCGGGGTGCCCATCGTCAGCCCGGTCTGGGTCTGGACACTGCTTTCGTGGATTTTCACCAGCCCGAAATCGGTCAGCACCGCCCGGAACGGATATTCGCCCGGCTGCTCCGGTCGGGAGAGCGGGCGCAGAATGATGTTGCCCGGTTTGACATCGCGGTGGATGACCCCGTGCTTGTGAGCGTAGTCGAGCGCTTCGGCGATCTGGATGCCGATCTGCAGCGCCTGGTCGATCGGCAGGGATTTTTCCATCCGCTGCAGCCGGTGCAGGTGGGCCCGCAGGCTGCCGCCGCTGACGTATTCCATGGCGATATAGAGACCGGCTTCGCTGTCGCCGAAGTCGTAAATGCGCACGATCGACGGGTGTTCCAGCTGCGCGGCGGTGCGGGCTTCCTGCTTCAGGCGGGCGCGGAACTCTTCCTGCCGGGCGAAGTGCGGATGCATCAATTTGATGGCCACCGTCCGGTCGAGGTTGGCATCATAGGCCTTGTACACGGCGCCCATGCCGCCGTCCCCCAGGCGCTCCTGAAGGCGATATTGGTTGATGGTCTGCCCTGTTGAATCGCTCATGAAACTCTAGATCGGCCGGGAAGGCGCCCGGTCAGGCGGTCTGCCTAAACCGAAACTCCCAGCATCACGCGGCTGAAGGCGTTGACGAGCCGCTCGATTTCCTCTTCACCCACCCAGTAGTGGGTGACGGCGCGAAACAGGTTGCGGCTGGAGTAGCCTCCCAGCCAGATCTGGTCGCGCTCCCGGAGTTCCTTCACGACCCGGGCGTGGGTCAGGGGAACCTGCGGCGCAAGTTCAAAAAAGACCATGTTGGTCTGGACCCGGTTGGGATCAATCACCACCCCGGGAATCTGGGCCAGCTTTTCGGCCAGGAGGCGGGCGTGGCGGTGATCTTCGTCGAGGCGGCGGGTCATTTTTTCCAGGGCGATCAGGCCGGCCGCGGCGATGACGCCGGCCTGCCGCATGCCGCCGCCGAGAATTTTGCGCGTGCGGCGGGCCCGTTCGATAAAGGGGGCGCTGCCGACGACGACGGAGCCGACGGGGGCGCAGAGCCCCTTGCTCAGGCAGATGCTGACCGAATCGACATGCTGGGTGATTTCCCGGGGATCGACGCCCAGGGCGGTGCTGGCGTTGAACAGGCGGGCGCCGTCGAGATGGATCTGCAGGCCGAGATCGTCGGCCAGCCGGCGCAGAGCGGCAAAATAATCGGGCGGGATCGCCGCCCCGTGGTTGCTGCCGGCGCTGTTTTCCGTGCAGATCAGGCGGGTGATGGGGTAGTGGTTATCGCTGCCGCGCACGGCCGCCGCGCACACTTCAAGCAGGTTGAGCCGGCCGATGCTGTCGGTCGGCAGCGGTTTGGGCACCACGCCCCCCAGCGCGGCCAGGCCGCCCGCTTCGGACGTAAAGATATGGCCATCCGCCCCGACGATCGCTTCCTCGCCCCGACCGGTGTGGGTCAGGACACAGGTCAGGTTACCCTGAGTGCCGCTGCTGACGAAGAGCCCCGCTTCTTTGCCGAGCATTTCGGCCGCCAGCGCTTCGAGCCGGTTAACGGTCGGGTCTTCTCCGTAGACATCATCCCCCAGCGGCGCCTGAGCCATCGCCTCCCGCATCTCCGGCGTCGGCCAGGTCACAGTATCGGAACGAAAGTCGATCTTATCCATGGAGGAAGTTTACGTAAAATTCACATCTCGAGCAAGAGACTGAGATAGTACCGAGTACCGAGTACCGAGTACCGAGTGAAAAGTCGAAAGTGGAAAGTGGAAAGTGGAAAGAAGGCTGACTTTAAACTTTCGACTTTAAACTTTCGACTGACTTTCGGGCTTCTGCGAGCTGGGCGCGGACGGCTGCGGGGGCGGTGCCGCCGGGAACGGAGCGCTGGGCGAGGGAGTTTTCGAGGGAAAAGGCCGCCTCGACGTCGGCCGCGAAGAGGGGGTGGATGGCCTGCAGGTCGGCCAGGGGAAGATCGGCCAGGGGCAGGCTGCGGGCTTCGGCTGCGGCGACGACCGAGCCGACGACGTGATGCGCTTCGCGGAACGGCAGCCCCTTTTTGACGAGGTAGTCCGCCAGGTCGGTGGCCAGCAGCCCCGCCTCGAGCTGGGCGGCCATTTTTTCCGGGATTAATTCGAGGGTTTCGATGGCGCCGGCCATGACGGGCAGGATGATCAGCAGCTGATCGCAGGCGTCGAACAGCGGCTCTTTGTCTTCCTGCAGATCCTTGTCGTAGGTCGAGGGCAGTCCTTTTAGAGTCGTCATCAGCCCGGTCAGATGGCCGACCAGCCGGCCGCTTTTGCCCCGGGTCAGCTCGAGCGTGTCGGGATTTTTCTTCTGAGGCATGAGGCTGGAACCGGTGCTGAAGCTGTCGTCGAGGCGGACAAAGCCAAATTCCGCGCTGCTGAAGAGGATGAGCTGTTCGGCCAGCCGGCTCAGATGCAGGCCGAGCATGGCGGCCGCGTAGAGAAAGTCGGCGGCGAAATCGCGGTTGGACACCGCGTCCAGGCTGTTGGCCGAGATGCGGCTGAAGCCCAGGGTCCGGGCCAGCGCCGCCCGATCGACGGGATAGGCGGTCCCGGCCAGGGCGGCTGAGCCGAGCGGCAGTTCGTCAGCCTGCCCGTGGGCCGCCCGGAAGCGTTCGACATCCCGAGCCAGGGGCCAGAAATGGCTGAGAAGCCAGTGCCCCCAGATGACCGGCTGGGCGTGCTGCAGGTGGGTATAGCCGGGGAGGGGGGTCTCCAGATGGGCTTCGGCGTGGGCGATTATTACCTGCTGCAGATCGGCGATGGCGGCCGTGACGGCGTCGCAGGCGCGCATCGTCCAGAGGCGAAAATCGGTCGCCACCTGGTCATTCCGGCTGCGGCCGGTGTGCAGCTTGCCGCCGGCCGGTCCGACGAGCTCGGTCAGGCGTCTTTCGACGGCCGTGTGGATGTCCTCATCGCCGGGTTCGAAGGTGAACGAACCCGAGTCGAATTCCCGTCGGACCGCCTCCAGCCCGGCGTGGAGCGCGGCCGCCTCACCGTCGGTCAGCAGGCCAGCCTGTGCCAGGGCGGCCGCCCAGGCCTGGCTCCCGTCGATATCTTCCCGATAGAGCCGGCGGTCGAACGGCAGGCTGTCGTTAAACTGCCGCACCAGCGCGTCGGTCTGTTTGCTGAAACGGCCGCCCCAGAGTTTGCTCATGTCAGGTTCTCGTCTGGTTTGGGGAACTGGCGATTCCCGGTTAGATTCTCAGGGCTCGACCCGGGGGGCGTCGACGAGAATCCACTGGTTGATCTCGTCGTAGCCCGCCACGACGCCGGAAACCTTCCGGCCGGGGAAGATCGTCTCCGTCGACGAGGCGCGGCAGACGCGGCTGTCAGCCAGGCCGAGCACCCCCTCGCCGATAGTCAGAAGGACGCCGTGCGGGTAAAAGGTGGCCACGGGGCCGGATACCTCGGCGCCGACGGGAAAGCGCGCCTTGGCGGCATCCCAGTCGCCCCGATGATGGTCGAGGTTCTGGTGCCAGAGCGCTTCGAATTCAGCCTCGGTGATGGTTTTCATCGGGTCGATCAAACCGGCCTTAATCTCTTTTTCGTTGAGATCCTGATAGGCGGCGTAATCGACGTAGCCGGCCGGCAGCGTAAACCCGTACTCCGGGTGGTACCGATTGGAAGCGATCGTTTCCCCGTTCAGGAAGACAATCTGGCGCATGGTATAGCCGCGGTTGGCTTCTACGTAGGTTTCGCCGCCCTTCAGACGGCTGAACCGGTTGCGAAATTTATAATAATTCATAGGGTGCGGTCGAGACTCTGGTTTTTGGTGCTGAATCGCGTCGGTTGGCCCGTCTGCGGGCGAGGTGACCGGGGGATGTTTCCAGCCGGCACCGGCGCGATGTTCGCCGCTCATCGTATTCCCTTCCCGGCCTTTGGTCAATAAACGAATTGACCCAGGACTACAGGAATCCCATAAATCCTGCCCCGCCCAGGCCGAGCAGAAGCAGGCCGATCACCAGGTAAATGATGATCGTATTGCGGTCCCCGATCAGGGCCCGCCGCTGCTGCATGCGCCGGCTTTCCCAGAAGAACGGTGGGCGGACGATGATCGAAAAGATGAGGTAAACCCCGTAAATGGTGATCAGGGTATCCAGCAGCTGTGAAAATGCCATCAGTTGTTCCTGCCTGTTTTTAACAGTTTAACAAACCTGACGGGCCGGGACCAGATCGTTCCCGGCCAGCCGGCGCCTCCAGACCTGGTAGCGCCCCAGCGAGCGGAAGCCGCCGGCCGCGGCCGCGCGGCGGCCGGCTCCATCGGCCTCTTTCACCAGGAAGGAAAGGCGGGTGCGGGGCAGAGGGCCGGCCGTCGGAACCCCCTCCGGAAACGCTTCGAGCCAGACCCCGCGGTAGGTCAGAGTTTCCACCGGAATGGGGATCAGCTCCGGACGGGCTGCGGGCAGGCGGCCGGTCATGGCCGAAAACAGGTGGTGAGGCGGCCCATCCGGCCGGAAACCGCAGGCGAAAAAAAGGGCCTGGCTGGCCAGGTTGTCGATGGCGATCAGGGTGCGGGCCGCCGCCGCGCCGCGGGCCACACCCGCCGCGAGCGATGCGGCCAGCAGCCGCCGGCCGAGTCCCCCCTGCCGGGCGGCCGGGGCGACCCCCAGCAGGTCGACCTGCCACAGCGGGCCGGCTCGGGGCCCCGGCAGGACAAAGCAGTCGACGAAGCCGGCCGTCTGGCCGGCCAGCTCGGCCAGCAGCGTCTGGTGATCCGCGTGGGCCAGGACC
>JBFFZG010000057.1:0-19412 GCA_041568735.1 Promineifilaceae bacterium (SeqCode)
CTTAGTATAGAACTCTTCCCGCAGATGGTAAAATATTGTCGCGCCACCGCGGTGGATCGGCCACAGGCGCTGATCGGCCGGCGCCGGTGATGATCGACGGCGCTCAAGCAGTCTGGGAGGATTTGAATTATGACGACCATCGAACGCAGTCCCACCCGCTTCTTTTCCTACCTGTTTTACCTGGTCCTGTTAATCGCCCTTTCGGTCGCCATTTATTTTTTCATCGCCCAGCAGTTCCTCCAGCCCGCCCCGGAAGTCCCATCGGAGGTCGTCTTTGAAACCCCGGCTCCGTCACCCCTCATCGTTTCACCGGCCGACGTCCAGTTCGCCGAATCCTTCGACCAGGATCTCAAGGCCTGGCAGCTGAGTCCGGCCGGCCAGGCCGCCTTCGACCGGGGGGCGCTCGTCCTCGACGACAACCGCTACAACGATTTCGGCTGGGCCCGGCCGCACCTGACGTTTGACAATTTTGTCCTGGAGGTCTATGCCCGCTGGCTGGGCGGCGCGATCGGCGGCGGCTACGGGGTTGAATTTCGGGTCGACGACGAGAGCGGCGATTTCTACGCCTTCTACCTGCACAACGACGGCCGCTTCACCGCCGGCAAGCGGCTGGACGGCACCTGGTTCGCCGTCGTCGACGAGTTTTCCCCCGGCCGTCCAGCGCGGCGGCGGCCTCAACCGGATTCGCATCGAGGCGCTCGGCGAGCGGCTGCGCTTTTTCGTCAACGACACCTACCTGGTCGATATCCACAACCAGGCGCTCACCAAGGGGGATATCCGCCTGGTGGCCCGCAAAATTGAGGGCACCGAGCAGTTCCTGGCCGCCTTCGACGATTTGATCATCGCCCGCATTCCTCCGGCCCCGGCCGCCACCCCCTGATCCAAAAGGGGGAGCCAATTCGGCCGTCCCGGCCGGCCCGGAGAAGCCGCCTGCAGAGCCGGGAACATGCACCGATTTTTCACACAAAGCCCCGCCGTTTTGACTAACATCCGGCCGCGAAACGTGATAACATCCCGGCATGGGATGGAGGTGGAAGATCTGGGGAATCTGGACCGTGGGGCTGCTTATCAGCGGCTGCCAGTACACCCTCGTCACCGACACCCCCAGCGGCGACACGAGCCTGGACGTCCCGACCTCCCTGCAGATCATCGTACCGGCCAATGATTTCGCCGCCGGCCGCCCCCGCATCCCACTCATCTTTTACGATGGCACTGAGCAGGTGACCGACGTCCGGTCGGTAGCCGGCACGGCGTTTGATCTGTCCGGGGAGCAGCCCGAGCCGGTCTGGAGCGGCCGGGGGGAAGGATTCAGCGACTACGAGATTCCCTACTGGGTGATCTATCCGGAGCTGCCGCGGCCAGGCATCTGGGGATTTGAAGCCAGTATGACGCTGGCGGACGGCCGGCTGGCCATCGGCAAATTCGCCATCGAGGTCCTGGCCGATCCAGAAGCGCCGGCCATCGGGGAGGCGGTCCCCCCCAGCCGGAACCGCACGGCGGCCGATTTCGACCTGGCTGCGCTGAGCTCGGCCGTCGATCCGCTGCCCGCCCTCTACGAAACCACGGTTGCCGAACTGGTCGCCAGCGGCCGGCCGGCCGTCGTCGTCTTCAGCACCCCGGCCTTCTGCCAGACGGCGATCTGCGCCCCGGTGCTCGATTCCGTCGAGGCGGTCTACCCGGAATTCGCCGAACAGGCCGGCTTTCTGCACCTGGAAATTTATAAAGAATTTGAGCCGCTGGTCGTGGCTGACGAAGTCGGGGAATGGGCGCTGCCCAGTGAACCGTGGATTTTTGTCCTCGACCGGACGGGCCAGGTCGCGGCCCGCCTCGGCGGGCCGGTCTCGCCGCGGGAGCTGACCGGGATCCTGAACCAGGTGCTGGCCGGCGGCGGCTCATGACGGGCCGCCGGCGGCGGCTCCTGCCGGTTCTCATCTGGCTCATTATCATTATAGGATCGCGGCCGCTTCTGGTGGCCGGGCACGAAACGCTGATTGCCAGCCGGCCGGCGGCCGGTGAAGTTCTTGCCGAACCACCAGCCGAAATCCGGCTCACCTTCAGCGGCCCGGCGGCCGCCGGCAGCCAATTAATAATTTACGATGATCAATTCCGGCCGGTGCCGCTGGTCGTCGACCTCGATCCAGAACGGCCGGCCGACCTCGTGGCCCGGGATCTCGAATTCCCCGGCCCTGGCCGGTACACCGTTCAATGGGAAATCGCCGCCGAGGACGGCCACCCGCTGGCCGGAAGCTACCAGTTTACGATAGGAGAACCCAACATGATGGAACTCATCACCGCCGCCGAATCCGAAGCCGTCAATCTGCCGGGCTGGTTTGCCTGGCTCATGGTCGTTCTGGCCACCATTTCCGCCTATCTGGTTTACCGGATGAGTCTGCGGGGCCGGTAAACACAGGCTCCGCTCCTGTAATACCGGAAAAGTCGCACGATTAACCTCCATCACTCCAGAAAGCCGATTGCTGAATGAGACGAGATACCCCCCAGCGCCCGAGAAATTTCACCACGACGCACAACTACCTGGTGCTGAGCGATCTGCATCTCAGTGAAGGGATCGACCCGCGTTCCGGGAAGCTCTCCGCCACGGAGGATTTTTTCCACGACGAATCTTTTGCCCGGCTTCTCGTCTATCATCTCCGGCTCTCCCGGGATCTGGCGGCCGATCCAGCCCTGCGCAAGCCGTGGAAGCTCTACATCAATGGCGATTTTCTCGAATACCTGCAGGTCGTCTCGCTGCCCCCCGAAGACCACCCGCTCGTCACCACCTGTGGGGTGAAGCTGGAAGGGAACATCCGGGAATTCGGCCTGGGGACCAGCCAGCCGGAGAGTGTCTGGAAAACGGGCAAAATCGTAGAAGGTCACCCGGTCTTCTTCCAGGCGCTGGGCTGGTTCCTGGCCTATCCCGATAACGAGCTGATTCTCGTGCGGGGCAACCACGATGTCGAGCTCTACTGGCCCAAGGTCCAGGAGGCGATTCTTTATCTCATCGAAAAGCAGTATCGCATCTGGTATCAAAAAACCACGCGCGGCCTGAATATCGATTCCCCGCTGCCGCTGGACGATCATCCGCAAGCACTGCCGGCCGATTTTCGGCGGCGGGTGAGCTTCCCGGCCTGGTTTGTCCATGAACCACCCCTGTTCTACATGGAGCACGGCCACCAGTACGACCCCAACAATGCCTTCCCCAATTTTCTCGACCCGATCCTGCCTAAAAATCCGAAGCTGATCGAACTGCCGGCCGGCTCCTTTTTCGTGCGCTACTTTTTCAACCAGATCGAGCAGATGCATCCGTTTGCCGACAACCTGCGGCCGCTGACCCGCTACATCAACTGGGCGATCAACGAGGCGTTCAGTGATACCGTGCGCATGATCATGCGCCGGCCATCGGATTTCTGGCAGGCGATCAGCAACCTGCTGCGCAAGCAGGGAAAATTCAGCCAGAATTCCAACCTGGCCCGGTTTGGCTCCCGCTACAAACTGCCGATTCGCGGCGCCCAGCTCCACATGCTGGAAGACCTGCGCCAGCAGGCGCTCAAGGCGACCTCTCAGCGGAACGGGCAGGCGCTGCGGCGCATCACCGGCCGTTTTCTCCTCCATATCGCCGCCTGGATTCTCGGCCTCCTCGGACTGCGCGAATTTGTCCTGGCCGACTACCTGCCCGCCCTGGCCTGGTTCATCGCCTGCGGCGGCTCGCTGCTGGCGGCCGCTCGCCTTGGGGGGCAGCTGAGCGAGGTGGATAATCCGCTTGACCTGCCGGAAATCAGCCGGCGCATCGTCCGCATCCTCAACCGGGAATACCGCGGCACATCGACGGCCGTTCAATTCCACATTTTCGGCCACGATCACTGCGCCGCCATCGAGGAAATCACCCCCGAAGGCCAGGAGCTTCCCTACCGGCAGTGGTACGTCAACACGGGCTCCTGGCTGCCCATCTTCGAGGAAATGAACCGCCTCTCGCGCGGCGATATCCAGCTGGCCTTCCTGCGGCTGATTCCCGACCGGCCGGGGTTTGACCGGGAACCGCCGGAGCTCCTGGAGTGGCACTACCAGGAGAACCGGCCGCGGCCGATTCGCGTGCTGAACCGGAACGCGCAGCAGGGGTAGCGGGCGGTTTCACGATCGCCATTGTCAGGTATAATGACGGCCCAGGGAGGCGATTGAAGGCGTCAGAAATCCGTCCCGGCCCTCTTCGGAAGCAGCGCCCAGGCCGCGCCTGCCGGGGGAGAGCCATCCACCCTTCACCATCCCAACGAATACATGGTTATCAATTGAAGATGAAGAGGGGAGAATTGGAAGAATGACCAATCTCAGCTATGGCAGTATTCAGCTCTACGCCGGCTCCGGCTGCCCGGACCTGGCCCAGGGCATTTCAAACTATATCCAGGTTCCGCTCAGCGGCTGGAATATCATCGATTTCCCCAACGAAAATATCTGGGTTCAGCTCCACGGCAGCGCCCGCGGCAAGGATGTCTACATCATTCACAGCCATTCCCGGCCGGTCCACCGGAATATCATGGAGACCCTGATCGCCATCGACTGTCTGAAACGGGACTCGGCCGGCCGGATCACCGTCGTCTGCCCTTACCTGGCCTATTCGCAGAGCGATCAAAAGACGCAGCCCCGCGTCCCCATCACCGCCCGGCTCATCGCCGACATGATCGAAGCGGCCGGGGCCGACCGCTGGATGACCATCGACCTGCACGCCGGTCAAATTCAGGGCTTTTATAAAATTCCCGGCGATTCGCTGACGGCCCGCCACATGATCACCGACTACCTGGAAACCAAAGATCTGTCGAACGCCATTATCGTGACCCCCGACCTCGGCTTCGCCAAGGGGGGGCGGAAATACGCCGACGAGCTTGGGCTGCCGCTGGCCTTCGTCGAAAAACGGCGGCTGGGCAATGACATGCGCCGGGAAAATCTGACCCTGATTGGCGATGTCGCCGGCAAGGACGTGATCATCGTCGACGACCTCGTCGATACCGGCGGCTCGATCACTGAAGCGGTGCAGACGGTCAAAAAAAACGGGGCCGGGGATGTCTATGTCGCCTTCACCCACCCGGTGCTGTCCGATCCAGCCGCCGATCGGCTGCGCGAGGCCGATATCAAGGAGATCATCACGACTGATACGCTGCCCATCCCCCCGGAAAAAATGCTGCCCAATATCAAGATCCTGTCGACGGCCAAGCTGCTCGGGGAAGTGATTATTCGCTCCCACGAAGGGCGCAGTGTCGGCGAATTATTCAACGAATGACCCGGCCGCCCGCTTTGCACCCCGATTCCGGCTGAAAATGATTAAAAAGGGTTGCGAATTCCCCTGTTTCAGGTGATGATAAACAGGTGCTGCCGGCCGGTTGATGGCCGGCCTTGCCGATTAATATTCGCCTGATTCAACCTGAAATTTTTGCCCGGCCACCGCGAATCGGTCCGGGTTTTCACAAACGGCTATGTTTAAATCCATCTTTCAAAAAATCGTCGGCGACCCGAACAAAAAGGTGATCGATCGACTTCGCCCCCTCGTCGACGCGGTGGCCGCCCTGGAACCCGAGCTCGAATCCCTCACTCAGGATGCGCTGCGGCAGAAAACCGCCGACCTGCGCGCGCCGGTCGATGATCTCCAGGACGAGGAAGCACTTGAAGCGGCTCTGGTCGAAATTCTGCCGGAGGCCTACGCCCTGGTGCGCGAAGCCTCCCGGCGCACGACCGGCCTGCGCCACTACGACGTCCAGATCATGGGCGGGGTGCTGCTCAACCAGGGAGAAATTATCGAAATGCGCACCGGGGAGGGCAAAACCCTGGTGGCCACGCTTCCCCTCTTCCTCAATGCGCTCTCCGGCCGCGGCGCCCACCTGGTCACGGTCAACGAGTACCTGGCCCGGCGCGACGGCGGCTGGATGGGCCAGATTTTCCACTATCTCGGCATGAGCGTCGGCGTGATCGGCCCGCAGCAGTACTCCGCCCTCTACGACCCGGAGTATGTCAACCCGGGGGCCGAACTGGAAGACGACCGGCTCGTCCACTGGCGCCCCGCCACCCGCCGCGAGGCCTACCTGGCCGACATCACCTACGGGATCAGCAGCGAATTCGGCTTCGACTACCTGCGCGACAACATGGTGCACACCCCGGAACAGCTCGTGCAGCGAGACCCGAACTTCGCCATCATCGACGAAGCCGACAATGTGCTCATCGACGAAGCCCGGACCCCGCTGATCATCTCCGGACCGGCTAACGAAGCCTCGGAGCAGTATCTGCGCTTCGCTTCCATCGTCCGCAACCTCCGCCGCAACACGGCCGAGGAAGAGGAAGAGCCAAACGGTCATTACGACATCGATGAAAAGAGCCGGTCGATCACCCTGACCGACATCGGCACGGCCGAAATCGAGCGGCGCATTCCCGAAATTGACTTCGAAGCGGGGGAAAGCCTCTACGACCCCCAGCACTTCCAGTTGACCTACTACCTCGATAACGCCCTCAAGGCCGAATACATGTTCAAGCGAGATAAGGACTACACCGTCATCGACGGTGAAGTGCTCATCATCGATGACTTCACCGGCCGCCTGATGCCCGGCCGTCGCTACTCGGACGGCCTCCACGAAGCGATCGAGGCCAAGGAAGGGGTGCAGATCAAGCGGGAATCAATCACCGTGGCCACGATCACGATCCAGAACTACTTCCGCCTCTACCGGAAGCTGGCCGGCATGACCGGCACGGCCATGACCGACGCTGAGGAATTCCAGGAAATCTACGAGGTCGAGGTGACGCCGCTGCCGACCAACGTCGAATTCATGGCCGAACACGCCGGCCGCAGCCTGCTCCAGGCTCGCCGGGAAAAAGTCGACGGCGTCGAGCGCATCACCTACTACGCGCCGAACGAAGAAACGCCGAAATTCTTCAAGCGGGTCGATTACCCCGACCAGGTATTCGCCAACGAAGAGGCCAAGGACCGGGCCATCATCGAGGAAGTGAAGCGGGTCAGCACCGAAGGCCGGCCGGTGCTGGTCGGCACGACCTCGGTCGAGCATTCGGAAAAGATCCACCGCATGCTCTCCAAAGAAAATATCCGCCACAACGTCCTCAATGCCAAAATGCACCAGTCGGAAGCGCTCGTCGTGGCCCAGGCGGGCCGGAGCGGGGCGGTGACGATCTCGACCAACATGGCCGGGCGCGGCACCGACATCTTGCTGGGGGGCAACCCGGACGGCCTGGCTGCCGAACTGGTCGAATCCTCGCTCTTCGACCGGCAGCAGCTCGTGCAGCTGGCCCAGCTGCTGCTGTCTGAGGGGGCCGACAAAGCCCGGCAGCAGGCGGCCGGCAGCCGCAAACTGGCCCCGGCGCTGGTCGATCGGCTGCTGGAAGTTAAAGAAAAATTCGACGCGGCCGCGGCCGAAATCGGCGAGATTCAGATCGTCGGCTACCTGGCCCGCTCCATGCAGGAAAGCAGCGGCCTGACCTACGAGCAGGCCCTCGACATGGTGCGGCTCGTCCAGCGCGGAGCGCGGGATGAAGCGCGGACCTATTTAAAAGATCTGGGCATGGACACCATTCTGGCCGATGAGGCCGCCCACCAGATCGATCTGCACGGCCGCTATCAGATCGCCACGAAAGATGAGCGCCGCATGGCCGAATTTCTGGCCGAGCAGCTCTTCGAGCAGCACTACAACGCCCGGGCTGCGCTGATCCGGGCCGTCCTCGGCCAGGATCTCGACACGGCGCGCCAGCTCTGCCGGCGGATTCCGGCCCTGCCCGAATCCCTGATCGACGAAATCCTCAATCTCATCGCCACGACCCAGCGGGAGCGCAAAGAAGTCTGGCAGCTCGGCGGACTCCACGTCGTCGGCTCCGAGCGCCACGAGTCCCGGCGCATCGACAACCAGCTCCGCGGCCGTGCGGCCCGGCAGGGGGATCCCGGTTCATCTCGTTTCTTCCTGTCCCTGGAAGATGATCTCATGCGCCGTTTCGGCGGCGAACGGCTCCGGAATTTCATGAATAAAAATATTCCGGATGACATGCCGATCGAGAGCGGCGTCCTCGATCGCATCATCGCCAGCTCCCAGGAGCGGATCGAAGGCTACAACTTCGACATCCGCAAAAATGTCCTCGAGTACGACGATGTGATGGCCAAACAGCGCGAGGCGATCTATTCCGAACGGCGCAAGGTGCTGACCGGCGAAATCGTGCTCGACGAGCGGATTTCCGACGCCTTTGACGTCATCATCGAAGAGCTGGTCGACAACTACCTCGACAGCTACATCCCCTTCCTGCACAACGAAATCAACCGGGTCATTCTCGACTACAGCAACCAGGAAACCGGTGAAGTCTTCGTCCTGGGGGTTCTCCGCCGCCTCAGCGGCCTGCTGCCGGTGCACCGGCTCACGGCTGAGGAAGTCGAAGATATCGACGCCGACGGGCTCGAAAAGCTCCTGATGGAGCTGGCCTACGCCTACGAGTCCGAAGGGCGGAATATTCTGCAGCTCCTGCAGGCGATGAACCGCTTCATCCCGCTCATCCCGCCGGTGCCGAACCTGGCCGCCCTCCTGGTGCAGCGCAAGACGGGGCATGCCCAGCTGCGCACGGCCGTCCACAAGAGCTATGAGGAGCAGATTCTCCAGGTCTTCAACGATTTTCTGGCCAACTACATCGGGGAAACAGAAAAGAACCAAATCTGGAGCGCGGCCAGCCGGGAAATGGAAGGGGCGTTCAACCGCTTTCCGATCGAGCGCTTCACCCAGGACCTGCTGCGGGAGGCCCAGGAACGGCTCCAGCGGGATGTCGCCCGCTCTCTGACCGACCTCCTGACCCGCAGTCTGGCCGAGCTGGATGCCGATGCCTTCGTCGAGGCGCTGCGGCAGTACATCGACCAGGGACGGGAAAACTGGAAGAAGCAGATCGGCGAGGCGGAATTCAATGAATTTCAGCGCACACTGGTCCTGTCGGCCATCGACCGGGAGTGGCGCGACTACCTCACGGCCGCCGATGACCTGCGGCGCGAGATCGGCCTGGAATCGGCCGGACGCCAGCGCGATCCAAAAATCGAGTACAAAAAGCGCTCGTACGAGATGTTCGCGGATATGCGCAACAATATCCAAAAAAATATCGCCGCCGATTTTTTCCGGCTGGTCGCTCGCCACGACGAATACCTGCGGATTCAGCGGGCGGAAATCGCCTACAAGGAACAGCTCGAAAGCGCCGGCTACCAGGTCGAGCAGCGGGATGGCAAAACCGCCGGGCTGAGGCGCGATATGCCCAAGGTCGGGCGCAACGATCCCTGCCCCTGCGGCAGCGGGAAGAAATACAAGCACTGCCACATGAAAACCGACCAGAAGCGGGAAGCCACCGTCAGTGACGGTGTGGTGCGGAGCCGGAGCCGAAAACCAAAACGGCGCCGGTAAGCGCGGTGCGTGCCGTCGATCGAAGCCAACCCCAAGGCGAACAGGTGATCCCCTGTTCGCCTTTTTTTTGTAAGGTTTTCCTTAAGATTGGGTTGTTAGAGTAGGTCTGTTGTTCGACAGATGCCTGCCTCCACCCCTGTTCGCCGAACGCACCCAATTTTTATCGATTTTCGCTCAATTTGTAACGGATTTCGTCATGCTTCGTTTAAAGGTAACGTTGGAATAGGAAGAAAGATTCACCGTATTAATTTCCTATTGAAATGACTTTTGTACTAGTGATCGAGGCGAAGAAACCTGCCATCCCTGATAAGATAGCGTCTCGAGAAACGCTTCTCCACCGCCGAATGGTCAACAGGGCGAAATGATCATGATTTCTCACGCGAATATAACAGCTGGTGCTGGCTTTTGGGCCAATCTTCTCCCCCGGTTTCGCGCCAGATCGTCGCAGAACAGCCTCACCTATGACCAGCTGAAGGCCATTCCCAAGATCGATCTTCACCGCCACCTCGAGGGATCCCTCCGGCTGTCAACCCTGGTCGATATCGCCAAAGCTTACAATCTGGAAGTACCCAAGGAAATCGAAGCGCTCCGGCCGTATGTGCAGGTGATCGATGAACCCCCGAACGCCTTCACGTTTCTGGCCAAGTTTGAAATGCTGCGCCAGTTCTACCGCTCGCCGGAGATGATCAAGCGGCTGGTTTACGAAGTGGTCGCCGATGCCGCCCTCGACAATGTGAAATATCTCGAACTCCGCTTCAGCCCCCAGGCCCTTTCCCGGGTGCGCGGGTTTGCCTTGAACGCGGTCACCGATTGGGTGATTGAATCGGTCAACCAGGCCAGTGAAGATTTCGAAATCGACGTCCGGCTCATCGTCACCCTGGTCCGGCACAACTCCCTCGAGCAGGCCAGGCAGGTGGCCGAGCTGGCCCTCGACCGCCTCAATCGCGGCATCGTCGGTCTTGACCTGGCCGGGGATGAAATCAACCATTCGGCCATGCCTTTTGCCCCGATCTTCCGCGAAGCGGGGGAATTGGGCATGGGCATTACCATTCACGCCGGGGAGTGGATGGGGGCTGAGACGGTGCGCGAGGCGATTGAGTCCCTGAACGCCCACCGCATCGGCCACGGCACCCGGACGCGGGAAGACGCCTCGGTCATGAGCCTCGTCCGCGAGCGCAATGTTTCCCTGGAAATCTGCCTGACCAGCAATGTCCACACCGCTTCGATTAAGAAAGTCAAGGAGCACCCGCTCAAGCAGTTCTTAAATGCCAATATTCCAGTTACCTTGAACACCGATGACCCATCGGTCAGCAACATCTCCCTATCACACGAGTTCAATGTGGCGGTTCAAGAAGCCCGTATTAACTACAACGACCTCAGACGGATGACCTTCACGGCAATCGATACGGCCTTTCTGAAGCCGGAGGAAAAACTGAACCTGCGGCACCGCTTTGAGCAATATTGGCCGGAGGACATGACGGAGCGAACGGTTCTCCCGGCCGTTGTCCCAACACCGCAAACAGCCTAAATTTCAGCCCTGGGACAATCTCACCGGCCCCTGTCTGCATGAGACAGGGGCTTTTTTTTTATTTCTGGCAGGATGGGCAGAAATGGGTGCTTCTCCCACCCAGAACCATGCGGGCGATCGGCGTGCCGCACCGGGTGCAGGGGAAGCCCGTCCGGCGGAAGACCATGACCGCCTCCTGCATCTCCCCCTTCGTCCCATCCGGCTTAACGTAGTCGCTGATGCTGGCCCCTTCCCGGGCGATCCCCAGGCGCAGCACCTCGCGGATGGCCTCGTAGAGGGCCGCTTTTTCGGCGCCGGTCAGCCGGTCAGACCGCCGCTCCGGGTGCAGGCCGGCGGCGAAGAGGGCCTCGTCGGCGTAGATATTGCCGATGCCGGCGATAAACTCCTGATCGAGCAGCAGCGGCTTCAGCGGCCGGCTCCGCGTGCCGAAGAGGGCGAGGAAGCGATCGAGGGTGAATTCGCCGGCCAGCGGCTCCGGTCCGAGCCGGCCGAGCACCACCTCGGGTTCGCGGACGAGGTAGACCCGGCCGAATTTTCGCGGGTCCCGGAAATGGAGCTCGTCCCCATCGCGCAGCAGAAAACGCTGGCGCACGTGTGGGTGCACCGGCGCACCGCCGGGTACGACGGCGAGGTGGCCGGTCATCTTGAGGTGAACGATCAGAGTTTCTTCTCCGCCGTCGAGCGCCATCACGATGTATTTGGCCCGCCGGCGGATTTCCGTCACCGTCCGGCCGCTGATGCGGGCCGCCAGCTCCGCCGGATCGTCCGGCCGGACGATCTGCCGGGGCCACCCGCTGACCAGGCCGCTGAAGATGCGGCCGACCAGCGGCCGGCGCAGGGCGCGAACGACGGTTTCGACTTCAGGCAGTTCGGGCATGGCTCAATTCCCATGCCGCGACGGCGGGTCGCCGGACGGCCCATCGACCAGGAAGCGGCCGCTGTCGTAAAAACGTTCCCCATCGACGAAGATCTGACCCCCATCCTGCATGTCACAGATCATGTCCCAGTGCACGGCCGAGCGGTTCTGCCCGCCGGTTTCCGGGTAGCTGGCCCCCAGAGCCAGGTGGATCGTGCCGCCGATTTTTTCGTCGAACAAAATCGAGCGGGTGAAATGCTGGATGCTCTCGTTGGTGCCGATGGCGAATTCGCCGACGAAGCGGGCCCCGGCGTCCGTCGCCAGTATTTCTTCCAGATAGGCGCCGTTTTTGGCGGCCGTGGCCTCGACGACCTGGCCGTCCACGAAGCGCAGCTCGATGCCCTCCACCTCCCGCCCCTGGTAGATGGCCGGGTAGGTGAAGCGGATCCAGCCATTCATCGACGACTCGACCGGACCGGTGAAGATTTCCCCATCGGGCATGTTGCGGTGGCCGCAGGAATTGCGGAAGGTGCGCCCGGCGATGGAAAAGGTGAGCTCGGCGTTCGGCCCCCGGACCTCGACCCGGTCCCTGCCGGCCAGGGTGGCGACCAGGCGGGCCTGCCTCTCTTCGAAGGCACGCCATTCGGCGACCGGATCGTCCCGATCGACGCGGCAGGCCTGGTAGACAAAATCCTCGTAATCCCGCAGCGACATGTCGGCGTCCTGAGCGTAGGCCGGCGTGGGAAAGCGGCTGACGATCCAGCGCAGCGTCCCGGCTGCGCTGCGGCGCAGATAGGTTTCGGTCAGCGGTGACCGGGCCTGCAGCAGCAGCCGCTGGCGTGCCGGATCGACGCCGCTCAGGGTCCGGGTATTCTCCGACGCGGCCAGACTCATCAGGCAGTCATAGGACTCATAGAGCAGGAGATGGGGTTCATGCAGAAATTGAATCTGTTCATCGCTCCCCTCGCGCAGCAGATACTCCGCGAACACTTCTTCCTCCCACAGGAGAAAGGGGTGGCCGCCGGCCGCCAGGACCGAACGGTAGGTGGCGGCGACCAGGGGCAGGCTGCTGCTGTTGCCCCGGATGAGCACTTTTTCTCCCGGCCGGACGGCCAGGCTGTAATCGACGAGCAGGCGGGCAAGCTTTTCAACGCGCGGATCGGCCAAAACAATCTCCTGTCATCTTTTTTCAAATTATATCATCCCCATTTTTCGATGTTACAATGGCGCCAGGAGGCCCCATTCGTTCAGGTCAGGAGAGAGTCACCATCATGGATCCCGATGATCGCGTTCTCATCGCCTATGTTCCGTTTCCCGATGACTTTCGCCGGATCGTGGAGGAACACTGGTATCGCATCCCGGTCGCCCACGCGCCGAAGGGACTGCACGCGGAATATCTCGCCTTTTACTTCGGCAGCCGGTTTGAGACGCTCAAGTGGGCGGTCCACTATGTCGCTCCCAACCGCGGCCATGAGCTCGTGCGCCGGACCGATTTGATCCCGGAAGATCCCGATCATCCACGCGCCGGCGCCCTTTATTATAAAATCTCGCTCGGCCCCATCGCACCGCTGCCCCGCCCGATCGTCAGTCTCCGCTGGCGGCGCATCCTCTTTCTGCACACGACCTGGGACCGCCTCCAAACGGCCACGGAGATCCGTGACCTGCTGCTGGAGGGGGATGATTATGTCAACCGTAAATTCGTCTCCCTGCACGATCTCGATGAAGAGCTCTATCTCTGGTGAGGGACGTGTTCCGGCAGCGGATAGCTCAGCAAGAGATTTTCCAGGACGAGGCGAATGTTCCCGTTCCGCTCGAGCTGCCAGAGCGCTTGTTCGGTCCGGCGCAGATTGGCGAGCAGCTCCTGCCGCCGGGCGCCGGCCGCTACCTGCTCCAGTGCCGGCAGCGCCTCGATATTGATCAGATCGTCTTCCGGCGAGCGGGCGCAGCCGAGCAAAACGGCGTCGCGCCAGAAGCTGGCCCAGGTCTGCAGCAGCGCCGGCAGCTCTTCCGGCCGGCCGGCCAGCTGATCGGCCAGGGCAAAGCGGCCGACGCGCCGCTCGTCGAGCGCCTCCCGCAGCAGGCCAAGCCGCTCCTCGTGAAGATCGGCCAGCGGCGCGCCGCTGGCCGCCTCGATGGCCCAGCCGATCCGGCCGTTGGCCAGATGGGCCAGCCGCCGCGCCTCCGCCGGAGAGCAGCCGAGTTGGGTCTCCAGATGATGGGCGATCAGGAGGGTGTTGACCGGCCGCAGATTGAGCGTCCGGCAGCGGGAGGTGATCGTCGGCAGCAGGGCATCGGCATCGGTGGCCGTCAAGATGAGGACGACCCGGGGCGGCGGTTCTTCCAGAGTCTTCAAAAAGGCATTGGCCGCGTTGGCGTTGGCGGTTTCAAATTGATGAATGATGGCGATTTTATAGCGCCCCTCCACGGCCGCCAGGTTGAGATCCCGCTGCAGCTCGCGGATTTGATCGATGCGGATCACGGCATTGCCGCGGCCGGTGATTTCTGGCTCCAGCAGGCGAACATCCGGGTGCCGCCCCGCCGCAATCAGACTGCAGGCCCGGCAGACCCCGCACGGCTCCTGGTTGAGAGAGTCGCCGGTGCAGTTGAGAGCGCGGGCCAGCGCCCGCGCCAGGGTGCCCCGGCCGACCCGCTCCGGCCCCGTAATCAGGTAGGCGTGGCCGATGCGCCCATGCCGGAGAGCGGTCTGCAGATGGTCAACCGCCCAATCGTGGCCGATGATTTCCCAGGCAGCGGACACGGCGGTTTATCCCTCGACCGCCTGCCGGATATCCTGCAGGTGGCCGTTTTCATGAATGCCAATCAGCCGGCAAATTTCATAGATCGACATGACGCGGCCAATCGCGTGGCGGCCGCTTTTTTCCCAATCCGCATCCGTCAGGGTATCCATAAAGGCGATCGTCTCCTCCCGAGCCCGGGCGAGATCGGCCAGCAGCTCCGGCCGCGGGCGTTCTCTGACCAGGTCAATCCCCTTTCGATTGAATGCGGCCAGGTCAAACCCTTCCGGCGTTCCCGGATGGCCCTGGCTGATCCCTTTCATCAGGCGGACCATGCTCTTTTCCGCCTGCAGGAGATGGCGCACCGTGTCCGCCACCGTCCAGATTTCCGGATCGAGATAAACGGGCAGCTCCCAGTCGGCCTCGGACAGGCGGTTCAGCAGCTCGAGCAGCTCCTGACGGACAGCCGCCAGTTTAAAATCGACTATTTCTCGGACTTCTGGGGTCATCGGCTTTCCTTTTCCATTCGACTCGTTTCGGGTTTGTAAAATAATTATCGGTCATTTATCATCTTTTTCAAACCGGCTATTTCGCTCAGGCGAGGCCGGGATCCGGCAGTCCACCCGCGGTCGTGCCGGAAACGGGACGTTGGAGGGACTGGAAACCGAAGAGGAGAGGTCGTTGAGCCAATTATGGTAAAAATGCGCGTCAATGCCGATTTTTCACCCTGGGTAACCACGCTCCCGTACAATCTGGCCTGGCAGCCCATCGAGCTCTGTGAACTCTTTATCCTCGCCGGCCTGACCGGCGCCGGCAAAAGCAGCCTGGCCCGGGATCTCATCACCCGCCGTGATCAGGACTGGTTTCTGCTCCCCGAACGTGACCACCTGATCGACCGCCTGGTCGTTCCGACCGTCCTCTCGGACATGGGGCTCCCGCTCGAAACGATCCATGACCGGGCGCTGCGGGCTGAAATGGTGGTCAAATTCAAAAAGATCTACAGCGGCGGGATCGTCAGCGCCCTGCATGCCATCTGGGTCGCCCCATTCGTTTCAAGCCGCCTCCTTTTCGACGGCCTTCACAGCCCGGAAGAAGTCGAGATGGCCGCGTGGCGCCTGCCGGTGGCCCGGTTTCTCCTGGTCGAGGCCTCCCCCTATGTGCGCCTGCGGCGGCTGATCGAGCGGCCGGAAGAATTCAGGCAGACCCACGCGGCGGACGGCCCGTTTGAAGAAATTCTCCAGGCAGGGGTCGACGCCGGACATTTCTCCCGGGAAGAAGCCCGGCGCCTGCGCCTCCTGGTTGGTGAAGGGAAAGTGAATCCGGAAGAATGTGCCGCTAAAATGAATTTTGTGTGTCTGGAGCAGGAGCAGAAAGATCCCGCCGCGACCCGATTCACCCTTCGCTCGATGGCCAATTCGCGCACGCTCGTCATTCAGAACAACAGCCGGACCTCCGATTCGCTCGTCTCCCAGATCTATCGCTGGCTGTCCAGCTAAACGATATCGGCAGCATTAAACCGCCGAGGACAGATTCCAACCCCAACGCTCATGCCCCGAACCCCACGTCGCGACCGCCGGCCGGTGATTTCCCTGGCCAACAGACCCTTCCGGGAGCTCCGCCATCCCCACCGGCCGTATGAAATACTCGAAGAAGGACAGATCGAGGCTCTGCACGACGCGTCGGTGACCATCCTCGAGACGATCGGCCTCGAGTTTCTGGATGAGGAAGCCCTGGCGATCTGGCAGCGGCATGGGGCCAGGGTCGATTTCAGCCGGCGGCGCGTCTGGATCGAACGCGGCCTGCTCGAGAAGGCCATCCAGACCGCGCCGGCCACCTTTCGCTGGCGGGCGCGGAATCCCGACCACAACCTGATTGTCGGCGAAAACCAGATTCATTTCGGCCCCTGCGGGGGCATGGTATACGTCTCCGATCTCCGGGAGGGACGGCGCCCCGGAACCCAGGCTGATCTGGAAAATTTTGTCCGCCTGTCCCAGATGTGCCACACCCTCCACTTTGCCGCCTGGGAGCAGGTCGCGCCGCAGGACATCGACAGCAGCACGCGCCACCTGCACCGGCTCTACGCCGCCTTTCGGCTGAGCGACAAGGCGGTCATGGAGGCGGCCCACGGCCGCGTCATCACCGCCGATACGATCGCCATGGCGCGGCTGGTCTTCGGCTCCGAAATCGAGCAGGGCGACCCGGTAATCGGGGATGTCATCAACGTCAACAGCCCCCTGCGCTACGACGAGCGGATGCTCGGGGGGCTGATCACCCTGGCCCGCGCCGGCCAGGTCGCCATGATCACCCCCTTCATCCTGGCGGGTGCTATGAGCCCGGTCACGATGGCCGCCGCCCTGGCGCAGCAGAATGCCGAAGCGCTGGCCGGCATCGCGCTGACCCAGCTGGTAAGGCCGGGGGCGCCGGTGGTTTACGGCGGATTCACCACCAACGCCGATTTGCGCTCGGGCGCGCCGGCTTTCGGTTCGCCCGAAGGGGCCTGGGCCATGCTGGCCGGGGCACAGCTGGCCCGGCGCTACCGGCTGCCGTACCGCGGCAGCGGCACCCTGACCAGCGCGCCAATTCCCGACGGCCAGGCGATGAGCGAGTCGCTCTGGACGCTGTGGCCGGCCGTCCTGGGCCACACCAATCTCGTTATGCACGCCGCCGGCTGGTTGGACGGGGGGCTGACCGCATCGTTCGAGAAATTTATCCTCGATCTCGAACAGCTGGCCATGATGGACCATTTCCTGGCCGGCTTTGATCTCGATCCGGAATCCCTGGCCCTGGACAGCATCGCCGAAGTCGGTCCGGGCGGCCATCACTTTGGCACGCTGCTGACCCAGGCACGCTTCGCCGGCGCCTTTTTCGAGCCGGCAGTCGCCACCCGGCAGAATTTCGATGCCTGGGCCGCCGCCGGCGGGGTGGACGCGGCCGGCCGCGCCTACCGGGTCTGGCAGGCCATGCTCCGCGATTATGAAGCGCCGCCGCTCGATCCGGCGATCGACGAGGCGCTGCGCGATTTCGTCGCCCGCCGCGAACGGGAGCTGGCGGGAGTCAATCTTTATGGTTGACCCCGCCACCCCCCCCTGACAAGCGGGCGATCCTCGTGTAAAATGAGAGCAGAACAGGATCGACGACGCATGGTCGCATTAAAACTTTCCTCTCTACAGGCTCGCAAAAAAACCGGGGTTCGCCCGTTGAATATCCGGCGGGATATATCGGCCGTGACCGCCCTGCTCGAACTGGTCTTTCGCCAGCACATCGGCAGCGCCGGCCGCAACGCCCTCGCCCCGTCATTCGGCGCCGGCCTCTGGTGGCCTGGGAAAAAGACGGCCGTTCCGGGGTTTGTCTACGAGCACGATGGGAAAGTCGTCGGCAGCATCTCCCTGCTGCAGGGGCAGCGACCCGGCCGTTATCTCGTCGCCAACGTGGCCGTCCATCCCGACTTTCGCCGGCGGGGCATCGCCCGGCAGCTCATGCAGGCCGCCCGCACCTATATCGCCGGGCGCGGCGGGGAGAAAATCGTCCTCCAGGTCGAGGAGGGCAACCAGGGAGCCATTAACCTTTACCGCAGCCTCGGCTACCAGGCGATCGGCACGACCAACACCTGGCAGCTCCATTTTCACCATCTGCGGCCGCTGGCCGCCCCCGGCCCCGTCAGCCCCCGGCGGCCTGACCACTATCCCCATTTTGAAATACGCCCGCTTCGCCGCAGCGAAGCTGAGGAAGCTTTTCGGCTGGATACCGCGGCGTTTCCGCCGGCGCTCTCCTGGCCGGAACCCATCTCCCCCGCTGCCTACCAGCCGGGTCTCTTCGAGCGGATTTCGAATTTTCTGATCGGCCGGCAGGAAGAGGTCTGGGTCGCGGTCGATGCGCGGCAGAAGATCATCGGGCTGGGCAAGCTGGAATCGGAGTGGGGGCGGCCTCACCAGATCAAGATCCGCATCGGCGCGCCCGACCTGCCGGACCTCGACCGGCTGCTCCTGGCCAAACTGCTGCGGCGTCTGAAATACCTGAGCCGGAAGCCCATTTTGATCGACCACCGCAAACCGGACATCGAGCTCGAAAATCTGCTCCTCGAAGCGGGTTTTGAACGGAAGCGGACGCTCGTGACCATGGCCTGTTCATTAAATGGCCAGGCCGATCGAAGGGAGTGAACCACCCGCGATGACAACCCAGGAAGAACGGATGAAAATCCTGACCATGATCGAAGAGGGCAAGATTTCGGCGGTAGAGGGGGCCGAACTCCTGAAGGCGCTCACCCAGCCGGCCGAACCAGCGGAAACCAGCGACCGGCCGGCCGGCAAGCAGCCGCGCCGGTTCCGGCTGGTGATCACCGACAAGGACGGAGAAAACAAGGTCAATGTCAATCTGCCGATGGCGCTCGTCAAGGTTGGGCTCAAAATGGGAGCCCGTTTCGCCCCCAATACGGATGAGGAGTACGATAACCAGATCCTGGCCTCCGTGAAAGAAGCCGTCCAGAGCGGCCAATCGGGCAAGGTGGCCGAAATTTCTGGCAGCCGCGGCGAAAAAATCGAGATTTTTGTCGATTGATCAGGTAGGGGCGAAGCACCAGCAGAATTGGTCATTCTTGCAAAAGCAGGAATCCATTGGTTTCACCGGGCAACAAGCTCTCAAATCAGTTGAAATAGATTGTTTTCCAGAGTGGAAACACTTCGCGCAGCCGATGGACCCCTGCTTTCGCAGGTGTGGCAATATTGAGGGAAGGTTAGCTGGCGGGGAGCCGCAGCAGGGATACGGCTGCAGAGACACCATTCGAAAAAGCTGGCAGCAGCCAGTGACGGGACCATGCGGCCGGGCGGCACGGTAAGGACACCGGCCCCAGCCAGAGTTCTTCCCCATTATTTGTCATTCCTGCGAAAGCGGGAATC
>JBFFZG010000058.1:0-19348 GCA_041568735.1 Promineifilaceae bacterium (SeqCode)
GGAAGGTATCCGTTCAAAGGGTCGTGGGCGCTGGTCTGATCGGTGACCAGATCCGGATGTGCGCCACGTTCCGCCAGCTCAGGAAATACCTCCGCCGCGTTGCCCAAAAGCCCCACGGATACGGGCCGGCCGTCGTTCCGCGCCCGCTCGATTCGAGCCAGCGCCTGGTCCAGATCGGTGGATATTTCGTCTAAGTAACCGGTTTCCAGTCGTTTCCTGATCCGCTCCGGATCGCACTCCACCGCCAGCATGGACGCCCCCGCCATGGTCGCCGCCAGCGGCTGAGCACCGCCCATGCCGCCCAAACCCGCGGTCAGGATCCAGAACTGGTTCCGCCCCAACGCCTTCCGGGCGGACGTCGGCTTCCGCTGCGTCGTCGAGGATCCCGCCGGACTGCCCGATCCGGAAAATTGAGCCGCTGCGGCCGCCCGATCGTTTCGTCCTTGGTTTAGAGAAGGTCGGCTTGCCTTCAACCTGGGGGCGGCATATGATTTACGGGCGAACCATTCAGAACCCCGCCTGGCAGCAGGCGGGCTCGAACGCGAGGGAAATTCAATGACTGAAGCCAAAGAAGACATGCCGATCAGCCAGGAGCTGTTTGAAATTTTGCGCTGCCCCCTGGCGGTCCAGGAAAAAGAGAAATACGGTCCGGATCCCGGCCGGCTGCGCCTCGTCCACAACTGCTGGCTGGTCTGCGATGACTCCGGCCTGAAATATCCGATCCGGGACGGCATTCCGGTCATGCTGATCGAAGAGGGGCAAAAATGGGCGGGGGTCGCCGACGTGGATCTGCCCGTGCCCCCGCCGGCCGGTTGATGGGGGATCATTTCCGGGAAATTTACAGCCACCGGGCGGCCGCCTATCACCGCATGATCGCTATGGAGGACGCCGACGGCCACCTGGCGGCTTTCCTGCGGGAGCGGCTGGATGGGCTGTCTCGCCGCCGGGTGCTCGATTTGGGGGGCGGCACCGGCCGTTTTGGGCTGCTGCTGGCGGGTCAGAGCGACCAGTTCCTTTCCGTGGACCTGCACGAGGGGATGCTGCGCCAGCAGGCGGCGGTGCGGCCGCAGCCCGCCGGCTGCTGGTCCCTGGTCCAGGGGGACATGCGCCGGCTGCCGGTGGTCGCCGGCTGGGCCGATCTGATCCTGGCCGGCTGGTCGCTCGGCCACTTCACCGGCTGGTATCCGGCCACCTGGCGAGCTGAAATGAGCCATGTCCTGCGGGAAATCGAGCGCGCCGCCGCCCCCGGCGCCCTCATCTGCATCTTCGAAACGATGACGACCGGCGCCGCCGAACCGGCCCCGCCCACGCCCGATCTGGCCGCTTACTACGACTGGCTCGAATCCGATTGGGGTTTCAGCCGCTCCCTGCTGGCCACCGATTATCAGTTTGAGTCGGCCGCCGAGGCCGCCGCGGCCACTGAATTTTTCTTCGGCCCGGCGCTCGCCGGTGAAATCCGGCGGCGCCGGTGGGCCCGCCTGCCGGAATGGACCGGCGCCTGGACCCGCCGCCAGCCGGCCTCAATCACCCAGACAGAGGAAACACCCTGAGCATGAATGCTGAAACCTTTCGCACCTACCAGCTGGAGTCGCGCAAGACCTGGAATCTCATCCATATGGATCACCCGATCGTCTACCCGACGATGGGGCTGCTCAATGAGGCCGGGGAAGTGGCCGGCAAGATCAAGAAAATATTCCGGGATAAAAACGGTAAGATTGGTGAGGAAGATCGCCTGGCGCTCAAAAGTGAGCTGGGCGATGTCCTCTGGTACCTGACCCAGATCGCCACCGAGCTGGGGCTTACCCTCGAGGAGGTGGCCGAAGCCAACCTGGCGAAGCTGTTCGACCGGCTTGAGCGAGATCGGATTCAGGGTGATGGGGACGAGCGGTAGCCGCCGCCCTCAGCCGGGTGACCACGATGAAAAAAATCCTCTACATTGAAGACAGCCAGGCCAATCGCATCCTGATCGGCCGCATCATCGGCCAGGAGTACGATCTCCTCTTGGCCGAAGATGGGGAAACCGGGCTGCGCATGGCCCTGACCCACCGGCCGGACATGATCCTGATGGATATCGGGCTGCCGGATGTCGACGGCCAGACGGTCGGCGCGATGATCCGGCAGATTCCCGAGCTGAAGGATGTGGTGATCATCGCCATCACCGCCTGGCCGGAGGAAACGGCCGCGCAGATGGTCGCCCTCTATGGATTCGACGGCTGCTTGACCAAGCCGGTTAACGTGGCGACTTTCCGCGAGCAGATCGCCGCTTTTTTAAGATGAGCGCCGGCCGCCGGCCGCCCTCCATGCCGAAGGGGTTTCGGGCCTGATCCCCTGGAGAGTTCATTCTGAAAGTCATACCTGCGACCCATTTCTCCCTCGAGGAACTCACTGAGGCCTACAATCAAACGCGCATGGACTATATCGTGCCCATGCCGATGACGGCCGCCCGCCTGCAGGAATACATCGACGTCTACGATATCGACCTCAGCTGCTCCTGCGCCGTGATCGACGAAATGGAGCCGGATTTGATCTTCGGCATCGGGATGCTCGGCGTGCGGCCGGAGCGGGGCTGGATTACCCGTCTCGGCGTCCTGCCCTACGCCCGGCGGCTGGGCACGGGGGGAGCGATCATGGATTACCTGGTGACCCAGACCCGCCGTCTCGGGCTGCCGGCCCTGTGGCTGGAAGTGATCGTGGGAAACGATCCGGCGCTGCGCCTCTTTCAGAGATATGGGTTTACCATGACCCGGGAATTGATCGTCTCCCGCCGGCCGCCGAAAGCCCACGCCGCCCCGGCCGGCTGCCTCGCCGTCGAAGCCGTCACCCCCCTGAAAGTGCCTCAGATGCTCGAGCTCCTGGGGGCGCGGTCCGATCGACCCAACTGGCTCAACGAAACCGAATCGTTTGCCAATGTGGCCCGCCTGAACGGCTTTATGATGCACCTGGAGCGAAACGCTCGCGGTTGGATGGTCTACGAATCGAGCGTCTTGCAGATGAAGCGGGTCGTCGTCGAGGTCCTGGAAGGGGATCCCCCGACGGTGACCCAATCGATCCTCCACTGGCTCCACCAGCGGCTCCCGGTCATCGACGCCACTTCCGAAAATATCCCGCTCGACGATCCGCGGTGGGCCGGATACGCGGCCGTCGGCTACTTCGATTCCTTTCACCGCTACGAGATGGTAAAAGATATGACGATTTGACAGAAGGGGCGGATTGGTCTATAAATACCGGTCGCAATTCCCGCTGTTGAAACGGAATAATTTCATACTGAAGGTAAGAGATCATGGCTCGTAAATGCAAATTGACCGGAAAAGGGCCCATGTCGGGAAACAACGTGCCTTTTTCCTTAAAGAAAACCAAACGTCGCTTTTTGCCGAACATTCAGGATAAGAAAGTGTTTGTGCCTGAACTCGGCCGGCACGTGCGCCTGCGCCTCTCCACCCGGGCCATTCGGACGATGGACAAGAAGGGCGGCCTGATGCAGTACCTGCGCGATGAAGGGCTGACACTCAAAGACGTCATCTGATTTTTATTCAATAAACGTTTGAAGGGGCCGACCCGGACTTCCGGGTCGGCCTTTTGCTGTTGGGGTGAGGTCGATTGAAATTAGAGGGGGGGGCCGAACATTTCCGCGGCGGCTCTGAGATACTGCTCGATTTCCGCGGCGCTGGACATCAGCAGGACCTTTTCGGCGATCCGGCCGGCGCTTTCCATGGTCAGCTCCTGCAGCGCCTCTTTCACCGCCGGGATGGCCGGCGCATTCATGCTCAATTCCGTCAATCCCAGGCCGACGAGCAGGGGGGTGGCCAGCGGGTTGCCGGCCATCTCGCCGCACATTCCGATCCAGATGCCGTGCTCCTGAGCAGCCCGGGCCGCGGCGTGAATCGAGCGGATGACGGCCGGGTTGAAGGCGTTGATCAGGCCGCTGACCCGGGCGTTTCCCCGATCGGCGGCCATCATGTACTGGGTCAGGTCGTTGGTGCCGATGCTGAAGAAATCGACTTCGGTGGCCAGGTGATCGGCCACGAAGATCGCTGAAGGGATTTCGATCATGATCCCCACTTCGATGTCATCGTCGAACGGCCGATTTTCCCCGGAGAGGGAGGCGCGGGCTTCGCCCAGCACCGCTTTAGCCCGGTGCAGTTCCTCCAGCGAGCCAACCATGGGAAACATGATCTTGACTGGATGATCGGCGCTGGTGCGCAGGATCGCCCGCAGCTGGGGCAGGAATATATCCGGGTGATCGAGGCAGTAGCGAAGGGCCCGCCAGCCGAGAAACGGATTGTCTTCGTGGCCGATCTCGAGATAGGGGATCGGCTTGTCGCCGCCGGCATCCAGCGTGCGGATGATCAGCGGCCGCCCTGCCAGGGCCGCCGCCGCCGCCCGATAGGCGGTCAGCTGCTCTTCTTCGGAGGGCGGCTGGCGGCGGTCCATGAAGAGGAATTCGGTGCGGTAGAGCCCGACCCCTTCCGCCCCAAAATTTAGCGCCAGCTCTGCGTCCCGCGACGTGCCGATGTTGGCGGCCACCTCGATGCGGACGCCGTCCGCGGTGACCGCCTCGGCCTGCGCCTTTTTCTGGGCGGCCTGCCGCTCCGCCAGCCAGCTCGCCCGTTTTTCGACCAGCTCCTCTTTCGTTTCGGCGGACAGCGCCAGCCAGACCTGGCCGGTTTCCCCGTCGAGGGCGATCTCCTGCCCATCTGTGAGCTGGGGGACGATGTGGGTGGCGCCGACGACGGCCGGAATGCCCAGGGCGCGGGCCAGAATGGCGCTGTGGGCGGTCGCCCCTCCGCGGGCCGTCAGGATCCCGAGGACATTTTCAGGCGTGAGCTGGGCCGTGTCAGAGGGGGTCAATTCTTCGGCTACCAGGATGGCCGGCCGGGAGAAGGTCAGCGGCTGCACCTGGATATCCATCAGCTGGCGGAGCACCCGCTGGCCGACGTCTAATACATCCTGGGCCCGGGCCTGGAGGTAGGGGTCCTCGAGTTCGGTGTAGCGGCCGGCCGTCTCCTCGATTTCGGCCAGCCAGGCCGCCTCGGCATTGATTTTTTCCCGGGAAATCCGTTCATTCACCGCGTGCTGCAGGGCCGGATCCTCCAGGATCAGCACATGGGCCTCGAAAATATCGGCTTCGGCCGCCCCGGCTGTGCGCGCCGCCTTCTGCCGGACCACGCCGAGTTCGGATTTGGCCGTTTCGATGGCCGCCAGCAGCCGCCGGAACTCGGCGGCCGGGTCCTCGATCGGCCGGCTTTCCACCGCGGGCATCTGCGGGTGGTAGAGGGCGATCGGCCCGATGGCGATCCCCGGGGAGGCCGGATTGCCGCGCACGAGGCCGTCCGGCAGCTGATCCGGCCCGCTCTCCCGCACGGCCGCCAGCGCCGCCGGCTCCTCGTCCGGGTCGCCGAAATTGGCGGCCGCCAGCTCCTGAATGGCCTGCAGGGCTTCGGCCGCGTCTGGTCCGGAGGCGGTAAAAATCAGCTCATCCCCCTGGCGGGCGCCGAGGGTGGCCACCTGATTGACACTTTTAGCGCTGGCCACGCGGCCGTTCCGGCGGATTTCGATCAGGGCCTCGAAGCGGGCGGCCAGGTTGACCAGCTTGGCCGCCGGCCGGGCGTGCAGCCCCAGCCGGTTGGGGACGGTCAGGCGCAGGGTCTCCCGCTGGCCCGCCGCGTCCTCCGCGGCTGCCGCCGTTCCGGCGGGGGCCGATTGGTCCAGGAAGGGGGCCAGCTGGCTCTGCTTGGGCAGCAGGGCCCCACGGGCCTCGGCCAGCACAGAGGCGGCATCCCCACCCGACAGGGCCTGGACCGCGGCGGCGATCGCCCCTTCGACCAGGGGGGCTTCGCACAGAAACACGCGGCTGGCTTTTTCCGGCGGCAGAAACTCCAGCGCCATCTCGGCACTCATCAGGGCGCTCCCCAGATCCATCAGGACGACCACGCCCGTCGGGCTGAAGACATCTTCGATGGCCGCCAGCACCTTCATCGGATCGGTTCCGATCGGATGCTCCGGGTCGTCGATACCGCCGGCCACGGCTATCGGTACCTGTCCCTGAACCATCTGGGAAGCCAGCTCCCGAACCCCGTCGGCGAGCGCGGCGCTGTGAGAAACGATCACGAGACTAACCATGCCAAATCCTCAGTTCCAGGTCGATAAACTGCTTCCGGGGAGCCGGGACCGGGACTACCCCGACCAATGCGCCCACACCTTAACGAAAATATCACGAAAAGCGGTAAAAAATCCGGGAATTTTTGCCACCGGCTGCCGTTTTGTCTACATCTGCCGCAGGGTAATGAGCAGCCAGATCCCGTAGACCAGTGTACCGGCGCCAGCCAGGGACAGCGCGACGTCCATCACCCGGCGGCCGGTCGGCCCCGGAGCCAGATCCAGCCCGATCGCCCGGAGCCCGAGCAGGGCGTGAACCGTCACCACGAACAGAAAGATGATTTCAATCCAGAAAATCGCCGGATTGGAGATATAGGCCACGACATCCCGAAATTCCCGCAGGCCGCCTTCCACGACGAAGTGGTGGGCGACCATGTGCAGGGCCAGGAGGGCGACCAGCAGCAGGCCGCTGACGGCCTGCACCCGCCACAGGGCGGCCGCCGGGGAAGTCTCGGCGGGAGCCAGATGATCCGGGATATCTACTGTGCTGCCTGTCATATGAAATCCTCCCTGAGGTCGGCTTGCCGGAACGGCCGGGCGGGCGGCCCGGCGCTCCGCATTAAATGGTGAAGATGCGCCAGCCGCCGGCGAGCAGGAGCAGAGCGGCCGCGGTCATTAATATCCAGAACAGAGTGCGGTGCTGCCGCGCGGCCACGCCCAGGCCGACCAGGGTCACGCGAACCCCGTTCAGCCCGTGGATCAGCAGTCCGGCCAGCAGGATGACGTCCAGGGTCAGGAAGAGCGGACTGCGGGCCAGGGCGATAAAGGCATCCCAGCTGGCCTCTCCCTGGAGCAGGAGGCGCAGGACAAAGAGGTGCAAAAACAGGTAGAGGGTCAGGCCGAGGCCGCTCAGGCGGTTCAGGGCGAAGGCCCAGCCGCCGAGGCGCCGGCCGCGGACGTCAAACCAGGCCCGCAGCGGTGCGGAGGAGGGGCTTTTGGCCGATTTCAGTGATGTCATGCCGTTTTCCTCGTCGTTTGCGTACTGGTGAGCGCACCGTTCCGCTCAATCAGCCGCTTTTTTAAACAGGCGTCCGAAGCGCCGGCGGAGGACTTTCTGGCGCAGAGCCATAATGCCTCCGGCCGGATCGACATTCGACGGGCAGACCGCCGTGCATTCCATGGCCACGTGGCAGCGCCAGCAGCCCGCTTGCCGGTCGACCAGCCGGAAGACCGCCGCCGCATTCCGGTCGCGCGGTTCTTCGAGGGCCCGGTTGGCCGCGGCCAGGGCGGCCGGTCCCAGGTAGGTGGGATCACTGCCCATGATGGGGCAGGTCGACACGCACAGGCCGCATTCGAGACAGTTTTCAAAGCGGGTGAAGGCGGCCAGTCCGGTGGGCAGGTCGGCCGCGGCCAGGTGTTCGCTCCGGCGCAGGTAGGCCATGCCGGCCGCGTTGTATTTCTCGTAAAAGGGATCCATGTCGACCACGAGATCGGTGAGAAGCGGGGCGTTCTGCATCGGTTCGACGGTGACGGCGACCCGCCCGGCCGCCTCTTCCAGGGCCGGCGTGACGCAGGCCAGCACTTCCCGGCCGTTGACGACCATGCCGCAGGTGCCGCAGGAAGCGTGGTGGCAGGAGTGACGCAGGGCCAGCGTGCGATCCAGTGTGCGGCGAATTTCCTGCAGAGCGGTCAAGATCGTGGTTCGCCGATCGGCCTCGACCGTGAATTCTTCCATGTGGGGGGCCGGGTCCCCCTGCTTGTAGCGCGCGACGCGCAGGACGATCGATTGGGTGCTCATGAGCAGTTCCTCGTGGTTCAGCCGTAGTAGGCGGTGTGGGGCAGGAGCGTGACCTCCTGGGTCCGGCAGGGCTGGTCGATCCCCAGCTTTTGGCAAACCACATTGGCGGTCGCTTCCGCCATCCCGCGCAGCGTCGTGGCCTTGCCGCCGGTGATCGTGATGAAACCCTCCACCCCTTCGTCGATGTGATCAAAACATTTAAAGGTGCGGCTCAGCTCCCGGCCGGTGTCCGCGCCGCGCGGACCGATCAGCGGCCGGGCGGCCGACCAGGCCGCCCGAAAGCGGGCCGTGCGTACGGCCGGGATCAATTCCGATCCCTTTTCCACCATGCGATCGATGTGCTCTTCGGGCAGGGAGAGATCGTCCGGATCGTCGACCACCCAGGAACTCGTACCGACGATCGACAGCTCCCGCTGCGGCACGATGATATCCCCATCCCCGGATGGATGGAGGTGGTTGATGACCATGTTGCACAGCCGGCCGTGGACCGCCAGGAGCACGCCCGGGCTGGGGCGAATCGGCACTTCCACGCCGACCATGTCGGCCACCTGGCCGCACCAGGGACCGGCGGCGTTAATCACGATGTCGGCCCCGATGGTCTCGGTGCGGCCGGTCACGTGGTCGCGCACGGCAATGCCGGTCACCGCCTGCCCCCCCTTTTCGACGTCGACCACTTCCTGGAACGGCCGGATTTCGGCCCCATTCCGGCGGGCGGTGGCGAAGAAGCGCAACGGCAGCCGCATGGCGTCCATCGTGGCATCCGGCACCCGCAGGGCGAACCGGACGGCCGGATTCAGGTTGGGCTCGACCCGCAGGGCCTGCTCCCGGCTGAGCCGCTCCAGGGGAATGTCGCAGGCCGTACAGCCCTCGATAAAATCCTCGCTGTAGGCCACATCTTCGTCGGAGATCGCTACGAACAGTCCGTCGTTTTCTTCGAAGGAGCCCGGGGCGATGCGGCGCAGGATCCGATTTTCCTCGATGCATTCGACCGCGGACTCCTTGTCCTTCACGGCGTAGCGGGCACCGCTGTGCAGGAGCCCGTGGTGGCGGCCGGTCGTGCCGGAGGTCAGCTCCCCCCGCTCGACCAGCGTGACCCGGAGGCCGCGCAGGACCAGGTCATGGGCGAGCGCGCCGCCGGTGCCACCGCCACCGATGATCACAGCATGGAATGTCGACAGATTATGTCCCCCGTGCGGCGTCATCCAGCGATAAGGAAAAGGTCACCCCACAGACGCCGTCTGCAACGTAGATGCCCTCGTGGTTTACCGGCTGTTGGCATCTGACCCCGGGCAGAGGATTGGGTGCGGCGGCCTCTACCCGGGGAAAAACTGGTTGGTGCATCGGCCGGCCGGTCGGCCGGGTCGGCTGACCGGCATCGGCCCAGGAACCCATCGCCCGGATGGTCCCCAGAGGTGGGAAAGCCGGGCGACGGGTGAGAGAAAAGGCCTATTCGACCCAATCAAAGGTGCGGGTGACCGCTTTCTTCCAGGTGGAGAACATCTCCGTGCCGGCCTTGCTGCCGGCATCTGGCTTCCATTCGTGGTCCATTCCCCAGTTGGCCCGCATTTCGGCGGTGTTCTTCCAGAAGCCGACGGCCAGGCCGGCCGCATAAGCCGCCCCGAGCGCCGTGGTTTCCGCCACCTTCGGCCGGATGACCGGCACCCCGAGCACGTCCGCCTGGAACTGCATCAGGGTGTTGTTGTAGACCATACCGCCGTCGACCTTGAGCGCCTTCAGGGCAACGCCGGAGTCATTGTTCATCGCATCGAGCACTTCGCGCGTCTGGAAGGCGGTCGCTTCCAGGGCGGCGCGGGCGATATGCCCCTTGGTCACGTAGCGGGTCAGGCCGGCGATCACCCCGCGGGCGTCGGAGCGCCAGTAGGGGGCGAAGAGGCCGGAGAAGGCGGGGACGAAGTAGACGCCGCCGTTGTCCTCGACCGACCGGGCGTAGTCTTCAATGTGGTGGGAGTAATCGAAGAAGTCGAGATTGTCCCGCAGCCACTGGACCAGGGCGCCGGTGATGGCGATCGAGCCTTCCAGCGCGTAGACCGGTTTCTGGTCGCCGAACTGGTAGCAGACCGTCGTCAGCAGACCGCTCTTCGACGGCACGATGTCGGTGCCGGTGTTGAGGATCATGAAGCAGCCGGTGCCGTAGGTGTTCTTGGCCTCGCCCGGATCGAAGCAGGCCTGGCCGACGGTGGCCGCCTGCTGATCGCCGAGGTCGCCGGCCACGGGGATTTCGCCGCCGAAGGGGCCGTCTTTCTTCGTGTGACCGTAGACGGCCGAGGACGGCTTGATCGCCGGCAGCATCGACATCGGGACACCCATCGTCTCGCAGATTGAATTCGACCAGCTGAGGCCGTCGAGATTCATCAGCATCGTCCGGCTGGCGTTCGACGGATCGGTGACGTGCACCCCGCCGTTCGGACCGCCGGTCAGGTTCCAGATGACCCAGGTGTCGATATTGCCGAAGAGGGCATCACCGCGGTCGGCGGCCGCGCGGGCTTCATTGACATTGTCGAGGATCCAGCGGACTTTCGGGCCGGAGAAATAGGTGGCCAGCGGCAGTCCGACCTTGTCCCGGAAGCGGTTCTGGCCGACGCCCCCTTCCAGATCCTTGATGATCTTATCGGTGCGGGTGTCCTGCCAGACGATGGCATTGTAAAGCGGCTTGCCGGTCTTCTTGTCCCAGACGACCGTCGTTTCCCGCTGGTTGGTGACGCCGACGGCAGCCAGATCGGCGGCCGTGATCCCGGCATTTTTCATCGCACGCTTGACGACGTCCTGGGTGCGGGCCCAGATTTCCATCGGGTCATGCTCGACCCAGCCGGGTTTTGGATAAATTTGTTCGTGTTCCATCTGGGAGATGGCGACCGATTCTCCGCTGTGATTGAAGATCATGCAGCGGGTGC
Source organism: Promineifilaceae bacterium (SeqCode) (assembly GCA_041568735.1). Classification (GTDB taxonomy): domain Bacteria; phylum Chloroflexota; class Anaerolineae; order Promineifilales; family Promineifilaceae; genus WTJY01. The sequence goes on from JBFFZG010000058.1 coordinate 10,807, forward strand.
TGGTCGTCCCCTGGTCGATGGCGGCGACATATTGAGCGCACATGGATTTTCCTCCGTAAATTTCGTGGATCGGCAGGCGAAGAGCAGGTCGCTTCGGGCCTTTTCCTTCCCCCGGTCCGATCGGGATTTCTGGTCATTGAGCGCTGCGCCGGCAGCGGTTTGCCTTTTCGGTAAAAACCATCGCGTCCAGAATGATGGCAGGCAGCGCGCCGGCTCAGCGCTCAAGCGTCTGCAGCAGGTCGAGAAGCATGAGATAGGAAGAGGTGGCGCCGGGATCCTGATGTCCGATACTGCGCTCTCCGAGATAGCTGGCCCGTCCTTTGCGCGCCTGGAGGGGGATGGTGTCTTTCATCCCTTTCTCCGCGGCCGCCACGCAGGCCTGGACCGCATCTTTGAGATTGCTGCCGTTGTCGAGTTTTTCGCGGAAGGCTTCGAGAGCCGGCGTCCAGACGTCGATCATCGTCTTATCCCCGACCGAAGCCCGGCCGCGCTGAACAACGCCTTCCATACCGGTCTGGAGGAGGGTAAAGACATCCTCGCTGGACAGCTCTTCCTTCGCGGCCAGGGCCATGCCGGCCCGCATGAAAAAGGTGCCGTACAGGGGTCCGCTGGCGCCACCGACCGTCGAAATGAGGGTCATCCCGGTCGTTTTCAGGATGTTCCCCACATCGGTGTCGACGATCGACGGCAGCTTTTCGCGCACTTTCGAAAAACCACGAGCCATATTGATCCCATGATCGGCGTCCCCAATGGCGGAATCGAGTTCGGTCAGGTAGTTCTTGTTTTCATCCATCGTATTGGCGATTGATTCCAGCCAGGCGACGATCTGGTCCTTGCTTACAGACATGTTTTCCTCAATTTTTTCCTCAAACAGAAGCCGGGTGGATGCTCACCCGGCTTCGGCGGCTGTGACAGCAGCTAAACACCCCAGCGGAGGCCCGGCGTATTGACCGGTGCATCCCAGTATTTCAGGATTTCGTCGTCAGCCTTCACCAGGGTCAGGGAGAAGCCCTGCATTTCCAGGGACGTGATGTAGGGGCCGATGAGCTTGCGGGCGATGGTCATGCCGTGGTCGCCCATCATCTGGGCGACTTTGCGGTAGATGGCGTACAGCTCAGAGACGGGAGTGCCGCCCATGCTGTTGACCATGACGATAAACTGGTCTCCCCGGTTGTAGGGGGCATCGGTCAGCTGTTTTTCGACCCAATCACCGGCCGAGCGATCCCATTCACGGACCGTTCGGGTGTAGCCCTTGTCAGTCAGGATCTCATGGAGCATCATCTCGGTGATTTCGTCGGCCGAAGCCATCTTCATCCGTTTCTGACCAGGCTCCCCATGGATCCCAATGCCAATTTCAATTTCATCATCCCCGAGGTCAAAGGTTGGTTTCCCCGCGGCTGGAACGATACAGGAGGTCAGGGCCATACCCATCGACCGCCCGTTGAGGTTGACTTTGCGGGCCAGGTCGGCGCACTGGTCGAGGTTCATGCCCGCTTCCGCGGCCGCGCCGACGATTTTTTCCATTAAAACGGTCGTGCCGACACCGCGCCGGCCGGCCGTATAGAGGCTGTCCTTGACGGCGACATCGTCGTCGACCAGGATGCTCTGCACCGGGATGCCGTCCGCATGGGCCAGCTCGGCCGCCGTTTCGAAGTTCAGGACGTCACCCGTGTAGTTCTTGACGATGAAGAGCACGCCGGCGCCGCTGTTGACGGCTTTGGCGCATTCGTACATCTGATCAGGGGTGGGGGAGGTAAAGACCTCACCCGGGCAGGCGCCGGTCAGCATGCCCATGCCGACAAACCCGCCGTGCATCGGCTCGTGACCGCTGCCGCCGCCGGAAACGACGGCGACTTTGCCGGCCATCGGGGCATCCGCCCGGTAGACGTAGTGGGGCGAGATATTGACCTTCAGCTCCGGATGCGCGGCCGCCATGCCCTGCAGCTGTTCTTTCACGACATCATCAAGGGCATTAATCAATTTTTTCATCGTTTTTACTCCTTGGTCAGCGGTATTTGGCCAGGGTGGACGGTTGGGCCCGGCTGAGACAGCCGGGCGCAGACCGCAGTTCCATCCCGTCAGACCGCCAGATGACGGCCGATTCTCACATGGTGAAAAGGTTGATTAACAGCGCCGCGATGACACCACCGACGATCGGGCCGACAACCGGGATCCAGCTGTAGCTCCAGTCTGAATCCCCCTTGCCGGCGATTGGCAGGAGCTGGTGGGCGATGCGCGGCCCGAGGTCGCGGGCCGGGTTAATGGCGTACCCCGTTGGACCGCCAAGCGAGAGACCGATCCCCCACACCAGAACACCGACGAGGAACGGGCCGAGACCGGCCGAAATGCCGGCCGTATTGTTGGCCGAGAAAATGGCAGCGACGCCCATGACCAGGACGATCGTGCCGATAATTTCGGTGATGTTGTTGGTCATGACGTTGCGAATGGCCGGACCGGTGGAGAAGACGGCCAGCTTCAGCCCCTCTTCCTTGGTCTCCGCCCAGTGCGGCAGATAGGCCAGCCAGACGATCACGCCGCCGAGGAAGGCGCCGATCAACTGGGCGATGATATAGGTCGGTACGCTCGACCAACCTTCGAATCCGCCGCCAACCTTGCCCGCAACGGCGAAGCCGATCGTGACGGCCGGGTTGATATGGGCGGCCGCGCTGCCCGTGGCGCCGGCGACAAAGACGCCGACCATGACCGCAAAGGCCCACCCCGTGGTAATGACAATCCAGCCGCTGTTCTGCCCCTTGGATTTATTGAGCAGAACGTTGGCGACGACGCCATCACCGAGAATGATCAGAAACATCGTTCCCAGTAATTCTCCAACAAATGGACTCATCATCATGTCCCTCCTATCCAGATTTTTAATTGAACTGAGTTGATTGATCGCCACCCGGTTCAGGGATGGCGCTGTGCATAGGAATTGTGTGGTTAAATCTGTTTTGGAACCTCCTTTGGCTAGCTCTTTCCCTGGCCTGGATTGACTACCGCAATCAATCGCCTGGAGGAGAGTTGCATAAGCACGATTGGCACGGCGGATCGATTGGGTAAAGTAACCAGTATCTTAGTACTATATTTAGAGGTTTTGTTCAAGCCCGAGGGGCAATATGTTCCAATATGAAACAATCAGCTCGAATTTACGTTTCGTTATGAAACGAATTAAGAGGCTTTGAAATGTTCTGGCGCGAGGTTGAGGCGCTTCATTTTGCGCCAGAGAGTGGTGCGCCCGATCTGCAGCTCCTGGGCCATGCGCGAGACATTCCCATCACAGGCCCAGCCGGCGCGGAGAATGGCTTCTCGCTCCGCTTCGGCGGCCGTCAGCACCGGCTGGGTCACCGGGCTGCCGGCGCTGAAGACCCGCCCCTGCCGCACATTGTCCGGCAGATTCAGCAGCCGGATGACGCCGTCCGGGGATTGGACAGCCGCCCGCTCGAGCACGTCCTCGAGCTCGCGTATGTTGCCCGGCCAGGGATAGCGCTGCAAAATGGCCAGGGCCTGGTCGTCTATCCACAGCGGCTGCTGGGAGCGCTCCGAGACGCGGGCCAGAAAGCGCTCGACCAGGTAGGGGATATCCGACGGCCGCTCGCGCAGGGCGGGGATAGTGATTTTAAAAATGCTGAAGCGGTAGAAGAGCTCCGGCAGAAAGCGGTGATCGGCTACCAGCCGCTCCAGATCGGCCGAGGTCGTGGCGATGATGCGCACGTTGACCGGAATGGGATAGGCGCCCCCGAGCCGCATGACGTGGCGGGTCTCGAAAATCTCCAGCAGGGCCATCTGCATCTCGCGCGACAGCGAATCGATCTGGTTGAGCAGGAGGGTGCCGCCGTCGACCAGCTCGAATTTGCTCGGCCGGCGCTCCCCGTTTTGGGACTTCTCGTAGCCCAAAAGCTCCTCGATGATCAGCTCGTGAGGGATCGCCCCGCAGTTGATCGAAATAAACGGCTGGCTGGCCCGCGGGCTGCCGTTGTGAATGGCCCGGGCAAAGGGGTTTTTGCCGACCCCCCCCTCCCCGATCAGCAGGACCGGGGCATTGCCGCGGGCTGCCAGGTGAGCCTGGCGAAGGGCGCCGCGCATCGCGGTCGACTGGCTTTCGATTTCATCCAGCCGGAAGCTGGTCGGCGTGGCGATCTGCTGATTGATCAGCCGGCGCACGGCCTGGGCCGGCCGCAGCGTGGCGATAAACCCCTGGACTTCCCCCCAGCTGTGCAGAATCGGCCGCAGGCTGATCCAGCAGTTGAGAAATTTACTGCCGATATTGAGCTTGGTTTCGACGTCGATCAGCTCTTTCTGCTCGGCCACCGCCTCGGCCAGGAGCGGAGGAAAGGTCAGGACGTCGTGCAGCGGCATCCCCCGCACGGCCGTCGCCTTGAGCTCCAGCATATCAGCCGCCTGGGCGTTGAGCTGGGTGATCTTCCCGTCGTTGTCCCAGGCCAGCACCCCGTCGTTGATCGTCTCGAGCAGGGTGCGCACCTGGCGAATCTGGTCGTTGGCCTCTTCCAGGTAAAAGTTGGTCTGCAGCTGGTTGCTGACGGCTCGGGCCGTCCCCATGACCAGGGCCAGATCGTGCGAGGTCCCAACTTCCGCGCGGCCGACGAGCCCGATGACCCCGATGATGCGGCCGTTGACGCCGTAAACCGGGGCGGCCGACGTGGCCAGGTGGTGGTAGCGCTGGAAGTAGTGCTCCGGCCCGACGACCTGGATCGGCATGGCGTTCACCAGGACCAGGCCGAGGGCGTTGGTGCCAACCTGGCTCTCGGACCAGTAGGTGCCAATCCTGAGCCCCAGCTGATTGAGCGCCTCAACGGCCGTGTCATCGCCCGTCACCGCCAGCAGACAGCCGGAGCCGTCCGTCAGCAAGATGGCCGTATCCGATCCGATGGTGTACTGAAAGATATCTTCGAGGTGGGGAATCGAGATGGAAATGAGGTCGGTCTGGGCTTTGAGCAGGGTTTCCAACAGCGAGAGGCGAATAGCCGAAGCGCGGGGCTGGCCCAAGGGGTCAAACAGGGGGGCGCACCGCTTCCAGGAGGAGAGAATAACCGGGTCGAGGGAAGAAAGATCCTGGGGATCGGATCCCTGCCGGTTGAAAAACTTTTCCCAATACAGGGTCAGTCGGCCGGTGTTCAGCGGGTAATCGGTGGGCCTCATGCGATTGCCTGCGCCATGAAAAATCTGTCAATGAGCCGATGAGAAATGAACGGTAGCGAAAGGAATGCCGCCTGATTGCCCGGCGACACGAGAAATCCCGATCTAATTGTATAATATGACCGGCAGGCCGCAACCGGCCGGCTGCACAAACGACGGGTGAACACCAGGAAAAGTAGGAGTAGAACTGATGGAACGACAGGCAGTGATCAAAAAATTGACAGACGATGCCGACCTCGACGTCCTGATCATCGGCGCCGGCATCAACGGTATCGGCACCTTCCGCGAGCTGGCCCTCCAGGGGGTCGATACCCTGATCGTCGATCGCGGGGATTTTTGCTCCGGGGCCAGCGCGGCCTCGTCCCACATGGTTCACGGGGGCATTCGCTATCTCGAGAATGGGGAGTTTCGCCTCGTGCGCGAGGCGGTGCACGAGCGGAACCGGCTGATCATGAACGCCCCTCACCTCGTCTATCCGCTGCCGACCAACATTCCGATTTTTAAGCGCTTTTCCGGGCTGCTCAACGCCCCGCTCAAGTTCTTCGGCCTCCTCGACCGGCCGGCCGAGCGCGGGCAGCTGGTCATCAAGCTGGGGCTCATGATGTACGACCGCTACACCCGGGAGCAGGCAAACCAGGTCGTGCCGGAGCACTCGGTCATCGGCCGCTCAGAGGCGCTCGCCCGCTACCCGAAGCTCAACCCCGAAGTGCGCGCCCTGGCCACCTACTACGATGGGGCGATGCCGATGCCGGAGCGGATCGCCGTCGAGACGATGCTCGACGCCGAAAAAGCGCACCCGGGCGCCCACGCCCTCAACTACGTCTCCGCGGTCGACGCCGAAGGGGACCACGTCGTGCTGCGCGACGAGCTGACCGGCGAGACCTTCTCCGTGCGCCCCCGGCTCGTCATCAATGCCGGCGGTCCCTGGATCGACTTTATCAACCGGGCGCTGGGACAGGAAACCGAGTTTATCGGCGGCACCAAAGGCTCCCATCTCGTCCTCAACCACCCCGAGCTCTACGCCGCCTGCGGCAGCCACGAATTCTTTTTCGAGAACGACGACGGCCGGATCGTCCTGATTTACCCGGTGAACGACCGGGTCATCATCGGCACCTCCGACATCAAGGTCGACAACCCGGATAATCTGGGCTGCACCCAGGAGGAAGAAGATTATTTCATCCAGTTCGTCGGGAAAATTTTCCCCGATATCCAGATCGATTCCTCCCACATTGTCTTCCGATTCTGCGGTGTGCGGCCGCTGCCGAGCAGCAAGGCCAAGACGGCCGGCCAGATCAGCCGGGATCACAGCAACGAGATACTCGAGGCCGGTGAGGCCTTCGATTTTCCCGTTTTCAACCTGGTCGGCGGCAAATGGACGACCTTCCGCGCCTTTTCCGAGCATGTCGCCGACGAGGCGCTGGCCCGGCTCGGAGTCGAGCGCCAGATCGATACCCGCCATCTGCCGATCGGCGGAGGGCACGATTACCCCCGCACGGCATCCGCGCGGGAAGGCTGGGTGGCCAATCTGGCAAAAACCACCGGGCTGGAGCCGCACCGGGCGACCGTGCTTTTCGAGCGGTACGGCACCTACGCGGCCGAAATCGCCGATTACATCACCGCCGGCAGCGACCGGCCGCTGGCAGCCATGCCGATGTTCAGCACCCGCGAAATCGAATTCCTCGCTGACCGGGAAAAGGTCTGCCGGCTCGACGATCTCCTGCTCCGCCGCACCATTCTGGGAATGTACGGCCATCTGTCCTACCCCCTGATTGAAGAAGTCGCCGCCATCGTCGGGTCGGTGCGGGGCTGGGAGGAAGCGACCACGCGCGAAAACGTCGAGCGCACCGTCGACCTCCTGGCCGCTCGACACGGGGTGCACCTGGCCGCGCCGGAAGCCGGCGATTGAATTGAAAAGATAAGGCGCCGCCGATCCAACGGGAACCAAAACACATCCTCGGTCGTTTTAATACCAACGCCGCCTGATGGGGGCGAATCTCGCACTGCGATTAAGAGGATGAACTCAAGGAGTTACGATGTTTAGGAAGTATGTAGGGATAATTTTGATCCTTCTGACCATTTTTCTGGCGGCCTGCTCGACGGTGACGCCGCCAGCCCAGGAACAGCCCGGGGAAACGGCCACGCAGGAGCCGACCCCCCTCCCCCCGACGGACGAACCGCCGGCCCCTGGTGATGGGAGTGAAACCACCGACCCGACCGGTGAGGCGCCGGTCGCCGACCTGCCCCTGCTGCCCCCCCTGCCGGCCAACCCCGGCGGTCTGGGAGTCGGCGGCGGCGGCGCTGGCGCGCCCACCACTGCGGAGAGCGCCGACATCACGCTGGACAGCCGGATGATCGTCGAACCCTTCGACATCTTTTCCGGGACGACGTTCCTGCTCAACACCACGCTGCCGGCCGACCCGCTGACGGCGCCCGTCTGGCGGAACCCGGAAATCTACCCGGACCTGAACATGGCCTACGCCCTGGCGCAGAAGCTCGGCTTTACCGGCCCGCTCTATCAGGACGCCCTGCCGCCCGAGGTCCGCGACCAGATCGAAACCCTCGGGGAAGGGGTTTACCGGATGCCGTTCTACGCCTTCCGCGGCAATGAATGGCTGACCATCACCTCGGGCAGCGCCTTCTACGAGAACCGGGGGCTCACGCAGGATCGCGAGCCGGTGTCCCTGCCGCTGGATCGGCTGCAGCCGCTGGTGGAAGCGCAGATTGCCGCCTGGGGTGGTCTCGATTTCGAGTACGTCATCGTGGACGAGGGCTTCAACAATGTCGCGGTCAGGCGGCTGCTCAACGGCCGGCCGCTCGACTTCACCGAGCTCTATTTCCACTTTAACAACCAGGCCGAGCTGGTCTACGCCAGCGTCAGCACCCTCAACGGGCTGACGCCCATTGGGGACTACCCCCTGATTCCGGCCGCGGCCGCCTGGGACAAGATCCTGGCCGGGGTGCTGGAGAACAACATCTGGTTCTCTTACATCTACGATCCGACCATGCAGGTGCTGCCGGAACCAATGCCGATCGGCATCGGCGACAGCCAGTTCTGGGAGCGGAAATACCAGCCCGGCGATACGACGCGGATTTACGGCTACCCGCAGATCTTCCTGCCGGTGCAGGATGACAGTGAGCCGGTCGTGCAGGTTAACCAGTACCTGCTGAATGCACCCGTCGACGAGCTGCGCCGGCTGGCGGCTGAACGGCCGAATCAGATCGTCCTCGAAGGCGTAATCGGGGCGAACGGCCGGTCGATCGACCTCATCGGCTGGGAGCCGATGGGTGACAACGAGACCCCGCTCTTCCTCGAAGGGGTGATCGCCCGCACCGATGCCGGCGTGGTCATCCAGACGACCGACGGCCAGACCTATCTGCTGCCGGACGCGCC
>JBFFZG010000059.1:0-19249 GCA_041568735.1 Promineifilaceae bacterium (SeqCode)
CAGCAAAGCCCCCCCCGGCCGGCCGCCGGCCGCGACCGCGTACCGGCGGCCGGTATCCTCCCGGTAAACGCCGATAATCAGGGGGTAGTCGCCGGGCGCGGCGCCGGCCGGAATGGCCAGCCGGTGCCACTGAATGAAGGCGTCGCCGGCGCGCCAGCTGGCGGCCGGCGCGTCGAGCCGGTCCTCCTGGGCCAGGGGGAGGCCGTCCCCGCCGAGCAGCTGGCTGAAAAAGACGAGGTCGGCGTCGACGGGGCCGCCCGGCCGCCACAGGGTGAATACCTCCAGGGTCTCCCCGGACCGCAGGACGGCCGGCTCGACTCGAGCTCCGCCAAATTCCAGGCCGATTTCCCAGACCGCCTCCCGCTCACTGCCGGCGAAGCCGCCCCAAACCTGGCGCTGCCAGCGCTGTCCGTCAAGCGTGCTCACGGTCAGCGGCCGGTCGAGATCGGTGGCCGGCTGCTCGATAACCGCCAGCGGCTGCCGGCCGGCCGCAAAGGCCGCCAGAGCCGGCGCCAGCGGGGCGAACCCGGTTTCGATCAGCAGGGCATCCGGATCGGCTGGCACGTAGAGCGCCCGTTGCCCATTGAACCAGCTTACGGCGGTCTGCGGATTGGTCGAAGTCAGAAGTCCGACCGGCTGGTTGTGGAAGCGGCCAGGCGTGGTCGTCGAGATGGCCGCCGCCCCCCCGCCATGCTCATTGAGATAGGTGATGGCCCGCACGGCCGCCGCTTCATACTGAACCCGCACCTCTGGATGCCCGGCCCAGTCGAGAAAATAGCGCTGGACGGTATCGAGGCCGGTGAACGCGAAAAGAATGAGCACCGCCGACAGGGCGAAGGGGCTGCGGCCGTCGGCCTTCGACCACATCCAGGAGAGGGCGACGGCCGGAAACACGTAGAGGATCGGCTGCAGGGCGATGGCCCGGGTGTTGGCGAGAAAGGCACCGGTGACGAAGACGGGCGCCAGGCCGAGGAGCAGCCAGCAGATGAGCAGCTCCGGGTTGGCGCTTGCCAGGGAGGCGGACCGGCCGGATTGAACGGGATCTCCTCCGCGCAGGACGAGCAGAAAACCGACCCCGAACAGCAGGGCGAAGAACGGCGAGAGCAGCGGCCGGCCGGGCAGGTTGTAGCGCCAGGCCGGGTCCCCTTGATAGGGAATTAACCGGATTCCGTCCATGACATTGGCGGCCAGGGGGCGAAAATCCCCACCGCGGGCCGCCTCCAGGGGGTCCGTGAGCTGGACCAGCCTTTGCTCGGCGCCCGGGTTCCGCCACAGGTAGAGCCAGAGCGGAGTAGAAACCACCCCGGCCGCCAGCAGGACGAGGAGCACCGGCCGCCACAGCCGCCGCGCCAGATCCCGCCGTCGCAGCCCCCACCAGGCCAGCAAAGCCGGGAAGAGGAGCCACATGAGCCGGGCCGGGAAATAGGTGTAGAACGTCAGCCCGAGCAGCAGACCGGCCAGAAGAAACCAGCGAAAGCCGGCCCCCTGCCCCCGGTGGCCCTCCCTCTCGGCGCCGCGCAGCCAGAAGAAGAGGGCGAGCACAAAAAAGAAGGGAAAGGTGATCGTGCGCAATGCCTGCCGGGCGACCATCAGCGGCCAGAAGCCCACAGCCAGCCCCGCCAGGGTGAGCAGGGCGATCGCCGGGGAGAACCGTTTTTTTATCAGAGCGTAAGTGGCTGCCAGCAGCAGCAGGCTGAAGAAAACGGCCGTCAGCCGGCCGGCCAGGAAGGAGGGGCCGAGAACGGTCATGAGTCCGGCCGTGGCGTAGTCGAACAGGGGCTCGCGACCGTAGCCGACGGTGAAATAGAGCGGCCGCTCCCCCTGCACCACCTGCCAGGCGCTCAAACCGTGGTCGGCTTCGTCGTGGGTCAAGCCCGGCGGCGCGCTGGTAATGGCCCACAGCCGCAGCAGAGCGGCGATGAGCAGCAGCACAGTCCGGATTTTGGCTTCATGTCGCATGGATTCTCATTATGGCCTTTCCCCCGCATCCGGGACAAGTCGAGGATGATACCGGAAGCGGCTGGCGGGTACAAACCGCCCCGGTTTTAGGACTTCGTCGCTATTGTCCCTGAAAATAGGCCGTGTTACCCTACGGCGAGTCACCGGCACCCCGCCGCTGAGGCCAAAAAAATCGATGAACCTGCGATCACACCGATTTCAGCCCCACCCTCAACTTTTCTGCCCTTCGGAGAATCCCCATCCCCGTCAACCGGCATCCTTTCCGGTCATCGATGGAGATGGACGCCGGCTTCACAGCGGACCGGACGGGCAAATATTCCTTTCAACCGACCAGGGGACGATCCGGGAAACGTGCTTCGACACCGGCCGGCCGCGGCCAATCGAGCGGCTCTTTCACCGCCAGGGGACGACCCCTGCGCGCCTGCGCCCGGGTGATCATACTTCTTTTTCGCTGCGGACGACCGACGGTCGCTGCCGGAGGTCCCTGGTTTAAGCGGCCGGTTCCAGACCTGTTCCGGGATCGACCACTCCGATTGGGGACCTCGAACACCTCGGGGATGAGCTATAAAAGGTGGACAGCCGCTCTCCTTCAAACAGCAAGGAGAGCGGCTCAACCTGAACCTCCCGTCGCCTGCCTTCAAACACCCGCGCTGTAAAAAAATCATATAAGTCGTTTCTCCGCGGCTTTTTTGGCTTACAATTGCCCCATGTCAACGGAAACAATGCTGCAAACGGCCGTCTCCATCGCCCGGGAGGCGGGGGATCTGCTGCGGGTGGGGTTCAGCCAGCACAAAGAAATCACACGGAAATCCAGCCAGGTCGACCTGGTGACGCAGTACGACGGGCAGGCCGAGAAGCTGATCACCGACCGGCTGCGGGTCGCCTTTCCCGACCACCGGATCATTGGCGAGGAAGGAGCGGCCAGCGACGGGGACAATCCCTACATCTGGTACATCGATCCGCTGGACGGCACCGTCAACTATGCCCACGGCTTTCCAGTTTATTCGGTCTCCCTGGCCCTCTACCGGGGGGACGAACCGGTGCTCGGGGTCGTCTACGATCCCGAACGGGACGAGTGTTTCACCGCCATCCGCGGAGGGGGCGGCGCGGTCACCCGGGGGCAGGGCGCACCCCGTCCGCTGGCGGTCAGCCCGGCCGTGGATCTGGGAGATTGCCTGCTCGGCACCGGTTTCCCGTATGACCGCCGGACCAGCGACCTCGACAACGTGGCCCAGACGCGCGCCTTTCTCAAAACTGCCCAGGGGGTGCGGCGCACCGGGTCGGCCGCCCTGGACCTCTGCTACGTCGCCGCCGGTCGGCTGGATGGCTTCTGGGAGTTCAAGCTCAAGATCTGGGATGTGGCGGCCAGCGCCCTCATGGTCATGGAAGCCGGCGGCCGCGTGGCCTTTATCGACGACGGCGCGCCGTACACCCCCCGGCCGGTGTTGAATCTATTTGCCGCCAACCCGCTCGTCCACGAGCAGATGTGGCCCGTGCTGCAGAGCGTCTGACCCACCAGGCCCGATCGATGGTAGCCGAAATTCGCGCCCGCCTTTTTGCCTTCGCCTTCGTGACGACGCTGCGCCGCGTCCTCGGGCTGCCGCTCTCCCGCTGGTTCAGCCTCGGCCTCTGGCTCGTGGTTCTGGTCACCCCCTGGACCCGGCTCTGGCCGCTGGCGATCGCCGCCCTGGCTGCCCTGTTTCTCCTGCGCCAGCTCTACCGGCGGGCGCGCCGCCGCGGCTATGCCACCTTCACCCCGCTGAAAAACTGGCCGGATGTCTCCGATGTGGCCCTGCTACCCGGTGAGGTGCGCATTCCGGTGCGCGCCACGGGCATCTTCAGCGCCGGCAGGCATGAGCACGACGTCCTGCTCCGGCCGGGAAGCTGCTGGCACATCCCCCTGAATGAGCACGCGATCATGGTCGAGAGCGGCCCCGGCCGCTACCTCTACCAGTTCATCCAGCCGGGTTTCCTGGAGAAGGTGGAAATCGGCCATTTTCTCTTCGGCTCCGACCACTTCCCCGGCCTGAAAATCACCTTTCACACCGATTGGTCCCCCCAGCTCGACTTCAGCGGCATCGCCTACTACATCGGGGGCGGCCGGGAGCAGATCGGCCGCTTGAAGCGGACGATCTACCTGACGTTCGATAACGAGGCCGATTGGCTGGCTGTCTGGAAGAGCCTGGTCGGCCGCGAGCCCACTTCTTGAACGGCGGCCGGCCGCCGTTTCAGGCCAGGCAATCCTCGAGAAAGCGCACGGCCACCCCGATCCCATCTTCTGCCCGAATCGCCTGGCCGATCTCGGCCGCCCGCGCCTGGATATCCCGGTTCTGGGTGGCGGCCGAAATGGCGCCGGCCAGATTCCCCGCGGTCAATTTTTTCTGGGGAATCGGCGCCGGGCCGGCCCCCAGGGCGGCGACCCGCCTGCCCCAGAAAGGCTGGTCGCCGAAGAACGGGCAGATGATTGTCGGCCGGCCGGCCCGCAGACCGGCCGCCGTCGTGCCGGCCCCGCCGTGGTGGACGACCGCCTCCACCCGGGGGAACAGCCAGTCGTGGGGGGCCTCCTGGATCACAAGAACATCCTCCGGCACGGCGGCCGGATCGAGCCCACCCCAGCCGGTGGCCAGAATCCCGCGCCGGCCGCTGCGGGCCAGCGCCTCAAGAACGATGGTGGTGATCCGGGCGGGTTCCCGGCCGGCCATGCTGCCAAAGCCGACGTAGACAGGTGGGGAGCCGGCTTCGAGGAAGGCCGCCAGCTCGGCCGGCGGCTCCCAGTTCGACTCCCTATCCAGGAACCAGTAGCCGGTCACGATCGTCCTGGCCGGCCAGTCGGCCGGGGCGGGCAGCACGTGGGGGCTGATGCCACAGATCGTTGGCAGCGGCCCGCCGGCGAAGCGCAGTTCTTCGGACCCGCTGCGGATGGGGGACAGGTCGAGGGCTTCCCGCCGCCAGCCGTTGACGACGCGGCCGTACTGGCTCCAGGCCAGGCGCACGGAGAGGTGATAGGTGAGCCGGTTGTACCGGCCGCCGAGCGGCCATGTCGGAAATACCACGCTCGGGAACTCGGCCGTCGGCGTGAAGACCGGCAGGGCCAGCGTCAGAACAAAAGGGGTACCCAGTTTTTCGGCGATGTGGCGGCCGCCGATCGCCTTGGGATGGCCCAGCACGATATCCGGCCTGAAGGCCTGGCCGGCGGCCCACTGCTCGTCGAGCATGCGCCGCTGGATCGGCCGCACCTGTTTGACCAGGGCCAGCGAGGTTCTGAGCCAACCCAGCAGGGAGTCGCTGCGGTCGATCGCCTCCCGCCCGGCGTCCGTATCGATCAGTTTGAGAATGTCGTCGTTCATGTAGGCATAGGGGACGCCGGCCGCTTCGATGATGCCGGCGAAGCGCTCGCTGGTGCACAGCAGCGGCTGGTGGCCGGCGGCGCGCAGGCCCTGGGCCAGGGCCAGATAGGGCTGGACATCGCCGCGCGAGCCGGCGGTGACAATGAAAGCTTTCATCCGGGTTTTATCCTTTCTTATGGTTGATCCCTGGTCAGGCGGCCGCGCCCCGGTAGATTCGCGCCTGGGCCAGCCGGCTTAATATCCAGAATGAGAGGGCGAAGCCGGCGACCCCGAGCAGCAGGTGCCAGCCGGCCGCTTCCCCGGCCGCGGCCCGCCAGAAGGCGGCGACCGGCCAGTACGGGGGGAAGAGGCCGAAGAGCCACTGGGCCGGGGGTGGGACGAACCAGGCGGCAAAGGGCAGAACTGACAGGGCGCCCAGGATTTTAAGCACGCCGAAGGCCTGAATTTTATTGCGCGCCAGGCCGAAAAACAGGAGCGCGTTGAACGGGGCGGCCAGACTGCCGGTGAGGATCGTCAGCACCAGGGGGACAGCCGGCACGGCGATCAGGTCGAGGTTCGGAATCAGAATCAGTCCCAGCCCAAATGAGGCGGCGGCCGCGGCCGCGCACCGGTAGGCGAGATACCGGTTGAGCGAGAGCGGCGTCACCAGAATCGCCGTCAGGGTCTGGTCATCCTGTTCTTCAACCAGAAGCATGCCAGCGATCATGCCGACAAATCCCGGCACCCCGATGACCAGAATGCTGGCCAGGAGCCCAAACGACGGCCGGAGATCCAGCTGGTAGGATTCCAGCAGCCATTCCGCCCCCGGCGGCAGGCCAAACCGCAGAACCACCCAGAAAACCAGCGGATAAATCGCCAGCCCAATCAGAAACTGATCGCGGCCGATCAATTTCAGGTCGCTCTTACCCATCGTGCGGAGAAACGTCAGGAGGGACATGGGTTAGGGAAGAGGGGAACGGGGAACGGGGAACCGGGAACGGGGGTTGGGGGTTGGGAGTTGGGGGGCAAGTGGGGGAGGGTTTCTGTTTTCTGGATAAGGCAGCTCCAGCAGTTTTGACCTTTCATCTTTCCACTTTAAACTTTAAACTTTCCACTCGGCACTCGGTACTCGGCACTCGGCACTCGGCACTCGGCACTCGGCACTCATTTTATAACGTGAATGCGAAACGCCCGCAGCGCCCAGAAGGCGAGGAAGAAGATGGCCGCGATGGAGACGGCGAGGCCGTAGAACAGGGTGGCGGGTGGAACCGGGCGAAAAGCGGCCGTGACGACCCACATGGGGGCATACGACGGGATCAGGTAAAACCAGGCGGGCTGCCAGATGTCGAGCAAACCGATCGCCGGCAGCATCGCCAGGCTGATGATGGCGATGCTTGGAATTAAGAAGGCGTTGATCGTATCGTAGCGCACGACGACGATAAAGCCAATCAGGGTAAAGAACAGCGCCGTCAGGACGACCCCGGCCAGGTACAGCGGCCAGTGGAGCGGTCCGCCGACCGGCAGGACAAACCCGGTCAGCGCCAGGGTCACGCCTTCGGCCAGGGTCAGCAGGGCCAGCGACAGCAGCTTGGACAGCAGGTATTCGTGCGGCCGCAGCGGCGTGACAATCAGGCCGTCGAGCGTGTTTTCCACTTTTTCAAAGAGGACGAGGGCGCCGATAAAGATGTAGCCCGTGCCACCTGCCGTCGTCAGGAAGAGGATGGGCAGCAGCAGGCGCAGCTGCGTCTCATCCAAAAACAGGGCGCTGCCGCTTCCGAGAAAGGCGGCCACGCCGATGACGACCGGGTAGAGATAGTTGCGCACCTGCAGGCGGGTGTCGAGGACCAGGCTGTGGGCCAGGCGGCTCCAGGAAAGGGACAGATGAACAGATTGTTTGCCGGGCTGTACCATATCGCGTCGGCGGCCGGCTAACGGAGTGAGCGGCCGGTGACCTGGATAAAGATTTCTTCCAAAGTGGCCTCCTGGGTGTGAATGGTCTGCAGGTGCTCCGTCTGGATCAATTCGAGAAACGCGGCATCGTGGCCCAGGCCGTCGAGGGGGAATTCTCGCTCGGCGCGCCGTCCGTTTTCTCCATAGCGCACCACGACCGTGCGCCGGCCGTGGGCCAGCTTGAGGTTCTGCGGTGAATCGATGGTGGTGATGCGGCCGTCGACGATGAAAGCGACCCGGTCGCACAGTTCGTCCGCGACCGCCATGTCGTGCGTCGTCAGAAAAATTGTCCGGCCGGCCGCCCTCAGGCCGAGGATCAGATCCTTAATTTTGCGGCCGTTGACCGGGTCGAGGCCGGCCGTCGGCTCGTCAAAAAAATAGAGCGGCGGATCGTGGAGCAGGGCGCGCACAAAGTTGAGCCGCATGCGCATCCCTTTTGAATACTGGCCGACCCGCCGCCGGCCATCCGCCTCCAGACCGACGAGCGCCAGCAGCTCCCGGGGGTCCCGGGTCGGCCGGCGGTAGAGGCTGGCGAAATGGGCCAGGTTTTCCAGACCGGTCAGCTTGAGAAAGTGATTGGGCAGTTCGAAGCCCACGCCGATCTCCTCGTAGAAATCCCGGCCCCAGGCGGCAACTTCCCGGCCGAGCACGGCGGCCGAGCCGGTGTAGCCGCGCAGGAGACCGATTAAAATTTTCTGGGTCGTGCTTTTCCCGGCGCCGCTGGGACCCAGAAAACCGAAAATTTCCCCGGGCGCCACGGAAAAGCGAATCTCGTCGACCGCGTGGGTCTGGCCGCCAGGATAAGAAAAGGAGAGGGTGTCCACTTCAATCATCGAAGTTCCGCCTGCTTCAGCCTGAACGACCGCGGCTGGCTTTCGTCGCGCCTTCAGGTCTCCCGGCGGCCGAAACCGGCCTCCAGAAAACCGACGAGCTGATCAAATATCTCGTTGGTCTTTTCCCAATCGGCCGGGGTGAGCTGACGATCGTAGAGCCGCCGGGGTGGGAGGTCGAGCCGTGTGTCGAGATACCGGCCCAGGTCCGGCCCCAGGAGGGTGCTGAGCACGTAGGTGGCCGTCTCGAGATCGAGATCCGGCCGGAGCTCGCCGCCGGCGATCCCATCCCCGATTAATCGGCGGTATCCGCTCCAGGCCTGGGCGCGCAGCTTTTCCAGCATCTCGTCCTAAAAAGGCAGGTCGCCGTGCCGCGCCCGGTAGCCGCCCTCAGCCAGCCGGGGATTCTCCAGCTCAAAGCGCGCCTGCAGGCGAAAGGCCCAGCGCAGCCGTTCAAACCAGCCGATCCCGGCGGGAAGTTCAATTTCCTCCAGAAGGGTTTTCTTTTCCCGGAAGACCAGGTGGATCAGATAAAAAAACAGCGCCTTTTTGTCGGCGAAATACTGGTAGAAGCTCCCCTTGGCGATGCCCACCTGTTTGACGAGCCGGCTGATCGAGGGCTGGTGGTAGTCGTGATCGGCAAATTCGTCGATGGCGGCGCGAAGGAAGCGCTCGCGCTTCGTCTCGAGGAGGTTGAAAAAGGTGATTTCCGGCATCGCCTGAACTGGGCATTGTGACCGGGGGGTCATATGACCGCCCGGTCAAACGGTACGACATTTGACCGATGCGTGTCAAGCCAAATTATGCCAGAATCCCCGGGATTTTTAGAGGAGTCAGCATGGATAGTTATCCCTATTTTCTGTTGCTGGTTGGGCTGGTGCTGCTGGTCGGCGGGGCGGAATTTTTCGTCCGCGGCGCCTCAAAACTGGCGGCCATGATCGGCGTCTCTCCGCTCGTGATCGGGCTGACTGTCGTCGCCTATGGCACCAGCCTGCCCGAGCTGGCGGTCAGCATGCAGTCCAGCCTGGGCGGCCTGGCCAATATCTCCCTGGGCAATGTCGTCGGCAGCAACATCGCCAATATTCTGCTCATCCTGGGGCTGTCGGCCCTGGTGGCCCCCCTCGTCGTGGCCCAGCAGATGGTCCGGCTCGACGTGCCGATCATGATCGGCGTGTCGGCGCTGACCCTGGGCCTGGCCTGGAATGGGGTGATCGGCCGGGCGGAGGGGCTGCTGCTCTTTGCCGGCATCGTATTCTACACCGCTTTTCTCATCATCCAGAGCCGGCGGGAAACCGCGGCCGTGGCCCGGGAATACGAGGCGGAATACGGCGAGGCGCCGCCGGCCAACCCGAGCAGCTGGCTCGTCATCGCCCTCCAGGTCCTCGGCGGTCTGGGGGTGCTGATCCTCGGCTCCCGCTTCCTGGTCGACGGCGCGGTGACGCTGGCCGAAATCCTGGGAGTGAGCGACCTGGTGATCGGGCTGACGATTGTAGCCGTCGGCACCTCGCTGCCGGAGCTGGCCACCTCGGTCGTGGCCAGCTTTCGCGGCGAGCGGGACATCGCCGTCGGCAACGTGGTCGGCAGCAATATCTTTAACCTGCTGATGGTGCTCGGCCTTTCGGCCGCCCTTTCTCCCGGCGGCATGCCGGTGGCGGCGGCCGCCCTGCGGTTCGATATCCCGGTCATGATCGGCGTGGCCGTCGCCTGCCTGCCGATCTTCCTGACCGGCCGCATCGAACGGTGGGGGGGCGCCCTTTTTCTCGGCTACTACGCCGCCTATGTCGCCTATCTGGCGCTGCGCGCCGCCAATCACGTGCAAACCGCCCTTTTCGGCCGGGTCGTTCTCGAAATCGCCCTGCCGGTGACCGCCGTCTGGCTGGTCTGGGTGGGATTTCGCGCCTGGCGCGGCCGGCGGCCCGTGGGAAATCCCGGCTGATTCGAGTCAGAGCTCCCGCCGAATCCGGCCGTCCTCCACCCACCAGACTTCGGTGGCCAATCGTTTGATGAAATACCGGTCATGGACGACGGCGATCACCGTCCCGTCGAACTGGTGGAGGGCCTGCTCGAACTGGGTGCGCGAGGGGATGTCGAGGTGGTTGATCGGCTCGTCGAGCAGAAGGAGATTGCACCCCTCGGCCACCATCAGGGCCAGAGCCAGGCGGGCCCGCTGGCCGAAGCTCAGCAGGGAGGCCGGCCTGAGCGGTTCATCGTCCTTAAAGAGATAAAAATGGAGGTAGGAGCGGATCTCAGTTTCCCCGCCAAAGCCGATCCGCTCCAGGTGGGCGACCGGGCTGAGCTCCGGATCGATCAGCTCCTGCTCCTGAGTCATGTAGCCGAGCCGGACGCTCGCGCCCAGGCGAAAGCGGCCGCCGAGGGAGGGGATCATGCCGGTCAGCGTGCGCAGGAGGGTCGTCTTGCCCGATCCATTTTCCCCGGTCATGATGATGCGCTGCCCGGCCTGCACATGGAGCTGGCCGGTGTTGAGGAGCGGCCGGTCGTAGCCGACGAGCAGATCGTCGAGGTCGAGCACCGAGCGGCCGAGGTGGCGGCTGCCGCTCCAATCGACCTTCATCTGCCAACCCGCCTTCGGCTTTTCAACCCGGTCGTCCGAGTCGAGGTACCGCTCCAGCTTTTTTTCGCGGGAAAGCGCTTTTTTCATGACCTTTTTGGCGATGCGCCGGACGCCGGGCTGGCGAGGCGTCGTGCTCCGCTCGACGGACATCGACTGCTCCCGGGTGCGGGCGATATCCTGGCGCATCCGGCGAATGTCGGCCACCTGGTCTTTATAGGCTGCCCACTGTTTTTCCTGTTCGGCCAGCGACTGGTCGAGGTAATCGCTGTAGCTGCCGGTGTATTCCCGCACCGCTTTTTGCTCGGGGTCGAGGTAGAGGGTCTTATTGGTGACCCGATCGAGAAAGGTGCGGTCGTGGGAGATGATCAGCGCTCCCCCATCAAAACCGGCCAGCCAGGATTCGAGCCATTCGAGCATGGCGATATCGAGGTGGTTGGTCGGTTCGTCCAGGAGCAGCAGGGCCGGGTCTTCGAGCAGAGTGAGGGCCAGAGACAGCCGGGTTTTCTGGCCGCCGCTGAGCGCGGCCGCCGGCAGGTCGGGATCGAGGTCGGCGAGGCCGAGTTCGGCGAGCACGGCCGCCGTGCCGGCGGCGTCGGCCGAAGCCATGCGGCGCAGAAGATGATCGTACTGCAGATGGAGCCCTTCGTCATCGGGCCGCAGCGCGAGAGCGGCGGCCACAGCGGCCAGGTCGTCTTCGAGGGCGGCCGCCCGGCCGGCAGCGCGGTCGATGGTCTGGGCGAGCGTCAGGTCGGGTTCGAATTCCGCACCCTGGGGCAGGTACCCCAGCCGCAGACCGGCCGGCATGGCGACGGCGCCGGCTGTCGGGGCCTCCACCCCGGCGAGGAGGCGCATCAGGGTCGTCTTCCCGGATCCATTGGGGCCGATCAGGCCGACCCGATCGCCGGGATTCACGGAAAAGGTGACGTTTTCGAAGAGCGTTTGCAGGTTAAAAGACTTGGTCAGATGGTGAGCGGTTAGCATCATTTACTCCAGGTGCTGCCGGGCGATCCCGGATAATCCAGCACGTCCGATTATGCGGCGAGCCTGCGAGCGCAGGCGGTTATCGGGGAATAAATCAGCTGATGCTCATGTCACCACCTTAAAAGAAAAGAAATGAACGGGCCGGTAAGGGCAATTTTTATCATAACGGGGCCAGTCGGGGCTGTCAAATCAGATCGGGGGATCGTCGGCCGGTCGGGGGGCAAGCGTCGGCGGCAGGGAGGATGAAAAAAAACGCTAAAAATCGGCAGTTCAAAACTGTGAATGGAGGTTATCATCGGCATAATTCCCCGGAAACTCGAAGTTTCCGGGGAATTTAGCCGCCACAAATAAATTACCTCACCGCCCGGCCTCCACCCGCGCCTTCAGCGAGCGGTTCATCGCCTCCATGCTCGCCTGGTGGCTTCGGACCCGGCCAGAAAACAGCGGCGCCAGCCAGCCGCTGATGTGTTCCGACTGGATCAACCGCGTCCGCGATTCGCCGACCGGCTCCAGGCGGAAGATGTGCTCCTCTTCGAACAGGAAGGGAAGCAGCTTGGTCTCCCGCCAGCTCATCTCCTCGGCCGGCTTCACCCGGTGCAGCCTGGCCCGGCTGCTTTCCGTGCGATGATCGACTTCATTTTGCGTTGTCACCTCCAGAATACCGCCGGACTGCAGGCGGCCGCTGACGCTGATCAGGTACGGATTCCACTCCGGGAATTCCTCGAAGGCGGTGAGCTTCTGCCACACCCGCTTGGGCGACCCCTCGATCTCAATTTCCGCCGCAACAACTCTGTCGAACATGGTTCCAATCCTCCTCTGAGCAGAAGAAAATCATCCGAAACCCCGGCCGCGAGCGCGGCCAACCAATTCCAGTCTACGCCGGTCGGGGATAAAAATGATCTGTCAATTGTCGTATTTTTTTCGGATGGCGGATTGGATGTATCCCCGCCAATCCCCGCCAGTCTCAGGCATTCCCGCTTGAACCCGGCACAGTTTCACGCTAATCTATCGGAAGCCAGACTGACCGGCCGATCCAGGCGCGCGGCGCACCGGCCGGCCGGATCGGGCCATCTGGCCCACCCCATGCTCCCATTCGAGCCCAGGAT
Source organism: Promineifilaceae bacterium (SeqCode) (assembly GCA_041568735.1). GTDB lineage: Bacteria > Chloroflexota > Anaerolineae > Promineifilales > Promineifilaceae > WTJY01. The sequence continues at coordinate 12,725 of JBFFZG010000059.1, forward strand.
GAAAGAAAAGGAAAGGAGAACCCATGCCCCAAATCGCCGAATCCGCCACCTGGCAGGCCCTGCTGGCCCAGCAAAAAAGGATGTCGATGGTCCACCTGCGGGACCTCTTTGCCAGGGACCCCGATCGCTTTGCCCGCTATTCCCTGGAGTTTGAAGATATTCTGTTCGACTACTCTAAAAATTTAATCGATGATCGCACCCTGGCTTTGCTGATGGATCTCATGCGGGAAGCCGGATTGGCCGAAATGATCGAGGCGATGTTTGAAGGCCATAAAATCAATGTCACCGAAGAGCGGGCCGTCCTGCACATCGCCCTGCGCAATCGGAAGAGCCGGCGGATTGAGGTCGATGGGGAAAATGTGATGCCGGCCGTCAACCTCGTGCTGGCCAAAATGGGGCGATTCAGCGAGGCGGTCCGCTCCGGTGCCTGGCAGGGGTTCACCGGCCAACCGATCACCGATGTGGTCAACATCGGAATTGGCGGCTCCGATCTGGGTCCCAAAATGGTGACCGAGGCGCTCCGCCCCTACACCCGGACCGACCTGCGGGTCCACTTCGTTTCGAATGTCGACGCCAGTGATATGGTCGAAACCCTCAAGCGGTGCCGGCCGGAGTCGACGCTGTTCCTGATCGCCTCCAAGACCTTCACCACCCAGGAAACGATGGCCAATGCCGCGGCCGCCCGGCAGTGGCTGCTGGCCGAGCTGGGAGATGAAAAGGCGGTGGCCCGCCATTTTGTCGCCCTTTCGACCAACCGCGACCGGGTGATCGAGTTCGGCATCGATCCCGACAACATGTTTGAATTCTGGGATTGGGTCGGCGGCCGCTACTCCCTCTGGTCGGCCATCGGCCTGTCGATCGCCATCGCCATCGGCATGGAAAACTTCGAAGCCCTGCTGGCCGGGGCCCACGCCGTCGACGAGCATTTCCGCACCGCCCCGTTCGAAAAGAACATCCCCGTCCTGATGGCCGCCCTGGGCATCTGGTACAACAATTTCTGGGGGGCTGAGTCGCACGCCATCCTGCCCTACGACCACTATCTGCAGCATTTCCCGGCTTATTTTCAGCAGGGGGACATGGAAAGCAACGGCAAAAGCGTCACCCGCCGCGGGGAGCCGGTCGAAGTCAGCACCGGCCCCATCATCTGGGGGCAGCCCGGCACTAACGGCCAGCACGCCTTCTACCAGCTCATTCACCAGGGAACGAAGCTGATCCCGTGCGACTTCCTGGCGGCCGCCCAGAGCCACAATCCGGTCGGCCGCCATCACCCGATCCTCCTCTCGAATTTCCTGGCCCAGACCGAGGCCCTGATGAAAGGGCGGACACCGGATGAAGCCCGGGCCGAGCTGGTCGCCCAGGGTGTGTCCGGGGCAGCGCTCGACCTGCTGACGGCCGCCAAGACCTTCGCCGGCAGCAAACCGACCAACTCCTTTCTCTACAAAAAGCTGACCCCCTTCACGTTGGGCTCGCTCATCGCCCTCTACGAACACAAAATCTTCACCCAGGGGATCGTCTGGCAGATTAATTCGTTTGACCAGATGGGGGTTGAGCTGGGGAAGCAGCTCGCCAACCAGATTTTGCCTGAACTGGCGGGATCCGAGCCGGTCACCGGGCACGACAGCTCCACAAACGGGCTGATCGCCGCCTACCGGCGTCTACGCGCCGATTAATCGCCAGCGTCAGAAGATCGGCCGTGTCGGCCGTCTCTCGATGCGCGGGAAAGGGCGGGGCGCAGCCGGATCCGCCGGACAGAATCGGTCAGCCGGCCGGGGCCGAACCTCACTCGTCAAAATATTCGGCCAGAATGGCACGCAGCTGAAGCCGCGCCCGCTGGAGCCGCTTCTTGACGGCGCTCTCGGTCAGATCGAGAACCGCGGCCGTCGCCGCCGTGGAAAGTCCCTGCAGGTCCCGCAGTAAAAACACGGAGCGCAGGGTTTCGGGCAGTTTGTGGAGCGCCTGCCGCAGCGCCTGCTGGCGCTCCTCCGCCTCGAAGTCGATCTCCGGCCGGCAGCAGTCGTCGTGGAGCTGCTGGGGAAGGAGCCGGCCGAGGTCGCTCTCCTCGGTGACCTCCTCGACCGACACCAGGTCCGGCCCCGGCCGCCGCAGCTTCATGAGGGCTGTGTTGGCGGCGATCCGGTAGAGCCAGGTCCCCAGGCTGGAGCGCCCTTCGAAACCGGCTATATTTCTGAAGGCGGCCAGGAAAGTCTCCTGGAGCACATCCTCGGCATCCGCATCGTCGTGCATCATGCGCAGGGCCAGCCGGTAGAGATCCGGCCCGTGCTCGCGAATGCAGGCGGCACAGGCGGCCGCATCGCCCGCGCGAAGCTGATCGATAAATTCCGCCTCCTCGAAACAGGGGGCATCCTCCGGGGTGACCATAAGCTCCATTATAAGCCGTGGTCTGGCCGGCGCAGGTGACAATCGGCCTGATTTTTCCTGACAGAACGCATTCGTTCGATCCGGAGCAAGCGGGTATGATTGGCCCCCAGTTCCAGGCGACCTGCCAGCTGCCTGTCCGGCGGCCGGAACAAACACAGACCCCCAGGGAAATCAACACAAAGGAGTAATATTCGTGCAAGCAGCGGTTAAATGGGAAAAAGGGTTGGATTTTCAGGCCACGACCAACTCGGGCATCACTCTCGGCATCGGCTCAGGTGGGGAAGAGTCCCGGCCTGGACCCATGGAGCTCGTCCTGGTGAGCCTGGTTGGCTGCACCGCCATGGACGTGATCTCGATCCTGGAGAAGAAGCGGCAGAATGTCACCGGTTTTGAAGTGACGGCCGAAGCCGAACGTGCCGATGACTATCCGAAAGTCTATACCCGGGTCACCGTCCACTACCGGGTCACCGGCCGGGATATCGATCCCCGGGCGGTCGAACGGGCGATCGAACTCTCGGAGACAAAATACTGCCCGGTCCACGCCATGCTCTCCAAATCCGTCGAGATCGAATTGACCTACGAGATCGTCGAGGCATAAAAAAATGTGCCCCCTGTTGAATGGGGCACATCATGACCTGGTCAAACGGTGGAGAAAACCCTCATTCCAACCGATGAAAGACGTTGTAAATCCAGGAGAAACGGTTGGTTCGCTGTTACCACTGCGCTGAAGGAAAAAACCCGAAGGTTTCTTTTTTCTCCTCTACTGACTTAGATGCCGCTTTCGCCAAAAGGTGACATTTTGTCGAATCGGCTTACTCACCCATCGGCACCCAGATGTTTTTGACCTGGGTCGCATGGCGTAAAAATTCCCGACCCTCTCCCTGCTCGCGGCTGAACCAATCCCGCGGCTTGCCGTAGCCAACCCACGTGCGCTTCATGCTCGCGGCCGAGAGCGCCTCCACCTCGCCGCTGCCCACCGCGTCCCCAAAATACCAGACGGCGTCGACGTCATCGTGGCCGGCCAGCGTCTGCATCAAATGATCCCGATCGCCGGTGACAATATTGACCACGCCGCCGGGCAGGTCGCTCGTGTCCAGCACCTGGTAGAGATCGGTGGCGCTCAGCGGATGGGGCGCTGAGGGCACCACCACCACCGTGTTGCCCCGGGCGATCGCCGGTGCGAGCAGCGAGACAAAACCGAGCAGCGGATGCTCGGTTGGGCAGGCGATGCCGATGACACCGACCGGCTCGGTCAGCCCGACCACCAGCCCATAGAGCGTCGTCTCCTGGATCGTCCCGCCGTATTTATCGGCATAGCTGGCGTAGGTGAACAGCCGGGAAATCGCGGCCTCGACTTCGGCCGCGGCCGCCTTCTTCGACTGGCCGGTCATGGCCCGCAGCCGCTCGGCGAACTCCCCGGCCCGAATGGCCAGGTTCTCGGCGATGTAGTAGAGGATCTGGGCCCGGTTGTGCGGGGTGCGATCGGCCCAGCCGCGGGCGGCGTGCGCGGCGCTGACGGCGTCCCGAATATCCTTGCGGTTGCCGTCGCCGGCATAGCCGACCAGGATCCCTTTGGGCCCAACCACGGGGTAGCTGTAGCTGCCGTCCGGCCGCTTCTGCGCTCCTCCGATGGACCTTTTGGCCGTGCGGTCGACCAGGTCGGCCGCCCCGTTGGCGCCGGCCAGCCCCGGCCGGCCGGGCACGTGCGCTCCCCATTTCTGTCCGGAAGCCGGCGCGGCCCCGTCCTCTTTCTGCGGCCGCCAGCGGGTCTGCCAGGCCGGCCGCACATATTCGAACAGCCCCTCCCGGCCCCCTTCCCGGCCGAAACCGCTTTCCCGGTAGCCGCCAAAACCGGAGGCGGCGTCGAAGAGATTGGTCGAATTGACCCAGACTGAGCCGGCTTTGATTTTAGTGGCAATGTCCAGCGCCAGGTTGATGTTCTCCGTCCACAGGCTGGCCGCCAGCCCGTAGCGGGTGTTGTTGGCCAGGGCGACCGCCTCCTCCGGCATGCGGAAAGTCATGCCGACCAGAACCGGCCCGAAGATCTCTTCCTGGGCCACGCTGTCGGCCGGATCGACATCGGTCAGCAGGGTCGGCGGGTAGAAGCAGCCGCTGGCCGGCAGCTCGCAGGGGGGCTGGTAGAGGGTCGCCCCTTCGGCCACCCCCCGCTTGACCCAGCCGTCGATCCGCTCAACCTGCAGCCGGTCGATGACCGCGCCCATGTCCATCCCCTTGTCGAGGGAGTCGCCGACCCGCAGCCGGCTCATCCGCTCTTTCAGCCGGCGGTAAAAGCGTTCGGCGATATTTTCCTGGACCAGCAGACGGGAGCCGGCGCAGCAGACCTCGCCCTGATTGAACCAGATGGCGTCCACCAGCCCTTCGATCGCCGCTTCCTGGTCGGCATCTTCGAAGACAATGAAGGGAGATTTCCCCCCCAGTTCGAGGGAGAGCTTGACATCCCGGCCGGCCGTGGTCCGCCGGATGATCTTGCCGACTTCCGTCGAGCCGGTAAAGGCGATCTTGTCAAAACCGTCGTGGGCCGTGATCGCAATCCCGGCCTCGTCCCCGCCGGTAATGATGTTGACCACGCCGGCCGGCAGCCCCACTTCCTGCAGAATTTCCCCGAACAGGAGGGCGGTCAGCGGCGTGGCCGGGGCCGGCTTGATAACCAGCGTGTTGCCCATGGCCAGCGCCGGGGCGATCTTCCAGGCCAGCATCAGCAGGGGGAAATTCCAGGGGATGACCTGGCCCACCACGCCGAGCGGTTCATAGCCGGCCATCTCAGTCGATTTGAGCTGGGCCCAGCCGGCGTGGTAGTAAAAGTGGCGGGCCACCAGCGGCACGTCGATATCCCGCGTCTCCCGGATCGTCTTGCCGTTGTCGAGCGATTCGAGGACGGCGAAGAGCCGGTGGTGCTTCTGGATCGCCCGGGAAATGGCGTAGAGATAGCGGGCGCGCTCGTGATCGGAGAGCGCCAGCCAGCCGGCGCTGGCCCGGCGGGCCGCCTCGTAGGCGGCCGCCACGTCGGCCGCTTCGCCGTCGGTGATCGTCCCGATTTCCGCGCCATTGGCCGGGTTCAAGTTGACATAAGTTTTGCGATCTTTGCGCCTGACCCACCGGCCGTCGATCAGGAGGCCGAAATCCCGGCCGTGGTCATCCAGCCAGGCCTGGGCGGCATCGGCTGCTTCCGGTGCGGGACCATAACTCATCGTTTCGAATATTTTTGCTACGCTCATAGTTTCTTCCGTATTGAGATTTTCTTTGCCCGTTGGCCCGCATCGGTTCAGGCCATCGGCATGTATCTGGCCGAGGCGTACCGGCCGGTGAGATGGTGGGAAAGCTGCCGCTCGATATCCCCCAGCAGGCTGCTGGCGCCAAAGCGGAACAGCTCCGGCCGGATCCACTCATCGCCCAGCTCTTCCTTGAGCAGGACCAGCCAGTTGAGGGCGTCCTTGGACGTGCTGATGCCGCCGGCCGGCTTAAAACCGACGCGGTACCCGGTCCAATCGTGATAATCCCGGATGGCCCGCATCATGATCAGCCCGAAGGGCAGGGTCGCATTGACTTTGGCCTTGCCGGTTGAGGTCTTGATGAAATCCGCGCCGCCCATCATGCAGACCATGCTGGCCCGATAGACATTGGTCAGCGTGGCCAGCTCCCCCGTCTCGATAATCGTCTTGAGATGGGCCGCCTCGCCGCAGGCCTCCCGATAGGCCTGAATCTCTTCGTAAAGGGCCTGCCAGTTCCCGGTGTGCACGTGCTCCCGGCTGATGACGATGTCGATTTCGGCCGCGCCGGCCTCGACCATCTTTTCGATTTCGACCAGCTGCGGGCCGACCGGCACCTGGCCGGTCGGGAAGCCGGTCGAAACGGCCGCTACCGGAATGCCGCTGCCGCTCAGCGCCTCGACCGCGTCGCGCACCCGGTTGGGATAGACGCAGACGGCCGCCACCGTAATCCCCTTGTCGGCCACGCCGAGCGCTTCCAGCATGTCCTGGCGCACCGGCTGCTGCGCCTTGGCGCAGAGGCGGCGCACCCGGCCGGGCGTGTCGTGCCCCTCCAGGGTCGTCAGGTCCATCAGGGTGATCGCCTTGAGCAGCCAGGCGGCCTGGTGCTCTTTTTTCACCGACCGGCGGCCGCTCAGGC
>JBFFZG010000060.1:0-18781 GCA_041568735.1 Promineifilaceae bacterium (SeqCode)
GATCTGTGCCGACGGGGTGACGACACCGATCGTGTCGCCGATCTTCAACCGGGGTGGTATGAGCGTCATGGCGTCTCCATTGCCGGCGCGCCTTTCGAATCTCGCCGCTGAGCAGTTGGTGGTTTCAATCCGGCCGGCGCGGGACCGGTACATGATGAAGGGTCAATTGATGGGCTTCTTCCGGCCGCTCGAGCCAGGGATCGACATGCACGATCGCCTCCGACAGGGTGGGCAGCGCGTGGAAGAGCGCATGGCGCAACTCTTCGGCGATGCGATGGCTTTCCAGGGTGGTCAGGTGCGGGTCGACGGCGATGTGCAAATCCGCCTCCAGGCGGTGGCCCACCCAGCGCATGCGCAGCCGGCCCGGCTGGGCGACCCCCGGCTGCCGCTCGATCACCGCCTCGGCCCGGTCCATGACCTCCGGCTCGATGGCATCCATCAGGCGGTACCACATGGTCCGGGTGGCGTCCCGGGTGATCAACAGGATGGCGATGCCGATGAGGAAGCCGATGATCGGGTCGAGGATCGGGAAGCCGAGCCAGGCCCCCCCGGCCGCCATCAGCACGGCCAGCGAGGTCAGGCCGTCGGTGCGGGCGTGCAGCCCGTCGGCCACCAGGGCGGCCGAGCCGATGCGGCGGCCGGTGCGAATCTGCAGCAGGGCGACCGCCTCGTTGCCCAGGAAGCCAATCACGGCGGCGGCCGCGACCCAGCCCAGGTTGGTCAGCGGTTGTGGGTAGATCAGCTTCTGGATCGATTCATAGAAGACGACCCCAGCGCTGACGGCGATCGACAGGACGATCAATATCCCGGCCACGTCTTCGGCCCGGCCGAAGCCATAGGTGTAGCGGCGGGTGGCCGCGCGCCGCACCAGGTAAAAGGCGATCAGCAGGGGGATTGAATTCAGGCCGTCGCCGATGTTGTGAATCGTATCGGCCAGCAGGGCGACGCTGCCGCTCCAGGCCACGATGACGATCTGCAGGAGAGAAGTCAGGGTCAGGGCCGCCAGGGCCAGCCAGACGGCGCGGATGCCGGCCTGGTTGTCTAAAAAGGCCTGGTCAGAAGCCAGCGATTCATGCCGGTGGCTGTGCCCGTGAAAATGAAAGAAGGCGCCGATCCATCCCCACAGGCCGCGGCCGTGCGGGTGATGATGGCCGTCACTGTGGCCATGCTCGTGGGCATGGGGAGAGGGATGGTCGTGCCCATGATCATGTCCAGGGTCGCGGCCGTGACCGTGGTCGTGCCCATGGTCGTGGTCGGGTTCAGGATGTGAATGGCCGCGCCAGGGCGGTTTGATGGCAGATGGCATGGCTCAGCCCTCCGTCAGGTTTCAGAAGAATGATTGAAAGCATACGGGGCGTCCGGCAAATTTTCGCGCACGTGGTCCAGGTGGTTGAGCGCTTCGCGAAACAGCGCAGCCACGTGGCTGTCGTCGATCGAATAAAAGACCTGGTTCCCCGCACGCCGGGTGCGCACCAGCCGGATGGCCCGCAGCCGGGCCAGGTGATGGGAAACGGCCGAAGCCGAGACCTCGACGCAGGCGCTCAATTCGTTGACACTGTACTCCCGGGCGGTCAGCAAATAGACGAGCTGGGCCCGGGTCGGGTCGCTCAGCGCCTGGAACGTGCGGGCGATCTCGACCAGGAGATCGGGGGTAAGGCCCTGCGGCCGGTGGGTCAATTCATGCTGCTGGGGCATCGGACAGCTCTTGTTTGAGTATCTGAATAGATACTCAGATAGTTTACCATAAAAGGACGCCGCCTGTCCATCAACTCAGGGGAAATCAGCGGTTCCCCCCCGGCCGCCCGGGCCGTCACACCCGGCGGAAGGTTCCCACCTGGATCAGGCCGCGCACCGCGACCCGCACGGTGGCTCCCGGCCGGGCCGCGATCAGGGCCTCGGCTCTGGTCCAGACCTCCGGCCGCACATCGGTGAAATCCCCCCAGATTTCCTCGATATGGCGGCGCGCGGCCGCGAGGGAATCCCAGTAATAGGAGTAGATGAAAACCCGGACCGTTTCGCGGATGAACCCCCCTTCGGCCAGTATGTTCTGGACGGCGGCCGCGGCCGCACGGTCATCGGGGTTCCCCCGCGAAACGTCCACAATGCCGGCGTGTACGCTCTCCTCGTCGAGGATGACCTCGATCTCTCGATTCGTGCCGGGCGGCCGCATGTCGACCAGCTGCCCGCCGGGCCTGAGCACCCGCCGGCACGCCCGCAGGGCATCGACCATGCCCTCATGGGCGATTCATCACAGGGACCAGGCCAGGAGGACCGTGTCGAAGCTCTGATCGCGGAAGGGCAGCGCCTCGGAAGCGGCCTGCAGGATCGAGACGACCGGCGCCAGCTCCGCCGGCCGGCTGTGGCGTGCCTGCGCCAGCCGCTCCCGGTCGACGTCGATGGCGGCCACCCCGGCGGCCGCCGCGGCATAGCGCCAGGTCAGCCGGCCGTCGCCGCTGCCGATCTCGAGCACCCGCGCCTGGCGCACCTCGGCCAATTCGAACAGGTGGCTGGTTTCGATTCCTTCGGGATCTCGCACCGGTTCGTGGTTCATCACACAACACCTCCCTACTTCCCCCGCCGCCCCGCTTTTCCCGGCGGTCCGGCGGAAGCGCCTGTTTCATACCTGATCCTTACCTTAAGCGGCCGCCGGGTCGCTGTCAAGGCGGCAGCAGCCTCAGGAGATCAAATCAAAAAACACCCCCCCGGCCGATTTTCCCGGCCGGGAGGGTTTGTTAAAGTGGCTGCTTATCCGTGATGGGCGTCAGATTTCTAAACGACCGCTGACCTAAGGAATCATCGATTCCTGGACCTGCGGGTTCAAGTAGGAGAATCGGACGTGGTTGCTGGCGGCACTGTCGCTCAGGTTCAACACGTCAAATCCGCGCGGTATGTCGTTGGCGTAGATGCGGCCGTTGTACCAGTAGGCCGACCAGACGCTCGAGTTCGGGGATTGGGCGTCGTAGTAGCCGATCTCGAAGGCGTTGGCCGGATCGTTGAAGTCGATCACGCTGACGCCGCCACCGTACCAGGAGGATACCAGGAAGTTCTTACCATCCCGGCGCGGGATGACGTTAAACAGGTGGGCGCTGCAGTATTCCGGCTGGAGCCGCGGAATCAGGAATGAGCCCAGCGGGCCCGACCCCGGGTCGTCCGTGTCGTAGAACCAGATCCGGCCGTTCAACTGGTTCGGGTTCTGGCAGCTGCCGAAGACCGATTCGTCGCCGAAAATGACCGTCTCACCGTCCCAGGTGAAAAACGCCGAATGCCAGATCTCGATGTCGTCGTTATCAAACTCTTGGGTAATGACCGGGTTGGCCGGGTCGCTGATATCCCAGAGCTGCCCAACGCTCAGGCAGGCGGCTGCGGCGATGCCCAGCTCGGTGAAAAACTGGACGTCGTGGCAGCCGTCGGTTGCCCCGAGTCCCAGGAAGACCAGGTCGTCAAAAGTCTGGCTGACCGGGATTGGAACTGTCTTGAGGACAAAAGCCGCGGCGGGATTATTCAGGGGGACCTCGACGATGGAGATCTGGCCGTTGCCTGGCGAACCTGGCTCGCCAGGGCCGCCGCAGGTGGGTCCACCCCGCAGCGCGTAGGAGAGGACATAGACCAGCAGCCGGTTGTTGGCCGGGTCCGGCAGGATCGTATTGGTGTGCGAACCGCAGTCGGTATAAACCGAGGTCAGGAACTGCGGATTGGCCGGGTCGGACACATCAAAGACCCGGATGCCCTCCCAGCCGGAAGTCGGTTTGGGGACGCTCGGCAGCTGTGCGTCGCCGCAGTTAGGCCCCGCCATGACGGCATCGACCGACAGGATCAGGATATTTTCCCAGACCGACACGTCGTTCTGCGGACCCCGGCAGGGGGTGTTGGAAATGAGTCTGGGCCTCGACGGCGATGAAATGTCGAAAATGCGAAAGCCGCCGTAGTTGGGGACAAAGGCCAGGTTGCCCCAGAACGCCAGGTCCGAATTGGTGAAGGCGGTCTGCGGCGAGCTGAACTGCAGCTGCATATTGTGGCTGAACAGATTCTGGTTGAAGCCGCTTTTGCTCTGAACAGGGACGCCGGCCGGCCCGGAGCCGTCGCCGACGGTCATCAGCAGCCGCTCCAGCGCCGCCTGGTCGCCGCCCGGCTGGTCGGCCATGCCGGTGCCGGCCAGAGCCATCAGTAGAATCAACGCCCCAACGAGGATGAACAGCTTTTTGAACGATGGGAATCCTTGCATCAGTTTACTCCTCTCTCCTTTATCATCCCTCAGGATAATAAGGGCCATGTGAAACCGGTCGGGAACTCAGAAAGCCCCTCAGGCTGCAGCCACCAGGATCAAACAGGTATATAGAACGATTCAGAGCCGTGCATCTCACCTGGCATAAGGCAGTTTGCAGACTCTGAGATGATCGTGATCTCGATTTTGGAAAAATTGCTTTCTATCTAGAAAGAGGTCAGGTGAGAACCGCCGCTCTGGCCAGGCCAAAACGGTCGCCTTTTTACAGTGTCCTTCGCCGCCGGCCAGGCTCCCCCAGGGTCTTGTAATCCATTGGCCTGATAATCAAGATGAGAAAATGCAAGGTGCAGGAACTCTCATTATACAAAATTCCGGCGGTTAAATAAAGCCACCCGCTGTTCCATTCGGAGGCCCTCGAACGGCCGCCGGCCCAACCGGCGTCCAATTCGTTCAGACGCTCAGGAGCGCGCGCACGTCCGGCAGCGCCAGGAAGGCGCTGCGCATGTCGATGCCCTCCCCATTTACCGATAGGTGGTCGGCAATAAAGGCGATCAAGTGGCGCGCTTCCTCCCGGTGGGCGGCGGCCGCGGTCGGCTCCCCGCGCTCCTCCTCGATCTCGGCCAGCGCCGCCAGGATCTGCCAGAGAATGCGGCGCGCACCCAGGGCGGCGGCTTCGGCCTGCCCCTTCTCCAGGCAGATCACGGCTTCGTCTTCCCGGCCCATCTGGCGCAGCACCCGGGCCCGCAGCAGCAGGGTATCGGCGCGCCATGTCCGCGAGCGGTAGCGGTACATCTTTTCCACGAGGACGCCGGTTGCCGCCTTGGCTTCATCGATCTGGCCGGCGGCCAGGAGCAGTTCGGCCTGCACCAGGAAGGCGATGGGATGGTAGAGAAACCAGCTGTCCATATCGATGGCTTCCAGGGCTTCCCCCAGGGTCTCCGCAGCTGCGGCCCTGTCCCCGCCGGCCCACTGGGCGTAAGCCAGCGCGGCCAGCGCATAGGGATAAATAAAAATGGCGCCCCGCGAAAGATCGGCCGCCTTCCGGGCATAAGCAACCGCTTCTTCGGGGACGCCCAGGTGAGAGAGCGTCCAGCTGAGATTGATATAGTTAAACGCGATTTCACCGGACTGCCCCACTTTTTCCGCCAGCCGCAGCATTTCGTGGGCAAATTGAAAGGCGCGATCGTACTCCCCCTGCTCCATCAGGACGAGACTGTGGGCAAAGCCCCCCCCGACCTCACCGCCCAGGTTGCCGATGGCCCGGCTGATCGCGGTCGCCTCCTCCAGGGACGCCAGCGCCCGGTCGTACTCGCCGAGCTGGACGTAGAAAACCCCGGAATTGATCAGGTTCGAGGCCAGCATGGGCAGGTTCTTGACGGCCCGCAGCCGCTCCCGGGTTTCTTCGAGAAGCTCCTGCGCCCGGTCGATTTCGCCGGCGAAGTAATAGGCGCGGAACAGATCGTTCATCGTCACGGGGATCTGCCGCACCAGATCGAGCTCCTTGGCGATCGCCAGCGAAGCCTCCCCGTGTTCAATCGCCCGGCGCGGGTCATCGCCGAAGCCATAGGCCAGCGCCAGATTCCAGAGCGCCTTGGACTCAGATTCCCGATCCCCCAGGCGGCGGGCCAGCGCCAGCGCCTGTTCGGACAGAGCGATCGCCCGGCCGGTATCGTGGGCCGGGGTGAAGGTGGCCCGAATCGTAGCCAGCCCGATCCAGCCGGCCAGGACGAGCGCGTCGTGGCCGCTCTCCCGGCCGCGCGCTTCCATTTCCTCGTAGCTGGCCACGGCCGCGTCGTAGTCGAGCAGCAGCTCCAGCGTCCGGCCGCGCCGCCGGAACAGCCGGACGAGCCGGTCCCGATCCTCCGGGTCGGCCGGCAGTAGAGCTGCGGCCCGCTCGTAGTGGGTGTGCGCCTCCTGGAAGGCGTTCAGGTCATAGGCGGCGTGACCGGCCATGGCGTGGTAGTGAAACGCCCGCTCCCGCTCCCGCCCTTCGTCGAAATGGTGGGCCAGGATGGGGGCAAGCTCCTCGAGGCGATCCGGAAACAGCGCCTCCAGGGCCCGGCCCACGCGCTGGTGGAACTCCCGCCGGTGGCGGTGGAGGAGCGTTTCATAGACCGCCTCCTGGGTTAGCGCGTGGCGGAAGATATACTCCCATTCCGGCACCCGGGCCGCTTCGTGGATGAAATCGGCCGCCTCGAGCGTCCGCAGGTGGTCGTCCAGCCGGCCGGCCGCCTCGCTGATCGCCTGGAGCACCCGCCGGTAGAAGGTGCGGCCGATGACCGCCGCCAGCTGCAGGGTGCGGCGCACGTCCTCGGCCAGCCGGTCGATCCGAGCCGCCAGGAGCGCCTGCACGCTTTCCGGGATTTCGATCGCCGCCAGCACCGAGGGGTCCGCCCAGCGCGTCCCCCGCTCGTCACGCACGACCAGGCCGCTTTCCAGCAGCGTGCGCACGATCTCTTCGGCGAAAAATGGGTTCCCTTCGGCCTTGTCCCGAATGGCGGTCCGCAGCCCCGCCGGCAGGTTCGGGATGTCGAGCAGGTTCTCGACCAGCCGGGCCGAGGCGGCCGGCTCGAGGGGCTGCAGCTCGATTTCCGTGTAGCGCTCCCCGAATTCGGCCCGCCACTGATCCCGCATCTCCCCGATCGCCGCCTCGTGATCGGGACGGAAAGAAAACAGCATCAGCACCGGCAGCTCCCGGGCCAGCCCGGTCAGGCGCAGCGCCAGCTCCAGGGAAGCCGTGTCGGTCCAATGCATGTCCTCGAAAACGTAGACACTCGGCCTCCCGCCTATTTCGCGCCGGGTCGCGTCCAGGATCGCCTCGAACAGCGCCTGCTTGTAGGCCTCTCCTTTGAGATCGGCGGCGGCTTCGGGATTCAGTCCGAGCAGCCGCTCGTAGATCCCCTGCAGCAGCTCCCCCTCCGGTTCGTGCTCGACGGTGGCGCGGAGCTTGCCGCGGGCGATATCGGGGGGATCGGCCGGGGTGATCCCCGCTTTCAGCCGGACCTGGCTCTGAAACGGTTCGTACGGCCGGCTGCTGCCGTAAGAGGTTCCCCCCAGCTCCGACCACCGGAGGGGTGGGTCCGCCTCTCCGCCCGCTTCCAGCGCCTTGAGCTCGGCGATCAGCCGGCTTTTGCCCAGCCCGGCCTCCGCGATCAGAGAAACGATCTGACCATCCCCCCGGCGCACCCTGGCCGCGAGATCCCGCAGCGCGGCCAGTTCCCGTTCCCGGCCGACGAGGGTCGATTCGACCCCTTCGATCCCCCGCACCCGGCCCGGAATCGCCCGGCGGGCCAGGGCCCGGTAAGAAGCCACCGGCTCCCGCTTCCCTTTAACTTCCAGTTCGCCGAGATAGTCAAAATCAAAGAGGGGGGCGACGAGCCGGTAGGTATCTTCCGCCACCCGCACCGTGCCCGGCTCGGCCGCCTGCTCCATGCGCGCGGCCAGGTTGATGGCATCCCCCATCGCCGTGTATTCCATGCGCAGGTCGGAGCCGACCGCCCCCACGACCACCAGCCCGGTGTTGATGCCCACCCGCACGTTCAGATCGATCTGCCAGGCGGCCCGGATCTGCTCCCGGTAGCGGCCGATGGCGGCGGCGATGTCCAGACCGGCCATCACCCCCCGCTCCGGGTCATCTTCATGGGCGATGGGCGCGCCGAAAAAGGCCAGGATCCCGTCTCCCATGAGGCGGGCGACGGTCCCCTCATAGCGGTAGACGGGCGTGATCATGTGCTCGAAGGCGCCGTTGATGATATCGGTCCACTCTTCCGGGTCGAGCTGCTCGGCCGCGGCCGTGGAGCCCTTGACATCGCAGAAGAGCATGGTCACGATGCGCCGCTCCCCCTCCATGAGCCGGCTGTCGCGCGCCGCTTCCAGTTTGCCGGCGAACTCTCGAGGGATGAACTTCTCGACCGGCGTCTGGGGGTGGGGAGCGGCCGGCGCCGCGCTGCCGTCCTCCGCCGGCGTCAGGCTGTGCCCGCAGTGGTCGCAGAAGCGGGCCCCCGGCCGGTTGTCCGTGCCGCAGGCCGGGCAGACGAGCGCCAGCCGGCGGCCGCAGCTGTCGCAGAAATTGGCCCCTTCCCGGTTGTCGTTCTGGCAGTTTGGGCAGATCATTTGCTGGTTGGCCGGGCGGCCGCGAGCTCTCAGATCGAGCCAGGGGCGTGGCCCGGCGTGCTTAGAGTGGTCTGGGCGCGGCCGGTGTCCGCGCTGCCAAGCGGGGGGCGCGGTCAGAGACCGGCCCGACCGCGGCCTAGAAGGGATAGCCTTTCGCCCCCTGCACCCCCTTGAGACAGGAGATTTCCCCGGCCATGTTGTTGATATGGCCGGTCAGGAGGCAGCTCAGCATCCAGTCGATCGTTTGCACGCCGAGGCCGGCCTGGCTCAAATCGAGTTCGCGGCCCAGGTCCTCTGCAGTCAGCCCGGCGATATAGGCGTCGGCCGCATCGTACACGGCGCGGGCGTAGGGGCGCATCGTCTCCAGGTCCACTGTCACCGAGCGAGCCCACTCCGGAGTGGCCCGCATCTGCGGCTGGCTGATGCCGGTTTTCTCGGACCACTCGGTGCCGAAGAGCGGAGGGAGGCCCTGCAGGAAGACGTGAATCAGGCTGTCGGCCGCGCAGACAGCATGGGCATACTGGGCTCCCACGGGATTGGCGGTGCCGGGAGGCTGCCAGTGGGCCTGCTCCCCGGTCACATCGGCCATCACCAGCTCCAACAGGTCGACGGCCCATTTGAGAGCCGTCCGGTGCGTGTTTACAGCATCCATTTTCAAGCTCCTTTGCGGTGGGATTGATGTTGATTATAAAACAAATCGACCGCTTTTTGGCCGTTGAAGAAGGGGTGATTCGGGTGCGGTCTGCGGCCACGGCCGGTCAGGGTTGGGTCAGGTGACCCTCGACCCGCTCCCAGTCGAGCACCGCGGCCAGGGCCGGCCAGACCCGAATGAACCGCAGAAAGATCCCGGTATCCCGCCCCAGGACGCCGAGAAGAACGCCCAGGGCGATGGGCGGAACGGCCCCCAGTCCGGCGATCGGCGCCAGCCAGAAGAGCAGGGCGACGAGCGCGGCCATGAGCGCGTAGCGCCACAGATTACCACGGACCAGCCGCCAGAAGGTCGGCGGTGCCTGGCGGTAAGTCCGGTAGAGTTCGAGGTTTTTTCGCTGCTCTCGCGTCAACTGCACGGGGGTTCTCCTTTCGGTTCAAACCAGAGGCCTCACCAGGAGCGAGCCCAGGTGGGGGCGGTTAGATTGTCGAGATAGTGCCTTACAGCAGCGTCACGATCAATTCGATGGCCATGAAGTCCATTATAGGCCGCCGGAGGGCAGTTTCCACACGGCGTTTGCAAGTCTGATCCCGCCCTGACTGCCTCGGACAACCACGGAAACGCTCAGCCGTGAACTGACAGCGATTCCGGGTGAGGTTTTAGCCCTTTTTTACCGGAGGAAGCTGCGGCATCGCGAAGCGGCCGCCGGCCGGTTCCTCCTTTGGATTCTAAGAAGGCTTTACTATAATTTACAAGTCGCGCGTGGTCGCTACCATTCGACAAAATCATCAAACGCATCAGGTCGCCCGAGGTGCCGGTGGCCCATTAACCCGGCTGCTCAATTCTTGTGCTGATGACCCTGATCGATCGCCCCGTTCGCCGCTATTTGCAAAAAATCCGCCTGTTCCGGCGCAACGTACGCCTGCTTCTCCTGTCCCTGGCCCTCAGTGGAATCGCTTTTGGGGTTTACTCACTCCTGTTCAATTTCTACATCCTCGGGCTCGGCTTCAACGAAGCCCAGCTCGGCCGTCTGCTGACCACTCACAGCACAGCTCTTTTTCTGGGGGCTGTACCTGCCGGAGCCATAGCCGACCGCCTGGGCCGCAAGCGATCGCTCCTGATTTCCTCGCTGGCGGTCGGCCTGGTGATTTTCGGGCTGTCTACATGGACGACCACCACGGGACTTACGATCTTGATGGGGGGTATGGGGCTGGCACAAAGCCTGGCCGTGGTGACCCTGCCAGCTTTCCTTATGGAAAACAGCGGCGAGGAGGAGCGCACCTATCTCTTTTCATTCAGTGCCAGCCTCCAGATGCTGATCGGCATGCTGGGCTTCTGGCTGGGTGGGCGTCTGCCCGGCTGGCTGGCCCGCGGAACGGCCGAGGCCCCGATCTATAGTCTGATCCTGATCGCCGTCGCCATCACGGTCGTTTGCGCCACCATACCCCTGCTGTTCTTGCACGAAACGACGGTCCTCCACCCCAGAAACAGCATCCCGGATCTTCTGCGATACGCGCGCCAGCACCTGTCGCGGCTGGGTAAATTTATCACCCCGGTCCTCCTGACGGCGCTTGGCGCCGGGCTGTTCGTTCCCTTCATGAACCTTTTTTTCCGCAGCCGTCATGGAACCGGTGACGCAGCCATCGGCTCCCTTTTTGCCGCCGGCTCCCTGGCCATCGGTCTGGGGTTCCTGCTGGCGCCCCCGCTGGCCGAACGTCTGGGCAAGATCAGACTGGTAATAGCGACTCAGGTGCTTTTTATCCCCGTTCTGGCGCTCCTCGGATTTTCCCCTACCTTCTGGCTCAGTGCGGCCGCCTACCTGATGCGGGTGGTTCTCATGACCATGGATGATCCCATCTACCAGGCTTTTGTCATGGAAGAAGTGGAGGAAGGTGCCCGCGCCTCCGTGAACAGTCTTCTGACAATGGCCTCGAGCCTGGGTTGGGCTGTGGGACCGGCGATCAGCGGCCGGCTGCAGGCAGCTTACGGCTTTTCACCGGTATTTCTGATCGTCATCCTGCTCTATGTCGCCGCCATTTGCCTCACGAGGCGGTTTTTCTTGAATCGGAGACATCCGGGCGAGCGGCTCGAAACCGTTCCCACCGTCTGAAAAAGAGCCCACCATGCAGGAACCACTGCTGATGACCAAACTGTTTCCCCCGGCCGTTCGGTCCGATCTCGTCAACCGGGAACGCCTGTCCAGCCTTCTGGAACCGGCCAGCCTCACCCCGGTCACGCTGATTTGCGGGCCGGCCGGGTATGGCAAATCGACACTCGCCGCGGCCAGTCTGGTGAGGGATGAACCGGCACCCCGTGTGGCCTGGCTGTCGCTGGACGAAGGGGATAACGATCCCGTGCGCTTCTGGCGTTATCTGATCACCGCCCTGCGTCAGACCACCGGACAGGTTGGTTCCGAAACTCTGGCTCTGCTGCAGTCACCCCAGCCGGCGCCAACCCGTGTGGCCCTGACCCTCCTCATCAACGAGATCGCGGGGCGGCCGGACCCGTTGATCCTGGTGCTGGACGACTATCACGTCATCAGCGCCCGTGGGATTCATGAGGAAATGGCCTTTTTGCTCGATCACCAGCCCCCGAAGATTCATCTCGTTCTGATCAGCCGGACCGACCCGCCGCTGCCGCTGGTCCGACTGCGGGCGCAGGGCCGGCTCCGCGAAATACGGATGGCCGATCTCCGATTCTCCGTCGAGGAGGCAGCCGCCTTTCTGCAGCGAGTGCTGGCTCTGCCGCTGACGGTTGAAGACGTGCGCCTTCTCGAAGCCCGCACCGAGGGTTGGATCGCCGGCCTGCAGCTGGCGGCGCTTTCCATACAGGGGGTGGATGATCCGGCTGCTTTCATTCGCACTTTCAGCGGCAGTCATCGCCACCTGATCGATTACCTCACGGAGGAAGTACTGGCCCGCCAGCCCAGTGCGGTTAGAACTTTCTTGCTGCGCACGGCCACGCTCGATCGGCTGAGCGCCCCATTGTGCGCGGCCGCCCTGGCCGGAGAAACCGGAGACTCAGGCCCGTCCGCCGATCCCCAGGCCATGTTGGATTATCTCGACCGGGCGAATCTCTTCCTCCTTCCACTCGATAACGATCGTCGATGGTATCGGTATCACCATCTGTTTGCGGACCTGCTCCGGCTGCAGGCCCGAACCGCCATCGAGGAAGGCGAACTGAGACGGATTCACCACCGCGCCGGCTCCTGGTTTGCCGAACAGGGGGCGTGGCCGGAGGCGATCGCCTACATGCTGGCGGCCGGTGATGCGGAACTGGCTGGCCGGTTCATCGGCCATCAGGCGACCGCCGCTGTCGCCCGCGGCGAATTGGACACCCTGTCCGGGTGGTTGTCTGGCCTGCCAGCCAGCCAGATCGAAGACGATTCTCACCTAAGACTGGCTCAGGCCTGGGTCGATCTATTCCGAGACCGGCTGGTATCAGCTACAGGCTGGCTGGAACCGATTCTGGATCAGCCGGCAGCGGACGATTCGATCGACAATCACCTGCTGGGTGAGGCGCTAGCTGTTCGGGCAACCCTAGCTTTTGTGCGGGGTGATTTTGTCGGGACCAAGGCCGACACGGAGCGGGCCCTGACCCTCCTGCCCGAAGCGCTGCAGCCGCTTCGGGCGCTGCTGCTTTGGCACCTGGCGTTCGCCCAGCGCTCACTGGGTGACTTGGTAACCGCGAAGACCCTCTATCACCGGGTCATCGACCTGAGCCAGCGCAGCGGCAATTTCCTGATCAATCTCAGCGCCCGGCGGGAGCTGGCCGAAACCCTCATCGGGCAGGGCGCCCTGACGGCCGCGCGGACGATCCTCACCCGGCTCCTCGAAGAGGCGGCAGCCAGTGGTTGGCGCCACCTCTACCCGGTTGCCGGCGCTCACATCCACCTCGGCGAGATCGCCTACGAAAAGGGGGATCTCGCAGAGGCCGTGGTTCGTCTCGAAGCCGGCGTCACCCACCCGGCGGCGCCGGAAATGGGCTTTGACGGGTATGGTTATGCGCTGCTGGCATGGGTTTTTGCGGCGCAGGGGGGACGCGCAGCTGCGGCCGAAGCGATCGAACAGGCTGAGACAACAGTGCGCCAGGTTGCCCATCCCCTGCGGCGGGCGCTGACCCAGGCGCAAATCTCACGCTTCTGGCTGGTACAGGGTGACCTGGATCGAGCCATTCGCTGGCTGCCGATGGAAGGCGATATCCCTCCCGATCCGCGAAACGAAGTGTTTGCCCGAATGCAGATCGCCAGGTCTTACACCCTGCTGGTTGGCGGCGACGGGGAATCCGCCGCCCGGCTGGCGGCCGATCTGCTGCCGGCCGCCGAGGCCTGCGGCCGTCCGCGGGACATCGTGGAGCTGCTCCTGCTCCAGGCGCTGGCCGGCCCTGCCAGTGACCAGGATACGCTGATCACCCGGGCTTTCTCCCTGGCCGAATCGGCCGGCTTCGAGCGAACCCTGGTGGACGCCGGCCGGCCTCTGGCTGCCCTCCTGGCCCGGACCGGCGTCCATTCACCCCCGGGCCGGCGCCTGCTGAGCATGGCACGCCCCAACCATGGGCCGGCGGCAAATCGGCTGCTCGTGGAGCCTTTGAGCGATCGGGAATTGGAGGTGCTGCGTTTAATGGCAGCGGGCTATTCCAATCGAGAAATTGCCGAGAAGCTCGTGTTCACGGTGGCGACGGCCAAAAAACATGCCGAACACATCTATGGCAAGCTTGGGGTGAACAGCCGCACCCAGGCCCTGGCCCGGGCGCGCGAACTGGATCTGCTGTAACCCTCATCTGCGGCCGACCAGGCGAGCTATCCCCTTACAACCGGATATTGCCTGGTGCCCCGGCCATTGGCCCGCCGCTTTGTATCCCTGCCTGCTACAGAAACCCGCCCCAATTGAGAGCGCCGCTCACGGCCCAAATTCGCCTTTTGTCGAATGACAGTTCGCCCGACAACCGGGTACCTTTTATGTCATTCGAAACGCCCAAAGTCGGTACAGGAGGTGAATTATGGCCCTGGCAACCTGGTGGTGGCTCGATGCGCTGCCCTTCCTCTCCCCCCTCGATGAGTTTCAGGTTTTGGCGCATCCGGGCGACGATCTGCTCACCCGGCTCTCTGGCCTGGACGCCGCTGAAATTCAGCAGCGCCGGCAGGGGGGACACCAACCCTACGCAGCCTTCTGGCGCGGCCAGCCGGTTGCCTATGGCTGGGTCGCCAGGCGGCGGGCTGTCATCGGCGAGCTGGGGCTCAACCTGTGGCTGAGACCCGGCCATCGCTATCTCTGGGATTTCGCCACACTGCCGGCCTATCGCGGCCGCGGTATTTACCCCCACCTGCTTCAAGAAATTCTGCAGCGGGAAAGGGCGGAGGCCGAATTCTTCTGGATCATTTACGCGCCGGAGAACGGACCATCAAAGCAGGGAATCTCCCGGGCCGGTTTTAAGACCGTGGGGCATCTCTCGCTGCTGGCCGACGGCCGTACGGCCCTTGCGGCAGCGGTTCGGTCCAGGCGGTCGCAGGCTGGCGCGGAATTTCTCGGCGTCCCCCTCGTCGACGGGGATCTCTTCCCCTGCTGGCACTGCGCTGGGGCCACCTACCCGCCATCCCCCGGATCCGCCGGCTGCACCTGCCGCCCGACCGCCCCCGGCCGGCAGCAGGCCTGTCCATGTCTGCCCGATGACAGTCACCCACCACACCGGGCGGTCGCAGCCCGCCAGGGTCTCGACTGACGCTTCTTTTGATCGGCATCATGCGCTACGAAATCCGCATTCTGGGTCATCTTTCCCCCCAATGGCGCGATTGGTTCGGCGATCTGACGATCGTCAACACCGAACAGGGAGAAGCCATCCTGACCGGCTGGCTGCCCGACAACGCTGCCCTGTACGGCATCCTGAACCAGATCCAGGCCTTCAATTTGACCCTGATCGCTGTCAATCCACTGCCGGAACCGGCGGGGAATTCACCAGCAGATTCGTCTTCGGACGAATGACAGTTCGCCTGGCCGGCCGCTATGCTGACGATATGTTAACTGGTGATATCGGGAAGGTCATCCGACCGACCCCAAACGATAGAAGGAGACAAAAATGAAACGAAATCGACTTTTAAGCTGGACCTTGCTTTTGGTTTTCGCGGTCGCGGTTGTGGCCTGCAGCAGCCCGAATACGGCCGGCCAGCCTCCAGTTTCCGTGCTCTCACAGGAAGAGGCAGCCGCCATGACCGAAGCCGCTATGCAAGGATTTGCCCGGGCCGACTATGCCGCCTGGTCTCGCGATTGGTCCCCCGCCATGCAGACGGCCATCGGCGAAGCCGCTTTCCTGGCTTACCAGGAAGAAGTCAGCGGAACGATGGGTGCCTTCCGATCGATTGAAAATGTGACCATCGCTCCTTCGCCGACCGAGGGATATGTCCGCTGGGTGGTCGTTGCCGATTTCGAGAATGGCCAGATGGAATTCGCCTTCAGCTTTCGCCAGGATGGCCGACTAATTGAAGGAATCTTCCCCCGCCGTCTCGGTTAGCCGACCGCTCTTCCCCGGCAGCCTGGTGGCTGCCGGGGAACGGTCCAGCCGAATCAGGAGAAACGAATCATGTTCCCATTCAACAGAAAGTCCAAAAAGACTATCGCCCTCGTCGTCTACCCCGGTTTTTCTCTTCTGGAGATGGTTGCCGCCCAACACATCTGGCTCAGCGCCACGATGATGAGCGAATACGAAACAGTCGTCGTCGGGCCGAGTACCCGCTTCATTCAATCGAGCACGCCGCTGCTATTTCAGCCACAAAAAACCTACGCCGAAGTGTCCGATCCGCATATATTGCTGGTCATTGGCGGCGGGGAGGCGGCTGTGGAGGCCGGTCGGGACGAGGCGCTGCTGGCCTACTTGCGCCGGGCAGCAGCCGGCGCGGCTATCATCGGTTCTTTCGGCACCGGTGCGCTCATCCTCGGTGCGGCCGGCCTGTTGACCGGCCGGGATGCCACGACCGATTGGAGCTGCGCCGAGCAGCTGCAGGCGCTGGGGGCGCACTATGTGCGCCGCCCCTGGGTCCAGGACGACCGGATTTTCACCGGCGCCGGCACCTCCTCTGCGGTCGATCTTTCCCTCTTTCTGGTGGCCCGGCTGCGCGGTCAAAAAGCCGCCCGGCAGGTGCAAATTATGGCCGAGTGGGATCCCAATCCCCCCTTCGGCGGGATCGATTGGTCGGAGACTGCCGACGTCACCCCCACCACCACTCCAGCCGCTCCGGAGAACAGCCGCCCGATCGCCCTGGTTATCTACCCGGGCCTGACGGTTTTCGACCTGGTCGGCCCCCTGGAATTGATGGCGGCTCTGTCCCGGCTGCGCCCGGAATTCCAACCGGTGGTCGTCTCTGAACAGCTGTCCCCGGTTTCCAGCGATGGGGGACTCACCTTCCTGCCCAATCAAACCTTTGCCGAGGTTCCAGCCCCGCATGTACTGATCGTGCCCGGAGGCGGAACGCCGACTCTGAGGGCGATGAGCAATCCGGCGCTTCGCACCTATATCAAAACGGCCGACCGGACCACCCGGTTTACCACCTCGGTCTGCACCGGGGCTTTACTGCTGGCCACCACCGGCCTCCTGCAAGGACGGCCGGCGACGACCCACTGGGGATACGCCGGCTATTTACCCCGGTTTGGGGCGCGCTACCTGCAGGAACGTTGGGTGCAGTCGGATAAAATCATCAATTCGGCCGGCGTCTCCGCCGGCATCGATATGACCCTGCATCTCATCGCTCAGCTGACCGACGAAGCCACGGCCCGGCAGGTGCAGCGAATGGTTCATTACGATCCAAACCCGCCCTTTGGGGGGATCGACTACACAAAGCTGCCGACCCCTTTCAAAATTCTAAGAACCATCATGGGGGTACAGGCCCCGTTTTACACCCATAAACCGAAACGGATGTTGGCGCAGGGAGTTTAATTGCTGGTCTGCTTCACGGGAAAATCGAATGAGGCGGCCGCCGATCCGGCATGGGTCGGGCGGCCGTTTCATTCACTTTCTTGACGGGAGACCGACGATCTGAAGCCTGTCCGATCTCCCCACCCGGCGCTGAATTCTTGCCGGCGTCCCGTTCGGCTTATCCGTCAGGATTCTCCCGCCCGCGCCCGCCAAGCCGCCAGGAAGCCGGCGACGGTCAGCGGCGCCTGCGGCCAGTCCAGGGCCTGAGCCAGCCGCACGAGCTGCGGCGGATCGACCTGGGCCTCCTTCAGGATCGCCGCCCGGGAGAAGACCGCTTCCACCGGGCCGTCCACCACCACCTGCCCCTGCGACAGAACGACCACCCGCCGGAAATGCTCGGCGCAGAAATCGATGTTGTGGCTGATCGTCAGGACGGTTCGCCCGGCCGCCGCCAGCTCCTCGACGATCCGGCCGATGCGCTCGATCCCCCGGCCGTCCTGCCCCATTGTCGGCTCGTCGAGCACCACCACCGGTGTGCGCATGGCCAGGACGGCCGCCAGGGCGATGAGCTTGCGCTCGGCCGCCTGCAGATCGTACGGGTGCAGATCCAGGGTGCCGCCCAGCCCGACCTGCTCCAGTGCCCAATCAACGTCCCGGTCGACCGTCTCGGGATCCCGGCCGAGGTTGCGCGGGCCAAAGGCGACCTCCTCCCGCACCGTCCGGGCGAACAGCTGGTCGTCGGGATTCTGAAAGGCGTAGCCGACCCGGGCCGCCAGCCGGCCGACCGTCCGGTCGCGGGTGTTCCAGTCGCCGATCCAGACGTCGCCCCGATCCGGCTTGAGCAGCCCGTTCAGGTGGCGGGCCAGAGTCGTCTTGCCGGCCCCATTTTCGCCGATCAGGGCCACCCGCTCGCCGGCCTCGACGACCAGGTCGACCCCGCGCAGGGCTTCGACCCGGCCGGGATAGGTGAAATGGATCCCCTCTAGGCGGATCCTCATCGGAAGAACTCCCGGGCCTGCTCGAGCGTCACCGGCAGAGGACGGCCGGATGGGGCGAGTCCCTGTTCGACGGCCAGCCGGGCCGCCTCCGTGTAGCGGGTCGGCCGGAGACCGTGGTCGACCAGCCCGGCCGCGGCCAGCAGGTCGACCGGCGCGCCGTCGGCCGCCAGGCGCCCCCGATCCAGGATCAGGAGCCGATCGGCGTAGACGGCCGCCCATTCCAGCTCGTGCGTGCTGACGACGACGGCCGTTTCCCCGTCCCTGACCAGCCGGCGCAGCAGGGCGAAGATCTCCCGCGTGCCGACCGGATCGAGCTGCGAGGTGGGCTCGTCGAGCACGAGGACCTGGGGTTTCATGGCCAGCACCGAGGCGATGGCCAGCCGCTGCTGCTGGCCGCCGGAGAGGGCGTAGGGGGAGCGGCCGGCCCGGTCGACCAGGCCGGTCACCGCCAGCGCCTCGTCAATGCGTTCCACCATCTCCGGCCGGGGCAGCCCCAGGTTCTCCAGGCCGAAGGCGATTTCTTCACGCACGGTGAAGCGGGCGCCGGTGATCTGGTTGAAGGGCTTGCTGAAGACGAGCCCCACCGTTCCGGCCAGGGCGGCGATCTCCTCGGCGAGGACATCCCGGCCGTCTACGCGCACGCTGCCGGAAAAATCCCCGTGGTAGAAGTGGGGAATGAAGCCGGTCAGGGCGTAGCAGAGCGTCGACTTGCCGGCCCCATTGGCTCCGGCCACGGCGCACAGCTGGCCGGCCGGTACGGTGAAGTCAATGCCGGCCAGCGCCTCGACTTCGGCGCGGGGATAGCGGAAGGAGAAATCGTCGATTTCGATCATGGCGGCTTAGAGGAAAACCAGGGCGAGGCGGCCGGCCGCGGCCGCGGCGGCCGCCCCCCCCAAC
>JBFFZG010000061.1:0-18701 GCA_041568735.1 Promineifilaceae bacterium (SeqCode)
GAGAGCCGCCGCATTCCGATGACGGCGAGCATCATCGTCGACGAAGATCGCATCTTCAACCTCATCGATCAGATGAAAATCAGCATTCCCGAAGAGGTGAAGCGGGCCGGCCGGGTCGTGGCTGAGAAAGAGCGGGTGCTGGCCCAGGCCAAGGAAGAAGCCGACCGGATTCGCGAGCTGGCCCGCCAGGAGGCCGAGGAGCTGATCAAGCGGGACGCCATTGTCCAGGCGGCCCACCAGCGAGCGGAGGCGATCCAGGCGCGCGCCGAGCGAGCGGCCGCCAGCCTGCGCGAAGATGCCGATCTCTACTCTATGAACGTGCTGGCCAAGCTCGAAGATGATCTGCTGCGCTCCCTGGCTGTCGTGCGCAACGGCCTGCAGAAGCTGCACTCGGAGTACCCGCAGCCCGGAGAGTCGGCCGAGGTTTACCCGACCACCGAGGCGGAAGAAGCCAATCCGTGACGGGCCGGTGCACCGGCCGTGTTGATTTCAGATTAACGATCTTGATACCCGCTTGACACCCGATTGAAGGTTGTTATAATATTTTTTCGCGGCTAGAGGCCGCTTTTTTTTGCGTAATCGAAACGAACGGACTGAACGAGGAACCAATCATGGGCGCATTACCTAAACGCAAAATCTCGAAGGCCCGCCGCAACCGCCGCCGTGCCCACGACCGTCTGAGCACCCTGGAACTGTTCGCCTGCGAGGACGCGGATGGGATGAGAATTCCCCACCGGCTGCGCCGCGCGGTCAACACCAAAAAAGGGCGCAAACTGCTCGGGATCGAAGAAGAAGCGTAACCTTTTCGCGGAATTCCCGCCGAAAATTGGAGATGTGTGGATGGAGATTAACTCTCAGCCCCCACATCTCTTTTTTTTTGCAACCATTCCATCACCCCGGGGTTGTTACCCATTGAACAGGAAAACCCTGCGGAAGGCGCGGCCGCTCGGCGGCCGATGTCATCGCGCCTGACCCGCCAATCCGACCACCCAGGTAAGTGAACGCATGAGCACCGCATATTTATTCCCCGGCCAGGGCTCCCACGCGGTTGGCATGGGGCAGCCTTTCTACGAGCAGAGCCCGGCGGCGCGGGCGATTTTCACCGCGGCCGACGAGCTGCTCGGTTTCCCCCTGTCGACGCTCTGTTTTGCAGGGCCGTTGGAGGAGCTGACCGACACGATCAACCAGCAGCCGGCCCTCTACGTGACCAGCCTGGCGGCGCTGGCCGTGCTGCGGGAAAACGGCGGGGACGACGCCGTCTTCGCGGCCGGGCACAGCCTGGGTGAGCTGACCGCCCTGGTGGCCGCCGGCAGCCTTTCCTTTGAAGACGGGCTGCGCCTGGTGCGCCGGCGCGGCGAATTGATGAAGGAAGCCGATCAAAAACAGCCCGGGCGCATGGCGGCGGTGCTCGGCCTCGAGACGGACATCGTCCAGGCCTGCTGCGAGCAGGCGGCAGCCGAAACGGGGCAGATCGTCGTCCTGGCCAATGACAACTGCCCCGGCCAGGTCGTCATTTCCGGCCATGCGGCCGCCGTGGAGCGGGCCGGGGAGATCCTGACCGGGAATAAAGCCCGCAAGGTCGTCCCCCTGCCAATCACCATCGCCGCCCACTCGCCGCTGATGGCCCCGGCGGCGGCGGCCTTCGCCGCGGCCGTCGAAGCCACCCCGTTCGCCCCTCCCACCATGCCGGTCATCGCCAACACGACTGCCGCCCCTCTGACCACCCCCGAGGCGATCAGAGCCGAGCTGAAAGCCCAGCTCACCGGGCCGGTTCGCTGGACGGAGTCGATGCAGCTCCTGGTCGCCCAGGGTGTCGACACCGTGGTCGAAGTCGGGCCGGGGGACGTCCTGCAGAATCTGATGAAGCGAATCGACCGCGCCGTCAACCGGACGCAGGTCAACCCCGCGTAGGGCGGGTCAAAAAAAGAACAGAAACCTGATGCCGGCCGTCGTGGCAGCGGCCGGCACCAGCCAGACAGAGGAGAATCACATGCTGTTGGAAGGAAAAGTGGCCATCGTCACCGGGGGCTCGCGCGGCATCGGGCGGGCGATCGCCGAGGATCTCGCCGCCCACGGCGCCCGAGTCGTCGTCAACTACGTCAGCAGCGCGGCGGCGGCCGAAGAAGTCGTGGCCGAGATCAAAAGCCGCGGCGGGGAGGCGCTGGCGGTCCAGGCGGATGTCAGCCAGATCGAGGAAGCGCAGCATCTGGTGCAGGCAGCCCTCGACACCTTCGGGCAGATTGACATCATCGTGAACAATGCCGGCACGACCCGCGATACCCTGCTGATGACAATGAAGGAAGAGCAGTGGGACCTGGTGCTCAACACCAATCTGAAAAGCGTCTTCAACGTCTGCAAGGCGGCCGCGCGGCCGATGGTGCGCCGCAAGGCCGGCGGCCGGATCATCAACATCTCTTCCGTTTCCGGTCTCACCGGCCTGGCCGGCCAGACCAACTACTCCGCCTCCAAAGCCGGCATGATCGGCTTCACCAAGGCCCTGGCCAAGGAACTCGGCCCCCGCCAGATCACCGTCAACGCCGTGGCGCCGGGCTTTGTGCCGACCGACCTGACCTCCATCCTGCCCGATGAACAGGTGAAGTGGATCACCGACAACACGCCGCTGCAGCGCATGGGGGAGCCGGCGGAAGTGGCACACGTCGTCTCCTTCCTCGCCTCCGACCTGGCATCCTACATCACCGGCGAAGTCATGCGGGTCGATGGGGGCCTCGGTTCCTAGGTCGCCGTCAGCTCCCGGATCGAGGGCGGCGAGGATCATCTCCGGACGCCGGCCTTCGGCCGTAGCAGAGATCTCAAAACAGGGTCCCGCCGGCGGTTTCCCCGGCGGGCTTTCTTTGTTATACTCCCAGATGGTCCCGATGGAGGATGTCGGGCCGGGCACTTATTGACAGACAACCGGCATCCGTGGCAAGATATGGAGTGGGATGCTGTTCTGACAGCATGCCAGTAAGGAATATGAACGATAGCCCGTTAACAGAAGAAAGCATTGGACGAATTGAAGTCGCACCCGAAGTGATCGCCACGATCGCCTATCACGCGACTTTGAACGTGCCTGGCGTCGCTAAAACCGGGATCCCTCCCGCGGGCTTTTTTCGCCGTGCGACGGTGCGTCACGAAGGGGTGGTTCTCCAGATCGAGGAGAACAACCTGGTTTTCGATATCTACGTCTGGCTGCAATCGGACGTCAATATGATGGAAACGAGCCGCGCGCTCCAGCAAGCGGTCATCGAAGCCATCGATCATATGGTTGGCGTCCCGGTCAATGCAGTCAATGTCCATGTCGAAAACGTGGCCTCTGAACGGCCGGCCAAATCAAGCTGACCGTCTTGCGTAGGAATGGGATTAGGGATTTGAAAGTGATCTGCAATGGATCAGGAACACCATAATGAGAACGAGGCGACGGGCCAGGCGGCTGACCTTAGAAGTCTTATACGAATACGACATCGCTGACCATCCAGCTGCTGCCACGCTGGCCCGGAGGCTCGCCGAACAGCCCATGGAATCGACGGGGGCGGAGTTTGCGTCGAGATTGGTCAGGGGGATCCTGGAATTCCAGGAAAAAATGGATTTGATTATCGCCCGCTTTGCGCCGGAATGGCCGCTGGATCAAATGGCGGTCATCGATCGGAATATTTTGCGCATCGCCATTTTCGAGTTTTTGATCGATGGGGAGACGCCTGTCAAGGTAGCCATCAACGAAGCGGTCGAGCTGGCCAAGACGTACGGTTCGGACAGCGCCCCCCGCTTTGTCAACGGTGTGCTGGGCACCCTGGCCGATGAGGCCGAAACCCTGCGCGAAGAACTGGGGAATATCCTGGAGCCGTCTTTAGACCCGACCTGACCAAACCAAACAGCGCTCAATGGCTGAACATCAATCCGACCCTGCGGCCGATAGGATTCTTTGCCTGGAAGCGGGACGAGGACTCGTGCCGGTTCCGGCCGGGGAGATTCGTGCCGGAATGGCCGTCTTCGGCATCCTGCTGGAAAAAGGGCGGGTGCTGCTGCAAACCGATACCCATTCCGGGCTGCTTTTCCCGCCCGGGGGGCGGCTCGACGGCAGCCAGGATCCGGCGTCAGGCCTGCGAAGGCTGTTCCGCGGCGCCACCGGGCTGACCCCTGAAATCGGACCGCTCGTCCTCGTCGACGATGCCTACCGGAGTCAAGACGGAGCCGGCATCCATCTGGCCCTGTTTTATTACGCGGTCAGCCGCCCCCGGCAGCAAATCGGCGGTTTCATTGACTTCGAAAACCCGGACCGGCCGCAGTGGGTGCGGCTGGCCGAGCTGGGGCGCAGCCACCTTCTTTTCGGCTTCGACGCGATCCAGCAAGCGGCCGGTCTCCCCGAGTGACCCTCTCCAACAGAATCCGGACCCGCCCCGGCTGACTCCACCCCAGTCGTCGCCCCTGACCCTTCTTGAACCTGGCGCTCCTGGGCGAAACTAAATGCAGACAATTGGTCCGGGGGGTCGAAAGGGCGGGGCTGGCAGCCCAACCCGGTTCTGTGTTAAGGTAGAGTCGACCATGGCCACAACGGAAGCGGAACCTCCCCTGAACATCCTCTGGCTGACCGGCGGCAGCTGTGACGGCTGTACGATGAGTGCTCTCGGCGGGATCGATCCACAGCTGGAAGCCCTGCTCCTCGGTCGGATTACGGGCCTGCGCCCAGTCCAACTCCACCACCCGATCCTGGCCTTCGAAGCCGGTGAGGCCTTCCTGGCCGATTACCGAAGGGCCGCCGAAAAGAATCCACCCCCCTTCATCCTCGTCGTCGAAGGATCGATTTTCGACTCGACGGCCGGCGGCGCGGGCGCTTTTTCGGGGATGGGCGAGGAAACGGGGCGGCCGATCACCGTCACCGACTGGTTGGACCGGTTAGCCCCGGCGGCAACGGCCATCATTGCCGTTGGCACCTGCGCCACCTGGGGAGGCATCCCGGCGGCGGCGGGAAATCCAACCGGCGCCATGGGGCTGACCGCCTACCTGGGGGCGGCGTATCGCAGCCAGGCCGATCTACCCATCATCAATATTCCTGGCTGCGCGCCGCCAGGGGACAACTTTGTCGAAACGTTGATCTACCTCCTCCTTCACCTGGCGCAGGAGATCCCCCTGGATCTCGACGATTGGCACCGACCGCGCTGGATGTATGCCGACACAACCCATCTCCAGCCGGCCCACGCCGACTACCTGCCCGAAGTCATTTCTCGCTCAGACCTCGCGGTTCCCTGCCGCGTTCCCGTTCAGGGATGGATGAACCACGTGGGAGGCTGTGGGAATATCGGCGGTGCCTGCAATGGCTGCACCATGCCGGGCTTTCCAGATCAGATGCTTCCGCTGACCCGAATACCCATCCAGAGCTGACAGGCTCCGGAGACCGGACCGTCTTTTCCATTAACCTCACCGGCCACGGATGGCTGCGATGTGTTTTAAGAATCTTCCCATCGAATTCGACCCGCACGGCCGGCCTTTTTTGCGAGAGGATCCGGACGGATTCACCCCGAAACCGGTGCGGGATCACCGCGCGCTCATCGAGCTGATCGAACGCCAGGCCGGGGCGCGCGATCTGACGATCGATCCGGTAACCCGCGTCGCCGGCGCCCTGGCCTTTCACCTTAAAGTCGACCTGCCCTCGCGATCCGTTCTCGACGCCCACGCCGTCTCAACCATGTTTCGCGGGTATGAGGTGATCTTGAAAGGGCGCACACCAACAGACGCCATTGATATCAGCAGCCGCGCCTGCGGCGTTTGTGGAGGGGTTCACGCGACCTGCTCGGCCATGTCCCTGGAAATGGCGTTTCAACTCGTGCCCCCACCCATGGCCATCATCGCCCGCAACCTGGGAGAGGCGGCGGAGCTGATCTACGATCACACACTGCACCTGTTCCTGCTGGCCGGTCCCGATTATTCAGAAAAGATGGTGCGCCGGACCAATCCTTCGGTCTGGAAAAAGGCGGAAAGCACGCCGGCACCCCATGCGGCCGTGCACGGTCTCCGTACCATTGGCGATATCATGGTGGGGCTCAACCCACTGACCGGGACGCTTTACCTGGAAGCGATCGCCATTACCCGGCAGGCTCGGGAAATCGCCTCGCTTATGCTGGGGAAATATCCCCATCCGTCGACGATAATCCCCGGCGGATTGGGAACCCGCATCGACGGGCAGACCTACAACCAGGTGCTCGGCCGGATCGTCCATTTGCTGGATTACACGAAAAAGGTCGCCCTGATCTGGGACGACCTCGTCGAATTTTTCCTCGAGACCGAACCGAAGTACGCCGAAGTTGGCCGGGGTCCGGCCAACTTCATCTGCACGGGCATCTGGGATAACCCGGAAACTTACGACGCCTCGTATGAAAACATGAATCGCTGGGGAATTGAGCGCCAGGTCACGCCCGGGGTGATCATTGACGGCGCGCTGAGAACCACGCGGCTGACGGAAATCAACCTCGGGATCGAGGAATTTGTCGATCACGCTTTCTACGAACAGTGGGCGGGCGACACCTTCCGTTCCGACCCGCTGGCGGGACCTCTCAGCCCGTTTCATCCGTGGAACAAGCAAACCCTTCCCCGGCCGGAGCCGCGCAGCTGGCAGGACCGTTATTCGTGGTCAACCGCTCCGCGCTGGGACCGGGAACCGATGGAGTCGGGCCCCCTGGCACGCCAGTGGATCACTGCGGTGGCCGGCATTGTAAGCTCGGAGTTCATTGAAACCCAGCCGACCGGGCTTCAGATCTATCTGCCCCGCGGGCAGCGGCCGGAGCAAACCCTGCATTGGCGGATCCCCGAAGCGCCCAATGCCCTGGAGCGAAACCGGGCCCGGGCTTATCACGTCGGGTACTGCTGCATGGTGGCCTATTCCAATTTGCTCAAAGGATTTGAGTTTCTTCGCCTCGGCCGAACAAAAATGGCGGCTCCCTTCGAGATTCCTGATGAAAGCATCGGGGTCGGCTTCTGGGAAGCCGGCCGGGGAGCGCTGATGCATTTCACTCACATTCAAGGCGGCAGGCTGGCCAACTACCAGATCCTGACGCCTTCTACGTGGATGGCCTCTCCCCGCGATCCGTTCGGCCAGCCGGGACCGTACGAGACGGCCGCTCTGAACACGCCGATTCTCGAAGAGTTCAACGACCCGGATGATTTCCAGGGAATCGATATCCTGCGCAGTATTCGCAGCTTCGATCCCTGCATGCCATGCGCCGCCCACATGATG
Source organism: Promineifilaceae bacterium (SeqCode) (assembly GCA_041568735.1). GTDB lineage: Bacteria > Chloroflexota > Anaerolineae > Promineifilales > Promineifilaceae > WTJY01. Next base: position 7,226 of record JBFFZG010000061.1, read on the forward strand.
ATCGGGGACCAGTTAGTGATCAGAGATGCCACCAGCTGCGCCTGTGGGCTGGAAGCGTAACGCCGCCAGCAAACAAATCCCAGGAGGTTCAAACAGACCGATGGCAGACCAGAGCTCTCCCGACCTTCCCACCCGCCCGGACCGCGCGGTCCGGGCCGCCTGGCCGGATTTGTTCGCGAATTTGCAATCGGCTTACGCCAAAGTCATCGATACCCAGTTTGAACTGGAGAGGCAGGCGGCTGAGCTGGAAGATTCACGCGATCTGCTGCGCCAGGTGATTGCTTCGATGTCCGAAGCCCTGTTCCTTCTGGATCGGACCGGCCGGGTGATGCAAGTTAACCTGTCAGCCCTGGAGCTGGTCGGTCTCGACGAAGCTCACTGCGTGGGCCAGCTCTTCAGTAAAATTTGTCCAGATCCCCAGGCGCCGACTTCGGCCTGGAAAATTCTCAACAAGTCGCCCCGGGGATCGCTTATTGGCCTGGAAACCGGGGTCCGCACGGCTGACGGCCGATTGCACCCTGTCAGCCTCTCGGCCTCGGTGGTTCGCAACCGCAGCGGCCGCATTGACGGCGTGCTGATTACCCTGCGGGATATTCGCCCCCTCCAGAATTTGCGGACCCAGCTGGCCCGGGAAAACCGGCATGAAGCTTTTCGCCAGCTGGCGGCGAATGTCGGCCGGGAACTGGCTCTGCCCCTGGAGGTGATTCGCGGCTACCTGCAGCACCTGATCCAGACGGTACAGCCCGGCAGCCCCATCGACCAGCAGATTCTCGACGATCTGCACCGCATCGACGGGGCGGCGGACAAGATTTCGCGGATTGCCACCCGGCTTCTCGACATCGGCCGGCCCGCCCATCGGGCCTACAAGCCGATCAATATCAACCGGCTCGTGGAGAGCGCGCTGCTGCTGGCGGCCACCCAACATCTCCGGGAAGGGATTCCCATGGAGCGTCATTACGAGCCCGATCTCCCGGAGGTACAGGGGGATTGGCACGAACTGGCGTACGTCATCCTGTCAATTCTCGACACGGCCTTCGAGCAGTTTTCCCGGGCACTTGTCGCCCTCAATTTCTGCACCCGGCTGGAGAAACGGGCGGTCTGCTGGCAAATCACCGGTCAGATTCAGCCGGACCAGCCCGACTTGCAGCCCGATTTCCAGCTCAGCGAAGAGGTTTCGGCGATCGTGGCGCGCTGCGGCGGCCGGATAGAAACGGCAGTGACTCCCGAGCAGTTCCGTCTGGTGCTGTGCCTGCCGGGACTGGTCGAATCGAAACCGGATTAGGGATTCCGGCCGCTCCCCTGTTCAGCGCCACCGGGCACAGGACCAGGGCAGGACGGCTGGCTGCCAGGCGGATTGATTGGCGTTCGATTATTATGGAGCGATTTTTTTAACAGGAACCCGACAGATCGTGAGCGAAAGTAAAAACCCTGAACCGGCCGGCAATCCGGAAGTGATGGCGGCTTTACGCGAAGAGAACGAGCGCCTCAAAGCGCTTATCTCCTGGCGGAAAACTCGGGATGCCGTGGTCGCCCGCCTGATCAGCCGCATTCGCAACACGCCCGATCTCCCCGTGATTTTCCAGATCACAGCCCGCGATATCGGAGAAGCGCTCGAGGCTGACCGCTGCGAAATTCAGCTCGACATCGACCAGCCGTTAATCGCCTCCATCTATGAATACAGCACCATCCATCCGACGGCCGCGGTCGAGAACGCCGCCGTCCGGCCGGACCTTAGGAACGGCGAGGAGCCCCTCAATGAGATCGCGGCTCCGATCACTCTCCAGCACGAATTATTGGGCGTGATCACCGTCCAGAAGAGGCGGGCGGCGGATTGGTCTTCAGGAGAAATTGAACTGGTTCACCATGTGGCCGGCGAGCTGGCCGTTTTACTGGCCAATGCCCGGCTGATCCTCGACAACCAGGCGCGACAGCGAGAGATCAGCGAGCTGCGGGCGATCGCCAAAATCAGCCTGGAAGCCTCGGATCCATACAGTTTGGCCCGGCAGCTCGGGGAACATGCCGCCCGGCTCGTTCATGCCGAGCAGGTGCTGGTCGGTCTGATTCGAGGGGAAATGATCGTCGTCGAGCATTTTTCGCGCCACGGCCGCTGGCAGGCGGTCGATCTGCAGTTTCGCCCCGGGGAAGGAATCGCCGGCTGGGTTCTCATCCATGCCCGCCCCTATGTAAGCCACCACGTCCGGGTCGACCCTCAGATCGACCCGGATTACCTGCACCGATTTGACCTGCGCAACGTGCTGGCGGTGCCGATTCTCAGCGGGCATCGGGTGCTGGGGGTCATCGAGCTGCACAATCGCCGCGATCAACCCCGGTTCACCGACGAAGATGTCAGTCACGTCGAAACCATCGCGCATCAGGCCGCGCTGGCCCTCGAAAGATCGCAGCTGTTCGATGAAATTGAACGGCGGGCCAACGCCCTGGAAACGCTGCTTGCCGTCAGCGCCGAACTCAATGAACATCTCAATCCAGACCTGCTTATTCGCCACCTGGTGGAACATGCGACAAGCCTGGTTGGGGCGACAGCCGGCCTGGGCGGGCTGGTGCGGCCGGAAGGCCTGGTGACGCAGGGCTACTGGCGGGCTGGAAAATGGCTCCCTTTTGAACACATCTGGATCGATTCCGGACTGGCCTCCTGGGTTGAAAAGCACAAACGCCCTTACCTGACCAATGATTACCGGCACGACGAGGCAGCGAGCCGCCCACTCATTGATCGCTTTGATGTCCGCTCCTCGCTCTGCGTCCCGATCACGAATGCCCAGGACCAGATCCTCGGCTTTCTCGAAGTGCACGACAAGGACGGCGGCCGAATCCCGTTTTCCTGGGCCGATGTCGGCCTCATGGAGTCTCTAGCCAACGCGGCTGCCGTGGCGATTGGCAACACCTATCTTTTCAAGGAACTGGACCAGCGCGGCGCCCAGCTGCGGGCGCTGTCGGCCCAGCTCGTCACTCTGCTGGAAGACGAACGCCAGCGAATCGCCCGGGAACTCCATGATGAAGCAGGACAGGCCCTCATCGGGATCAAGCTCAATTTGCAAGTGCTGGCCCGCAAAATCCCCGAAAGCTTGCCGATTCTGCGCGAAGAGGTCAATGCGCTGCGCCAGGAGGTCAATCAGGCCACGAGGCGGCTGCAGGCGATATCCCGGGGACTTCGCCCTCCGACGCTGGATGAACTGGGCTTGTTGGCCGCCCTCAACCGCCTCTCGATCGAATTCGAACAGAACACCGGCATCCCGATCAATCTCGAGATGGCCGTTCAGCAAACCCGACTGCCTCAGCCAATTGAAATCGCCTGTTATCGCATCGTCCAGGAATCGCTGACCAATGTGGTTCGCCACGCCAACGCCAGCCAGATCTGGGTCAAATTGGACGAGGAAGAACGCGTGCTGACGCTGCGAATCAAGGATAATGGCGATGGGTTTCAAACGCCGGGCGCCGAACCCGGCGGCCTGGGGCTGCTTGGGATGCGGGAACGGGCTACGATCCTCGGAGGGCAGCTGTCGATCGACAGCGCTCCGGGCAAGGGTACGGAAATTCAGGTCATTATTCCCATTAACAACCCCAGACCCATCGAATCCGATAGCCACAGCGATCCCCATCGGACATGAACATTCGACCAAAATGCCCGCTCTTATTTTAATGATGGGTTTTGGAATATCCGGGTCGAGAACAAATCGAAAAGGTAAATAAATAAATGAAAAACGGCACCTCCAAACCGGTTCAGATCATCCTGGTCGACGATCACAATATCGTTCGTCGAGGACTGGCGGCCCTCCTCCAGCTGGAAAGAAACTACCAGGTCGTCGCCGAGGCGGATAACGGAGAAGACGCGCTTCGCCAGGCGGACCAGGTCAGGGCAGATGTGATGATACTGGATTTATCCATGCCCCGATTGAACGGCCTGGAAGCTACCCGCCGCTTAAAAAAACAGCACCCCGAGATGCGTATCCTGGTTCTCTCAATGTACGATGATGAAGAATTCGTGACTCAGGCCCTGCAGGCCGGCGCCTGCGGTTACATCCTGAAACAGTCAATGGAAGATGAATTGTTTCAAGCCCTCGACGTCACCGAATCGGGAGATATTTTTGTCAGTTCGGCAATTTCAGAGACTGTGATTCAAACCTATTTGCTCGGCTACCAGGCGGAATCCAACAGCCTGACCTCTCGGGAAAGGGAAATTCTGCAGCTCATCGCGGAAGGGCTGACAACCAATGAAATATCTGATCTCCTTTCGATCAGTCCACACACAACCAACCGTCATCGGGCCAACCTGATGAAAAAAATGGGCGTGCGCAACCAGGCCGAACTCGTTCGCCTGGCCATTGAAAGGAATCTCGTCGTCCCCTTCGAACCGCCGCGATCCCTGCCATGACCCGATAGATCCACCATTTTTATTGAATGAGCCTGCCCCCACCCCCGCCATCGCGGCAAAAAATACCTATTTCATGCTATTGTGAGCTTCACCCTTTTCAGCTATACATACAATTTAGAAGAACGGGTTTTTTAAACATCGTCAGATCACAGCCACGATCTGGTGCGAAGAGAGGCCACAGCAAACGACCTCTTGGGAACCCTTCCGGGTTTGTGCGAGATGCCAATCTCCTTGAACCCGCCGTCCTCTGACAATCCGATATCCAGCGAGCTTCCCAATCGCCTCTGGCTGGGGAGCAGGTGGTCCCCGGAGATCGGAACCTAGGCTGCGCCTACCCAGTTTGGCCGGGTCCTGATGGTGATCAGTGCCTCAGGACGTGATCGTAATGTGCGATCGTCTCGAACAGGAGAATCGATAATGGCTCTACCTGCTGCTCCCCCAATTGAGAAGGATCAGGATGTCGAGGAAAGCGCCAAAACGTCGCCGAACCTCGATGGCATTCTCCCGGAACAGCTGCTTACGTCCAGCGCCGCCGCCTATCTGCGCCGCCAGCCTCAGCCGGACGAAAGCCGGTTTCCGACCGGACCAATCAAGCTGGTTCACGCCTTTTGGCTTGCGGGAATGAGCTGCGACGGCTGCAGTGTGGCTGCGACCGGGGCCACGAATCCAAGCGTTGAAAGCCTCCTGACCGGCTCCGTGGCCACACTCCCAAAGTTAATCCTTCATCATCCCGTCCTTTCTGTCGAAGCCGGCCATGAATTTGTGGAAAACTTCTCCCTGGCGGCTGAGGGAGAGCTGGATTCTCCTTATGTGGTGATTTTCGAAGGATCGGTTCCGGATGAAAAACTGGCCGCCGCGGGCGGCGGCTACTGGTCCGGTCTGGGTATGCGGGAGGTCGATGGCAACCTGGAAGTCATATCCACAGCCGAATGGCTGGAGCGATTGGCTCCGGGAGCCGCGGCCGTCATCGCCATCGGCACCTGCGCCACCTGGGGCGGCATTCCGGCGGCGATCGGGAATGTGACCCATTCCATGGGAGTCATGGATTTCCTGGGGACGGACTACCGCAGCCATCTGGGACTGCCGGTCATCAATATTCCGGGTTGTTCCCCCGTGGGCGACAACTTCACCGAGACCGTTGCCGCCGTCCTGCTTTTTTTGCAAGGATTGGGTCCCCTGCCGGAGTTTGACGAGCTGGGCCGGCCGGCCTGGCTCTTTGGTGAATCCGTCCACCGCCAATGCGGGCGCGCCGGCTATTACGAGGAAGGCGTCTTCGCCGAAGCTTACGGCGACCCGCAATGCCTCGTCGAGATCGGCTGCTGGGGGCCGGTGGTCCAGTGCAACATTACTTCACGCGGGGCGATCAATCATATGGGCGGCTGCATGAATACCGGCGGTGTTTGCATTGGCTGCACCATGCCCGGCTTCCCCGACAATTTTGCCCCCTTTTACAAGCGACCGCCGGGCACTTTCGTTTCGTCCGGCGCTTCCAGGAGCTACGGCGCGGTCATCCGCCGGCTGCGGCAAATTACCAATGAATTCGCCAATCGCGAACCTCAATGGGGAAAGACCGGCCGCGTTCCCAGCGGATGGGGGGAGGTAAAGCCGCCAGGACCGATCAAGCAGGTCGTCCACTACTTTTACGAAAAAATGCAGCATCGAGGCAGCGGCCAGCGACCGCCGACGGAACCGGGGAGGGTAAAGAGACCATGACGGATGCTCAACTGCTGGCGAACTGGTATCTGGCACTGGCGGCCGCGGCCGTGGTCGTTTTGATCGCCGCGGCCCTTCTGCTCGCCGTCCTGGCCGCCGCCCGCCGAATTGAAAAAAAGGCCGGCGCCGCTCTGGGGCTGGTGGACCAAATTCGGGAAAACACCACCATCATCTGGGCGCTCCAGGACACCAACCGGGTGGCAGCCCAGCTGCGAAATGGCGCCCAGGCGATTCTCGAAAACGCCGGGGAGATCGCCCGAGTTCTCCACGAGGCGGATGTCCGCCAGGGCCGGCGGCTGTGAATTCAATGGTGCGAGCCGGGTATCAGCCCCCGCGGTGCGGAAGAAACCCCGGCCGGAGAGGGAAAACAAGATGACTCTGGAAACGATTTTCACGATCTGGTGGGTCTCCATTCTAATCCTTCTCGTCGTCACCGGCGTTGTGGCGGTTTTACTGACGCTCATCTTGCGCTCCGCCATCAATATTCTCGGGGTGGCGGCAGAAATCTGGACCACGGGCAAGCTGGTGGCCAACAACACGGTGCACATTCCCCTGCTGAGCGAAACCAACCGGACAGTGGGCGACATCCTGGATACGGCCGTCAAGATCATCGCCGGCGCGGAGGCCATCGAACAGCATGCCTCTGGCTGTCCGGGATGTCCTGAATGCGCCTTATCCCAGTCATAACAGCCAGCGATCAGGCAGGAAAACGGGGTGGAAATCCCCACGAGGTACACAGGAGGTTGCGATGTTTCTGCTGTTGACAATCATCACCGCTCTGGTGGTCCTTGTCTTTTTTGGAGCCCTGGCCGTTTACCTCGTGCTCATCGCGCGTACGCTGGAAGCCATCGGCGGTGCGCCCGATAGCTTTCTGGCCAAACTGCGGCTCGGTTTGCGGGCGATCGAGCGTGAGACAAGTCATTTACCCGAAGAAGTCGTCCGGCTCAACCAGGGGCTGGTCGCGATTGCCGGCGGTTTAAAGCAAGTGGATCATCACCTCGTGGGGACAATAGAGGCTGTGCTGGCGCAGGGGGAGGAGGCGGCATCATGATGGCCCTCTGGCAGCAACCGGTGATCGATGTACCAACCGCCGTCTATGTCATCTGGATCGCTGTTCTGGCGGTCGCCGTTCTCATCATTCTCCCACTTTCTGTTTTTTTACTGCAACGAACCCTCAACGCCGCCCGCCAGATCGAGCGGTATTTCGCCGAAATGCGCGATGCCGGGACCGACATCGCCCGGCATACCGGCCATATCAAAGCCCTGGACGAAACCATCGACGTGGCCGCTCAAATCCTTCAAACCGCCGGTTCAATCAACGAACACAGCGATGTCATCAAAACAACCCTCGCCGCCAGGGCGTCTGGCGAGGAATAAGGGCACGCCCGGACTGGCCGGGACTGAGAGATAAAGCAGGAGAGAGATCATGGGAAGCACTCTAGGCACGCTTTCGCTCATCGTCGTTTTGATCGTCGTCGTGGCGCTCGTGGTTTACCTGCTGCTGATCATTCGGGCTTTGCGCGGCGCCAGCAGAAATCTGGAGCAGCTCGCCGGCGGCCTGGACCAGATCGTGCGAGATACCGGACCCCTGCCGGAGAAACTGTCGACAATTAATGGCGCTCTCGGCCAGCTGTTGACCGGCTTGCTGTCCGTCAATGGCAATCTGGCAGCGGTCGCCGATCTGCTGACCCGATAGGAGAGCACATCATGTGTTTTAAAAATCTGCCGATAGAATTCGATGAAAACGGCCGCGCGTATCTAAAAGAAGGGGTGGCCAATCCCTACAGCTACGAAACGAAATCACTAGCCGACCAGGAAGACAAGGTTAAAGAACTCCTGGCGCGCAACGGCTATATTAAAAACGTCGATTTCGATCCTGTCACCCGGGTGGCCGGCGCCCTGGCTTTTCACAGTGTGGTCGACCTGCAGGAACGGAAGGTTATCTCCTCGAATTCGATGGCAACCCTCTTCCGGGGCTACGAAGTCATCCTCAAAGGGCGGGATCCACGGGATGCCGCTTTTATCAGCAGCCGCGCCTGTGGGGTTTGTGGTGGGGTTCATGCAGCCACGGCCGCCCTGGCCATGGAAATGGCCTTTCCGGTGAAACCGCCCCCGCTGGGAATCGCCCTGCGCAATATGCTGCTCTCGATCGAATATCTCTACGATCACCCCCTCCACCTCTTCCTGCTGGCCGGTCCCGATTATTCCGAATCGATCATCCGGCAGACCAATCCGGAAATGTTTGACCGGGCGACGCAGGTCGCCGCACCCGGGGCCGCGGTCCACGGCTACCAGACCATCGGGGAAATCATGACGGATCTCAATCCGCTGACTGGAGGACTTTACCTGGAAGCGCTGCACATGACCCGCGTCGCCCGCGAGGCTTATGTGGTCATCGGCGCCAAATATCCCCATCCCGAAACGATTATTCCCGGGGGAATGACGACCACCGTGACGATCACGGCCATGAATGAATACTTCCTTCGGCTGCAGAAATTTTTCGATTACGGCCGCAAGGTGGTGGCGATCTGGGATGATTTGACCGAATTTTTCTATGACTATGATCCGCGCTACCAGGAGGTCGGCCAGCGGCCGGCCAATCTCATTGACCTGGGAATCTGGGACGACCCCGAAGCCTACGATGCCTCGTACGCCAACTGCGATGACTGGGGGGAAAGACGCTGGGCGACTCCCGGGGTAATCGTCAACGGCGAGCTGGTCACCACCCGCCTGACCGATATTAACATCGGGATCGAGGAGTTCGTCGAGCATTCCTATTACGAAAACTGGAATGGACATCCCTACCGGACCGACCCGAATGGCAATCCGCTCAGCCCCAACCACATGTGGAACAAGGAGACTCTCCCCAAACCGAGCGGCCAGAGCTGGCGCGATCGCTATACCTGGGACACGGCGCCGCGCTGGGATCGCCTGGCGATGGAAGCCGAATGCACCGCTCGTATTTACGCCACGGCCGCAGCCCAGAAACTCCCCCACACCCGCTTCATCGAACCCACCGGTCACAGCCTGCGGATGCTCGTACCCCGGGCCAGCATGGGCGAATCGGAGCAGGAATGGCACATCCCGAAAGTTTGGAACGCACTGGAGCGCAATCGCGGCCGGGCTTACTGCATCCCATACAGCGCACTGGTGGCCATGGACAACTGGATTTACGCCATGGACTGTCTCAAAAAGGGTCGAACCGAGGTCCATACTCCGTTTGAGCCCCCTAAAAAAGGGGAGCAGATCGGGGTGGGCTTCTGGGGCGCCGGCCGGGGTTATCTCTCCCACCACGCCGTCATCAAGGATGGCGCCCTCGCCAACTACCAGATTCTGACGCCATCCACCTGGAATGCCTCGCCGAAAGATCCCTGGGGTAATCCCGGCCCCTACGAGGAAGCGGTCCTCAACACCCCGATCCTCGAAAATTTCAAAGATGCCAGCGACTTCAAGGGCATCGACATCCTGCGCACGATTCGCAGTTTTGATCCCTGCATGCCCTGCACGACTCATATTCACGTCGACGGCAGCGGCCAGGTGGTCAGCCGGGAAATCAATACCTGCGCCTGCGGCGTGGAGTGACAGCGCGGCTTAAAATGAAGACAATTATCGGGGGCGTTGGCTACCATTTCATGCGGGATTATTCCCTGGGGCCGGTGTTGACCCGGCGCCTGGCCGGGAAGAATTGGCCAGACCAGGTAACCATCGATGCAGACTTTAATTTCGGCCCCATCGCGATCGTGCAGCGCTTCATGGCCGAACCCGGTCTCTGCAACCGGCTGATCCTCTTCGCCGCAGTGGATCGGGGGCGTGAACCCGGAACGATTTACACCTACCGGTGGCGCGGCGAACTCCCTTCCGAAGAGGAAATCCAGGAACGCATCGGCGAAGCCCTGATGGGTGTGATCAGTCTCGACAACCTCCTGGTCGTCGGGGAACAATTCAATATCTGGCCGGAAGAAGTCCTGGTGGTGGAAATCGAGCCGGCGGACCACTCCTGGGGCGACGGCTTCAGTCCGCAGATCGAAGCGATCCTCGACCAGGTAATCGACACAATTGAAGCCCTGGCCCTGGGTGAGCAGACCCCGAACGGCCGACTGTTGACGGCTGTCCCGGGTAAGGAATTGAACCCGGAGCAGCATGCGGGTGAATCCTCCGAGATTCAGCTCGAATAACGGCGATTGACAGCATGGACCAAGATCAAAACCCTCTCAAAGACCTCTTCTGGCGCGATGAAATCCTGCAGATTATGTACTGGTTTCAGGGCGAGGGGTTCGGGCAGGAAGTCACCGCGACCGATCTTCGCCGCTTCCTGGCCGCGGATGCGCCGCCGATCGAACCCTACCTGGAGGCGATGGCCGCCGAGGGCTGGCTGGCGCGACGCGCCCCCGATGTTTTTTACCTGACCCCGATGGGGCGGGCCGAAGGTGCCCGACGATTTGCCGATGCCTTTGAGTCCCTGACCAGACCGGCTCATGGGGAGTGCAGCGACGATTGTGACTGCCACCGGACCGGCGATCCAGCCAGCTGCACAAACCGCCAGCACGACCATGCCCACGCCCATTGACCGGTGCGCCGCGCGAAATCCGGGCGAAAGTGCCCCCTGGTGCTCCGATCCACCGCTGAGATTCCGGAGAACTGATCATCGATTCCAAGATGCCGCCTGAACCAGATTCCACTTTCCAGCTCCCCGCCGAAGAGCTTGCCAGCTACCTTGGCGAACTGGCGGCTGCCTTTGAAACCCATCCCGACGAACAGACCCGCCAGGCCGCGCTCAGCCTTCTGCAGGGGATGGATGCGCTCCACCGGGCCGCCTTTGAGCGGCTGTTTTCTTACTTGGAGACTCGCCAGGCAGATCATTTTCTCGTCGAAGCCGCTCGGGCTGATCGAATCATTCAGCTGGTGCTGGGCCTTTATGATCTCCTGCCCCCGGAAATCGATTTCGATCTGGCGGAGGCCGCTATCGACCGGGTGCGGCCGTATATCGAATCCCACGGGGGGAAAATCAAGCTCCTGGCGGTCGAAAACGGACTGGTGACGTTGGAGATGGGGGGCGCGTGTCAGGGATGTGCCGGATCAGCCTTCACTATTCAACGTGGAATTCGCCGGGCGCTCGAAGAAAACCTCCCCCATTTTGTCGATCTGGTCGTCCGGGAGCCGGCCGTCAAAAGCTCGTCGAGCATCATTTCACTCGACCAGATCTACACCCCTCCCTCCCTGCTCCAGGGGCCGAATTTCCAACCGGCCATCCCGGTTGAGGAGGTGCCGCCCGGGACGATGGTGCAGGTTGCATTGGATCAGGACCAGGTGCTGGTCATCAATCAGGAGGGAGAGATTTTCGCCACCGGCGCCCTTTGCCCCGGATCCATGCTGCCC
>JBFFZG010000062.1:0-18682 GCA_041568735.1 Promineifilaceae bacterium (SeqCode)
CCGTCTTCAGTGGTTGACAGCCGGTGAACCGGGGTCCGGTTACCAATGACAGAATACCGATTCCTGCTGACTGTTTTATATTTTCTGTTTCCTGATTCCCGTCCTAATCGCTATCGGCCAGCGGGAGAGCCACGCGAAAGGTGGTTCCGCGGCCTGACTGGCTGTCGACGGTGATCATCCCATCGTGCTGCTCGACGAGGGTTTTGACGATGTGCAGTCCCAGACCGGTCCCCTGCACCGTGTCGACGCCGGGAGCCCGGTAAAACAGTTTAAAGAGGTGGCGCTGGTGCTCGGCCGGAATTCCCGGGCCGTTATCACTCACACACAGCACCGCCCGGTTCTGCGCTTCGTCGGCGAAGAGGCGAATCCCGATCCGCCCTTCCCGGCCGATGAACTTGACGCTGTTCCCGACAAGGTTCTGCAGAATCTGGCGCACGCGGTCCGGTTCGGCCAGGGCCAGAACCGGCCGGTCAGGCACCTCAATTTCCAGCTGTTTTTTCTGAAAAGAGAGCAGAACCTCGAGATTTTTCATCAGCTCGTTCACCGCCAGGCGCAGGTCATACGGCCGGCGGTGGACCACGAGCCGCCCCTGTTCGATGAGATTGAGGTCGATGATGTTGGCGATCAGCCGGTCGAGCCAGCGGTTCTGGTCCTGCATGACGTGCAGGTAGCCCCGCCAGCGCTCATCCTCGGCCGGAAAAGACTCGGCCAGGGGAATGTCGTCCATTTCGTCGAGCAGAAGGTCGACATACCCGTTGATGATCGACAAGGGAGTGCGCAGGTCGTGCGCGGCCATGGTCAGGAAGAGCGTCTTGATCTGGTCGAGCCGCTGCAGCCGGCCGTTAGCCCGGGCCAGCTCTCCCTGGATCAGCCGCAGCTGATTCCGCTCCTGGACGAGCTCCTGCTGCAGACGGCCGCTGATGGTATCCTCTTCCACCACCAGCAGCAGCCCCGCTTCCGGCCGGTTCCCGTCCAGGGGATAGAGGCTGAAATTAAAATAGCGAATCACCTCGTCCCCCTCGCCGCGATTGACCGCCGGCAGATGGATTTCCGGCAGCCGGCCGGCGAGCAGCTCATCCAGGGTCTCCTCGAACCCGGTGAGCTCGGCGAAGGCCTCGGTCAGGGGCCGGCCGGCCAGCGGCAGCTCCGGTTCGGCTGCCAGTCCCTGCAGGGAGGGGCTGGCCAGGGCGATGAGATGGTGGGGGTCGACGGCGGCGTAGGCGATCCGGTTCTGCAGGCGGGCCATCACCCGCCTCTCCAAATTTTCCCGATCGAACATCGGGTTCGGCTCAGGCACACTCATGACCCGGATTTCTCAATGAGCTGAGCCAGCTGCAGAAACACCTCTTCAACCCCATCGCCGGTTTTGGCGCTGGTCTCCACGCAGGGAGCCTGCCAGCGGCCGGCGGTTCCGGCCAGAGATTCGTCCGTCAGCTGCCGCTCCTCTTCCAGGTCGTTTTTATTGGCGGCGATGACGATGGGGATCTGCAAACCCAGGCTGTGCAGCTGCTCGACGTAGCGGTCGATCGCCAGGAGCGTGGTCGACCGCGTCAGGTCGCAGACGATCAGGGCGCCGGCCGATCCCCGCAGATAGCCGGAGGTGACCGAATCGTAGTCGTCCCCGCCGGCCAGGTCCCAGACCAGCAGGCGCAGCTCGTGATCCGGCCGTTCGATCGTCCGTCGCGAAATTTTCACGCCGATCGTGCTGAGATAGCGATCGTCAAACCGCCCTTCCACGAAGCGGCGGACCATGCTGGTTTTGCCGACGGCAAAATCACCGAGCAGGCAAATTTTTTTCTGAATCGTTTTCATCAAATGGACGACATCATTTCGGGCGGCCGGCCGCAGCCGGTCGATGGATGAACGGCGAGACGAGAATCAGGGTTCGGCCGTCGCGGTCGGTATTGTAGCGGATATCGGGATGGCGACCCATTCCGCCGGGATCCAGCCGGTCACCAGGCCATTGGCCGCATCGACCCACGCCACTTCGACCCAGGCGCCCCGGGCCGATAGCACGGTGACTGGGGTGCGCTCCGGGATGGCCAGATAGCGTGGTTCGTTCGGATCGGGCTGCTGCCGGCTCCAGACCGAAACGAGCGTCACCGGCTGCAGGGTGGGCGCGGCCGCTTCTGTCGGCAGCGGCGTTTCCGTGACCGTGGCGGTGGCCGTCGGCCGGGGGGTCGGCGTCGCGGTCGGTGGCGGTGACGGGGTGATCGTGGCCGTGGGCGCGGACGTCCTGGTGGCGGTCGGCGGCGGCGGCGTTTCGCTGGGGGCTCTGGTTGGGAGCACGAGCGGCGCCGGGGTCGAGGTTGGCGTTCCCGCCAGCCGCTCCCAGGCGATCGGGAAAAGCGACCAGGTAAACCAGCCGTAAAAGCAGCAAAAGAGAAGCCCCAGCACGCCGAGAAACGCACCGCCGGCTCGAATCCGCTGGAGATCCCGGCGCGTCTTTCGTGTTTCCGACGCCTGCTCGATCGCAGTTACCGTGTGAATCCAGTCGCGCAGCATGGGCACAAAATCGGGCAGGCGCTCCGGGTCGCCGTCATACGTGGCCATCTCATGGCGATACTGCAGATGAAGATCGGCCACCAGGCCGCGCAGGGAAGCGTGAAAACCGGGTGGCTCCATCCCCTGAATGACAACCGCGGCGTAGGCGGCCGTGCCGTTCTGGAGGATGATGCTCCCATCCCCGTGGTAAATGGCATCCAGCTCTTCATCGGAGAGGTGCTCAGGGTCGAGCGAGTCTTCGACAAAGGTTCGGATCGCGGTCAGCATTCCGCCAATCAGGTCGGAGTCAATGCTCTCTTCCTCGACGGCGTTGTAGTAGGCCAGGAGCAGGCCGGTTTCGTGCTGGATGAGGAATATTTGCTGGATTTCGAAGGGCAGCGCCTGGCGCAGGGCGGCATCCCCCGGGCTGACCCCCCGCAGGCGCAGGGTCAGGTTGTCGAGCAGACCGCCGCGCGGCCGCAGACGGGCATCGATCTGCCGCTGAAATTCGCGAAAGCGCTCGGCGACCGCCCGCACGATGCTGTCTCCGATAACCGGATAGAGCGCCTCGACCATCTCCTCGCGCGATTCCCGGATCTGGATGCGGGTCGCCTCGCCGATCAACGGGCCGAGGGCGGTCGCCATCTTCTGCCGGGAATCCCGAACCGCCTCCTGCGTGATCTGGCTGAGATTGCTGGCAACGGAGGGCAAGACCGCCGCCTCGGAAGCGGCCAGCCGGGCGCGCATCGCTTCGATTTCCGCCTGCAGGGCGGCCAGTTCTTCCTCGAGCTGATGCACCCGCGCCCGCTCCTGCTTCAGCAGCAGCGCCTGCAGATCGGCCAGCAGGGCGGCATCATCCCGGACGGCCGGGTTCTTGGGGGATTGTTCGGCGGAAGAAGTCATGCAGCGGGCAGCGTGACGGCGGCGCCTGTTTTCATCGATCGAGCCAGGGGGAACCGGCCGGATCAGTCGCCGGGCTCTTCGGCGGCGGTCCCCTGCAGCTCCTGTCCCAGGTCGGTCAGCAGCCGGCCGAGCACCCGGCGGTTGGTCAGTTCATCGGCCAGCCGGGCCAGGTGCTCGTTCATCTCCTCCCGCAGCGCGGCAATCTGCTGGTTCACGTCGGCGGCGAACTGATCGAGCCGGTTCTCGAGGGCCTGGTGGGAATTCCCGGCCTGGCTCAACTTGTCGTCGAGTGCCTGCCGGGTCGTCTCGAGCTGGTTGGCCTGAATCGACTCCTGGTCGCTCAGGGCTTTGAGAATCTCCCGGCGGAACTGGTTGAGGTGGGATTCGATATCCTCGATTTTGAGTTCCGTATGGCGGGCGTACTCGCCAAAGAGAATGTCCCGCAGACGTTCTAATTCTGTAGGGGTGGCGGTTTCCTGGTTGTTTTTTGAGGCCATGTTTCTCCTCGTACCGATAGGGTCGGTTGCTGAAATCTGCCATCGTCCTGACGGCAGGCGCGCCTGGCTGGTCCACCGGTCAGGTTCTGACCGCTCCAGTTTACCACGGAGCAGACGGGTTCAAACAGCTTTTTCTTTATTTTCACCAGGCGCTGGCCCGGGATAATTTTTCCAGCTCGATGGGATCGAGCACGAGATCGGCGCCGGCCGCCGTTTCCCGCAGCTGGTCCGGATGATTGGCCCCGATCACGGCCGCCGAAACCACCGGCGAGGCCAGCAGCCAGGCGAGCGCTACCTGGGCCGGCGTCGCCCCGCGGGCGGCCGCGATTTCCTGCAGTGTCTGAACGATGGTGAAGCCCCGTTCGTTACCATATCGCGCGAGGTTACGCCCGGCGCGGGCCGATGGCGGTGGCGCTGCCCCCGGCCGGTACTTGCCGGTCAGAAACCCGCCGGCGAGCGGGCTGTAGGGGAGCACCCCGATCCCCTGGTCGAGGCAGAGCGGCAGCAGCTCCCGCTCGAATTCCGCCCGGTGGGCCAGATTGTAATGGGGCTGGAGCGTCTCGAAGCGGCAGAGGTTTCTGACATCGCTGATCCAGAGTGACCGGGTCAGAAGCCAGGCGGGAAAATTGGAACAGCCGAGATAGCGGACCATCCCGGATCGAACCAGGTCGGTCAGAGCGCCGAGCGTTTCTTCAAGGGGGGTTTCCTCATCCGGCCAGTGGACCTGGTAGAGATCGATGGTCTCGATCTGCAGCCGTTCGAGGCTCTCCCGAACAGCCATCATGAGGCGGCGGCGAGAGAGACCCTGCCGGTTGGCTCCCTCGCCCATGGGGCCGCGCACCTTGGTGGCGACAATCAGGTCATCGCGCCGCCGGCCGATGCGGGCCAGCCAGCGGCCGAGAATTTTCTCGCTGAGCCCCTTCTCGCCCTGGGCCGGGTAGATATCGGCTGTGTCGATAAAATTGCAGCCAAGTTCGACCGCTTCGTCGAGCAGTGAGAAAGCGGTTTCCTGGTCGGCCGTCCAGCCGAACTGCATGGTGCCCAGGCAGATCGGGGAAACGCGCAGCCCCGTCCGCCCCAGTGGTCGAACTTTCACGGCTAGCCCTCGTTTATGGCATCAGTGAGTGTCCTGAAAGCTATCATAAACGCTTTTGGAGGCCAGGCAAATTCGGTCCCGGGAAAGCCGGCGGCCGCAGGGGATATTCTGTTTGATCGATGGTGGGATGGGATCAGAGGACGATCGCCGGTTTTTCAGCCGGACGCCCCGACCGCGCGGCCGCGGTCTGGTAAGGCCGGACCGTTTCCACCCGCTGTACGTGGGCGGTGATAGTCGGCACGCGCAGCTGGCGGGAAACGGATACCCGGTGATGGCCATCGAGAACGAAGTAGTGCGCACCGACCTGGAAGAGAGTCACCGGGGGCAGGCCGCTCATGCGCATGACGGCCATCTTGATCCCCGACCAGCGCTCCAGATCGGCCGCGCGGCGGGGGAGAAAATCGGCCGTATAGTCGTTCGCACGGCCGACGCTGCCGACAATGGCGTCGAGGGGAACTTCATGGAGACCGAGATCCTGCACGTCGAGGATCCCAAGCGGTTCGACCACCGTTTCATAGGCGCGCAGCTGCGTCGGGCGGCGGGTGATCCAGGACCAGAAACGATGCCAGATTCCCTGCCGGTAAGCCCGGTAAAAATCTTCGACCGCAACGCGGTATACCAGCGTATCTTCGGTATACATGATGACATCTCCAGGCCGAATGGGGGGCAAGGTCCACCCCCGACCTTGATTGATAGGATACACCCATGCTATTATCAACACAAGCGAACAAAGACGATAATATCAATCGATTTTCCCGATGGATGGAGCTGTTTTTAGGAGATCAGTCATGGAACTTCGCCAGCTGGAAACCTTTCGAACTGCGGCCCGCACGCTCAGCTTCACCCGCACAGCCGAACAGCTGAGCTACGCCCAATCGAGCGTTTCCGCCCAGATGCAGGCGCTCGAGGAGGAGCTCGGCGTCCTCCTATTCGACCGGCTTGGCCGCCGCATCCAGCTCACCGACCAGGGGCGCCAGCTACTCGATTACGCCGAGCGCATCCTGCAGCTGACCCGGGAAGCACGCGCCTGCCTGGCCGATCCGCAGAAGCCGGCCGGCGAGCTGCGCATTGGGGCTCCCGAAACGCTCTGCGTCTACCGGCTGGCCGCCCTGCTGCGCCCTTTTCACGACCGGTATCCCGAGGTGCGGGTCACCCTGCACCCCAGCATGGCCTATCAGTGGCAGGAGGACCTGCGGGAAGGGCTGCTCGACGCCGCCATTGAATTTACGGTCAGCGAGCAGATCGAGGGATTCGAGACCGAGCCGCTGATCCGCGAGGAAATGATCCTGGCGACCTACCCCGACCATCCCCTGGCCGGCGCAGCCGCTGTGGAGCCGACTGACCTGCGGCACGAAACGCTGCTGCTGCCGGAGCCGGGCGCCAACTACCGGGTAATGTTCGAGCGCTTTCTCCACAAGCACGGAGTGCGGCCGGATGATGTGCTCGATTTCATGAGCATCGAGGCGATCAAGCAGTGCGTGGTGGGGGGCATGGGCATCACCTTCCTGCCCGGCGTGGCGGTGGCGCGCGAGCTGGCACTGGGCACGCTGGTGGCGCTGCCTTTCCCGCGGCCGGACTTTGAGGTCTATACGCAAATCGTCCGCCATCCGCAAAAATGGATCTCCCCGGCCCTGCTCGCCTTCCTCGACATGGTGCGGGAGCGGCTGACGTCCACGCTTGAGGCGGAGGCGGCCGATTGAACGCCGCGCCGGCGGCCGCCCCCTGGCGCGGTCTGGCCGTTACCAGCGCGGCCCTTTTCTTCCCACTGCTCTCTTTTTCGAGCTACAACGCCGCCCTGACCCTGATCCAGGCCGATTGGGAGCTGTCGAACGCCTCGGCCAGCCTGATGTTCTCGACCTATCTCGCCGGTTTCGCCCTCTCCTCTCTCCTGCTCGTTCCTCTGACCGACCGCGTCTCACCGGTCATTTTGCTGCGGGGCGGCCTGGTGTTCCTGGTGGCCGGCCAGCTGCTCTTCGCTGCGGCGGCCGGTCCCTGGAGCGGAGCAGCATTCCGCTTTTTGATGGGGGTCGGCCACGTGGTAGCTTACATTTCCGGGGTGCAGTGGGTGGCCCGCCGCTTTCACCCGTCGCAGCGGGGGACGGCGATCGGCATCTTTGTCGGGGTGGGCTACGCGGGCACGACGATTTCTTTTGTGCTGACGGGCTGGCTGCTGGCCGTCACCGGCGGCTGGCGGCCGGCTTATGCAGCGGCAGCCACCCTGGGACTGGCCGGCATTCTGCTGGCCTTCTGGATTCCCGGAGAAGAATCGACGGCACGCGAGCCTGACCGCGCGCTTCCCACCCGTGGCCGGCTCGATCTGTCCATTCTGCGCAGCCGGCCGCTCTTCTGGGTGATCCTGGCCTACGGTCTGCACACGGCCGAGCTCTACCTGGCCAGGCTCTGGTTCCCGCAGCTCCTGGCGGCCCAGTTTGCCGCCGCCGGTCTCCCCCCACTGGCGGCGGCCGCCCGCGGGGCCACCCTGGCCGGCTGGATGTTCATGACGAGCATCGCGGCGGTCTTTCTGGGGGGACGCTGGTCGGATCGCTGGGGGCGGACGAAGACCGCGGGCGCTATTTTTCTGATCAGCGGCGTCTGCTCCCTGGCAGCCGGCTGGCTGCTCCGGCTGCCGCCAATCTGGCTGCTGCTGCTCGGATTTGTCTACGGCTTCGCCACGGCAGCCGATTCGGCGATTTACAGCACGGCTGTCACCGAGCTGTCCCCACCCGAGCGGCTGGGGTCGGCCCAGGCGGTGCAGTCTTTTGCCGGCTTCGCCATCGGGGCCGCCGTGCCGGTCGTGGCCGGCTCGCTGCTCGACTGGCAGGCGGGACCGGCCGGCTGGGTGCTGGCCTTCACCTTCAATGGGCTGCTGGCCCTGGTCGGGGTCTGGGGGCTGCAGAGGCTCCGCCGCCTGCCGGAAGCGGTGGACATGGCGGCCGGTCGACGGTGATCGACCGGCCGATGATCCCGTTAATTTTCTGTCAGGAGATGGGTTTTGATCTTGCGGTTTAGCCAGCGCAGGCTGACCGGCTTGCTGATGTAGTCATCGGCGCCGGCTTCGAGGCAGTCGTGCTGGTCGCTGAGCATCGAGAGAACTGTCAGGGCGACAATGGGAATCCGGGCGATCTCCGGCCGGTCGCTCTGGCGGATGGAGCGTATCGCTTCCAGCCCCCCCATAATCGGCATGTGGATGTCCATCAGAATCAGGTCGGGGTGAAATTCCTCCATCCGGGCCAGGGCATCCATCCCATTCGTGGCGGTGACCACATCATAGCCGCAGCTGGTGAGATAGCTGCTGACAATGTAGAGAATGAGATCGTCGTCGTCGACCAGCAGAATGCGCCCTTCTTCACAGAGTTCCACCGGCGGCGGCAGGCCGTCTTTGTGCCAGGGGAGCGAAATCGTGACGCGCATCCCACTGCCCGTCGAGGTATCGACCGACATGACCCCTTCGTGCATGGCGACCAGCTCCGGCAGCTGGGAAAGGGCCTTCCGCCGATGGTCGGCCGGGTCTTTTTGGAGAAAGAGGTTGTACGCCCGGCCGGCATCCATGCCAGGAGAGCTGTCCCAGACGGTAAAATGGACCGTTTCGTGAACCGGGTCGCCGGCGACTTCCAACCCCACCGAACCGCCGTTGGGCGTCGCCAGGATGGCATTTAACAGGAGCGCCGACATCAGGGCCTCCAGGCGCGATTCCTGGATCAGCAGGGAGCGAACCCGGCCGTCGATCATGGTGTAGAGGTGCAGTCTCTTATCTTCGGCGAATTCTCGAACCTGGTTCAGGCTTGTTTCGCAGATCTTTCTGATGGAGACAGAGTGGGGTGGGGAGAAGTCCATGGGTACATCCATCGTGTTTTACCGTGAATAAATCGATCCTCGCGAAGGGCGCCCTGCCGGAGGGCTCATTGGGCGGCTGATTCTGCTCCTCGTCCTATTCAATTTCATTCGATTGAAAACTTCCTGGATTTCGGGGGATATGGGCCCCCCCGAACGGGCCACGATGTCGACCCCTGAAATATCAAGTCCTGCACAACGCTACGCTGAGACCACATTCAACATCTCCACCCTTGATGTCGGGAGCCTGTCAGATTTGGCCTGGAAAAAGAACAGCAGATGACCGGAGCAGAACCGGAGGAGATTAAACGGGACAGCCATGGCCAGGGCTTGGTCATCCGATGGATGAACCAGGGTCTCTTCAAAAAATGAACCGCTGATGACGGCCGGCGGCAAAAAATCCCTGGCAAACGGGCCCGTAACCCGATCGAGGAACCAGCGGCCGAGCTCGAGCAAAAAGGTGATCTGGCCCAGGCTGACCCCCTGCTCCGGCTCCTGCGGCTCGCCGGCAGGCTGGGTCGTTTCGACCAGCGGCCTGGTGAGCACCACGAGGGTGATCTGTCCAAGTTCGCTGCCTGCCCGACCCCTCTGTACGATTGACAGTCGAGGATCCCCCAGCTCCTCCATCCATTTCCCCGCCTCGTGAATGGGCATCCAGCGGGTCTGAATACCCCCCTCGACAAAGGAAACGGGCTGGGGTCTCTGGGAAAAAGGTACGCGCATCATTCGCAGCGCGGTCATTTGCACAAGCTCCCGCCACCGCTCTTGCGTCCTTACCTCAGCCGTATTCATTTGTGAAACTCCCGGGCGCCTGTGGCTGCCCTATGGTGAAAAGGATCTGTTCATCAAGTCCTGTCCGGGGACTTACAACCATTGTAGGTAGTTAATCTTACAAACTATCTGAACTCATCGGGCTAATTTTACCCAGATTTACACAGTTTTGCCGATCGAGGCGGCATTTTCATGCGGTGGTGTCTCAACCGGTCTTCATCGCCGTAAGAACAGGCGGCTTACCGCCGTCTAAAGAGGGCAAACGATGGTGAACGTTCTTCTCCGACCTCCTTTCCTTTCTCCTCCGGCCGGGTGATCCGCCACAGCGGATTTCCCGGCCTTTTTTCTGTCCGGCCAGTCCGCCGGATCGAGACTGAAATCAACCGCCAGCGACACAAAGGGAATCGATTCTTCACCGAGCCGCCGGTAGCTGTCCGGGCTGCCGTCGACGTCGTGCCCGAGCAGGCGGGTGAGGAGGCGGGCAGCCAGCGGGTAACGGCGAGCGTAGCCGGCCATGACCGCCCCCCCGGCGGCCGGGTCAAGCGGGTGGGCGATAGCGGCCACCCGGCGCCGGCCGACCTGAAGAACCACCTGCGGCCGGACCCGGATATTCTGGTACCAGTCAGAGCGTCTGCCAAAGCCGACAGCCACGATATAGACGTCGGCCGCCGGATCGTAGTCGACCACTTCGAGCACCGCCTGGCGGCGGAGGCCGGTGCGCCTTCCCGTATGAAGGAGAAGAAGAAAGCGGCCGCCGAGCAACCACCCCAGCCGCAGCCGGTAGAACCAGATGGGCGCCCGCAGCAGGAGGCGCAGCAGGCCCCGCGGCGGTTGCCGCTTCTCGGCCATCGTCCCTTCCTTTTGCTTTGCTCCAGCCGGGCGAGCACGTCGCGCCAGGGGGAAGGCGGGTCTGGGCCGCCGCGGCCGCTACCCCGGCTTCAGTGCATCCTCGGCCGGCCTTTACCAAACCCCCATCCCAGCAGGAAGCCCACCAGGGCACCGCCCACCGAAACGGGCAGCCAGACCGAGAGGATCAGCCCTTGATCCACAACGCCGGCAGCGATAAATCCGGCCAGCCATCCCGTCAACCCCCCGGCGAACGCGATGTATGACCGATACATGGGTTCAACTCCCGGCTCTCCCAACCTGCCATCGCTGCTGTCAGCATAGCAGATTCCGGTTTAAAGCGGAAGTGGCCTTTGACATAAATTCACACCCGCTCTTTCGGCCGGTACTGGAGCGCCTCGGCCAGGTGGGGCGGGATGATCTGCCCCTCGCCGGCCAGGTCGGCGATCGTGCGGGCCACCTTGACCACCCGGTGAAAGCCGCGGGCGCTCAGATGCATCTGGGCCATGGCGCTCTTCATCAGGCGAGTGCCGCCGTCGTCGAGCCGGCAGAAGCGGCGCACCTCGCCCGGCCCCATGTCGGCGTTGGCCTGCAGGCCGCTCCCGGCCAGCCGCTCGGCCGCCAGCGCTCGCGCCCCCTCGACCCGGGCACGGATGGCGGCCGAGCCCTCCTGCCGGCCGCCGCCCGTCAGCTTTTCGAAATCGATGCGGGGCACATCGACGTGGATGTCGATCCGGTCGAGCAGCGGGCCGGAGATCCGCTTCTGGTAGCGGGTGATCATGGCGTTGGAGCAGCTGCAGGCCCGCGTCGGATCGCCGTAGTAGCCGCAGGGGCAGGGGTTCTGGGCGGCCACCAGCATGAAACCGGCCGGATACGTCACCGTGCCGCTGGCCCGGGCGATGGCCACTTCCCGCGGCAGCCCCTCGAGCGGCTGGCGCAGGACCTCGATCAGCCGGCTGCCGAACTCCGGCAGTTCGTCGAGAAAGAGCACCCCGCGGTGGGCCAGGCTGATCTCCCCCGGCCGGGGCCAGGCCCCGCCGCCGACCAGCCCGGCGTAGCTGATCGTGTGGTGGGGGGCTCGAAACGGGCGGGCCTGGATCAGCGGCCGCGTATCCGGCAGCATGCCGGCCACGCTGTAGATCTTGGTCACCTCGAGCGACTCATCCAGGGTCAGCGAAGGAAGAATTCCCGGCAGGGACTTCGACAGGAGCGTCTTGCCCGTCCCCGGCGGACCGGTCAGCAGCACGTTGTGACCGCCGGCCGCGGCCACCTCAAGCGCCCGTTTGACGTGCTCCTGTCCCATGATGTCGGCGAAGTCGGCCTCGACGGCCGGCGGGGCCAGCGCCAGATCGTCGAGGTTGACGGCATAAGGGGTCAGCGGGGCCATGCCGGTCAGATGGCCGACGAGCTGGGCCAGGTCGGCCACCGGGATGACCTCGATCGAGGGGATCAGCGCCGCCTCCCCGGCGTTGACGGCCGGGATGAACAGGCGGCGGATCCCCAGCCGCCGGGCCAGCGCGGCCATCAGCAGCGCCCCCTTGACCGGCCGGACCGATCCGTCGAGCGACAGCTCCCCGATAAAGTAGCTTCCCTCGAGCTGGCCATGCCAGATCTGGCGAGAGGCGGCCAGGATGCCGACCGCGATCGGCAGATCGTAGGCCGGCCCTTCTTTGCGCAGGTCGGCCGGGGCCAGGTTGACCGTCAGCCGCCTCGCTCCCGGGTAGGAGAGGCCGCTGTTCTTGATCGCCGCCTGGACCCGATCGCGGCTCTCGCGCACGGCCGCGTCAGGCAGGCCGACGATCGTCGTCCCGGGCATTCCCCGCGCGATATCGACTTCCACATGAATCGTCTCGGCCTCCAGGCCGATGGTGGCACAGCTCAGGATTTTGGCCAGCATGTCGGGTTCCCTCGGTCGTGTCTGCTCCGCAGGCGGGCCTGGCGGTTGATTTCATTATAAGGGTTGCGGCCGGCCGGTCCAGCAAGTTGGGAGTTTTTCGACCGGCAGGGTAAGAATTTCCCCCATTCTGCCCTCCAAGTAGCAGACCCTGATCGAAAAAACCCAAACTTTTATCATGGCGAGGTCCCGATGAATTCTCAGCAGACCCTATCCCATCCGGCCGGCGGCAGCCGCCTGCTGGCCGCCGTCCTCCAGCAGGCCCTGGCCGACCTGCAAGGGCAGGATAAATCCCTGCAGGCCGACGCCTCCCAATTCTTCACCAGTCCTTGGTACCAGCACATCTGCCAGACCCTCGACCTGTTGGAATGCCAGCAGGTCTCCAACTCGATGCCAAGTCCCTCTGCCTGAGAACTGCCCCCAAAAGGCAGATTTCCTCCCCAATAATCCCCGCCCCCCGGCCAATCGCGCCCGGCACCGGTCCCCCTTCCCCGTTCCTCCTTCCCCAACTCCCAACTCCCATCCCCCATCCCCCGTTCCCCGTTCCCCGTTCCCCGTTCCCCGTTCCCTTCCCCATCCCTCCATCCCGCTATACAATCCTCCCCCATGCTTTTAGCCATCGACATCGGCAACACCAATATCGTCCTGGGTGTCTGGAACGGCAGCGGCTGGCAGGCTCACTGGCGGCTGCGGACCGTGCCCGAGCGGACGGCCGACGAGCTCGGCATCTATCTGACCTCCCTCCTGCGCGAGCATGGGCTCAAGAAAGCGGTCAGCCGGGTCGTCCTTTCGAGCGTCGTCCCCCAGCTGACCCAGACTGTCCTGGCGCTGAGCCGGGATTATCTGCAGCGGGATCCGCTGCTCATCCACACCGATCTCGACCTCGGCATCCAGAACCGCACCGACGTGCCGGCCCAGGTGGGAAGCGATCGGCTGCTCAATGCGGCCGCCGCTTATGACCGCTTCCGCCGGGCCTGCATCGTCATCGATCTGGGCACCGCCACCAAGCTCGATGTGGTTACCTCCGGGGGAGATCTCCTCGGCGGGGTCATCAGTCCCGGGCTCGGCATCACGGCCGATGCTCTTTTTCAGCGAGCGGCCAAACTCAGCCAGGTCGACCTGGTTCTCCCGCCGTCCGTCCTCGGCCGGAACACGGTTCACGCCGTGCAGTCCGGCCTCATCTACGGCTACCTGAGCCTCATCGAAGGGCTGCTCCCCCGCCTGAAAGCGGAGCTGCTGCGCCACGATTCGGCCGCCGGCGCGGGCGGCATCGCCGTCATCGGCACGGGCGGTCTCATCGATCTCCTGGCTCCCCACACCGCTATTTTTGACGCGATCGATCCCTGGCTGACGCTGGAAGGGCTGCGGATCGCCGCCGAACGAAACCCGCAGGCGGCCGGATGACCTGCTTCGATCGGGTTTTCCCCCATGGACGCGCGCTCGGGCAGGCACTGATCCTCGCCGTTCTACTGCTGGCGACCGGCTGCCAGGCGATTCTGCCGACCCCTCCCCGCGAAGCAACCCGCGAGGCGCTGGCTGCCGGAACGGCCGAACCCCTGCCGACCCCGCGGCTGGTGGCCGCTCCCACGCCGACCGGGGAGCCGATTCCCACACCGGCCGCGCCGGCCGCCGGGGTCAATCCAAACCCGGTGGTCACCCTGTGGGTCAATGAAACATCGGAGGCCCATCGAGCGGTCCTCGAGGAGATGCAGGTCGAGCTCGACGCCAATCACGGCATCTTCCTCGAATACGTCATGATCGACGCCGGGCGCCTGCCGCGACTGGTCGAGACGGCCGCCCTGTCGGGGACCCTCCCGGATCTCATCCTTCATCCGGTCGAATACACCATGGGCTGGACGGCCTCGGGCATCCTCGATCCGGCGGCCGCCCAAACTGCGTTCGAGCAGCTCGGCCGTGAAACCTTCGACGAGGCCGCGCTCGACCTCGTCTCACTCGAGGACGGGCAGCCGGCTGCCCTGCCCAATCACGGCGCGCCGCAGCTGCTGATCTACCGGCAGGACTGGTTTGACACCCTGGAGCTCGAGCCCCCGGCCGATTTCGATGCGATGCTGGCGGCGGCGGCGGCGATCTATCGCTCTGAAGTGCTCAGCGCCCGCACCGGCCTGACCACGACGCTGATCAGCGGGCTGGTCGTCCCCACCGAATCCGACCTGATCCGCACTCAGCAGGTGTTCGAGCAGCTGGCCCTGGCCAACGGCTGCGAGCTGATCGATGAGCGGGGCGAGGTGACGATCCTGTCGCCGGCCTGCGGCGAGGCGCTGGCCTTTTACCGGGAGATCGTCAACCTGTACAGCCCGAGCGATATTCAGACCAACATCAGCGCGCTCAACGCCTACCTGGCCGGCCGCACCGGGATGATTTTTACCTCCCCTTCCACCCTGGTGGCTCTGGCCGGGCTCGACGAGCGCTACCGGCCGGTCTGCCCGGAATGCGCGGCCGATCCGGCCTTTTTGAGCGGCCAGACCGGCCTCATCACGACGATTACCGGCCGGGGTGCGGCCGCCCGGCCGGTCGACTACAGCACCCTGACCTACCTCGGCATAACCGGCCAGGCCGACGCGGAGACCGTGCGGACATTCCTCGACTACTGGTACGGCGCCGGCTATCTGAGCTGGATCGGCGTCGAGCCGGAGCGCAAGGTCCCGATGCGGCTCGGCAGCCGGGAGCAGCCCGGGTCTTATCGGGAAGCCTGGTTCGACCTCCCGGTGCGTCCCGGGGAACCGGCGCTGGAGGCGATCTTAGGCCGGGAGACGTTGGAACCGCTGGTGGCGTCGGCCTCCGGCGGCCGCCGCTGGGGGTTTGGTGTGGGGCGCGGCCCCCTGATGTCGGAGATTTACGAAGGACTCCTCTTTTCGATCCTGCAGCAGGAGATGCTGAGCGGTTATTTCACCAGCGGCCAGGCGGTCATCGAAGCCTACCAGCGGGTGGTTGACCTGATTCCGGATTATCCCTTCCCCATCGATCCCCTGCCCACTCCGGTTGAGGAGATGCCAGCGCCGGAGGGCGGCTGAGCGGCAGTTCGCTGCGGGAATTTGTCTTTCCAGGCGGCTCATTGAATAATTACCCTCAGGGCCTATCAAACCGACTCGCCGGCGAGGCCGATGGCTATGTTGACCGAACTCCACGAAGAACACTTCGGCATTCTCACCGATGACCAGCTCTATCTCGACTGCATGCTCATCCGGGCAGAGGGAACGGCCGACCGGGATCTGCGGGTGATTCGCGTCTGGGTGCCGAAATTTCCCCTGACCAAGAGCAGCACGATTGTCTGCGCCCGCCAGGAGATGGCCGCCCGCGGCCAGGTTTACCGGGAAGCCCACCTGGTGTTTGATCTGCGGGGAAGCGGGGAGAGCGACGGCAGCGCTGACGACACGGACTACGAGGTCGACCTGCGCAGCATCAAGGCCTGGGCCGAGGAACGCTTTGGGGCGGCGGTGAAGCTCTCCTTTCACGGAACGCCGACCAGCCGATTCGGCCGCATCAATCTGCTCCCGCTCCGCAGCGGGGTGGTCATGGAGAGCTATTACTTCCCCCCTCACAACGCCGTGGCTGACCGGCCGGTTCTCTACCTGTCGGCCTTCGGCAATTTCGACCACACCGATGACATTCGCTGCGCCGCGCTGGCCCGCTCGGGCTTCGAAGTCTTCGGGCTCGATCCCCTGCGTTATCTCCTGCATGCCAGCAGCCACGGGCCGCTCACGCCGGACGACCTGGCGCGGGACTTTGAAACGGTGGCCGACATCGTCGGCCGGTCGCCCCGACTGATCGGGCTGCCGCTGGGGGCGGGGCTGGCCCTGCTGTGGGCCTCGATCCACCCGGCCGCGGCCGGCGTCATCGCCATCGGCCAGGCGCAGAACGCCTTCCAGGCGGCCCATCTTTTCTCGGCGGAGCAGAAGGCCCGCTTCGACCTGGCGGCGTGCATCGGCGCCATTGCCCCGCGGCCGCTGGTCCTCGTCTGGCAGGAGAATCATCCGCTGGGGGGCAACCCCCAGGAACTGGCCGCCCTGTTCCAGCGAGCGGCCGAGCCAAAGCGCATTGAAAAGACAGCTGAAATCAGCCCCCAGTTCCTGGAAAATCTGCTAGGCTGGATCGCCCAAAAATGGTAGCTACCACTGGAAAATTTCCCTTAACAAGCCATCATCACGGCCGTGGCCTCGGTTGACGGCCCCGAGCCGATATGCTATCATTTTCTCCGCAACCCAACCGGGTTGTTTTGTTTCCTATTTTCACTTTTTCACCGCAGTTACTGAAAAGCGAGGCTTAGAACATTAGAAGAAGAAGATCTGCCCCACGTAAGCAGTCGACAACGCTGAACTACCGCATCAATCGCCGCATCCGCGCCCGCGAAGTCCGCCTCCTGGACGCCGAAAACGAAAATCACGGTATCGTCCCCATTGATGAGGCGCTGCGCATGGCTCAGGAAGCGGGATTAGATCTGGTCGAAGTCGCACCGAATGCCGAACCCCCGGTCTGCCGGATTATGGATTACGGCAAATTTGCTTACGAGAAGACGCGCAAAGAACGCGAAGCGCGAAAAAATCAAAAGAAGATCGAGATCAAAACGATCAATCTCAAGCCGAAGATCGCCCAGTTTCACCGGGATATTCGCGTCAAGAATGCCCGCAAATGGCTTGAGGACGGCAAGAAAGTGAAAGTCGCCGTCAAGTTTTCCGGTCGGGAGATCCAGTATCCGGAGATCGGCCGCGAGCTGATCGACGGAGTCGCCGAAGATTTAGGGGACGTGGCAGACGTCGAGCAGAGCCCGAACATGGAGGGCTGGTCGATGGTCATGCTGCTGACGCCAAAGACTTCCTAAGCCGCCCGCGAACCGCAGGTTTCACAACGACATCATTTGTGGAAAACCAGCGCTCACTCCCCTGGTGTGAGTGCTGTTTGTGTCCAAATCACCTGACAACCGATTTGGTCGAACGAGACCCCCACCGGGGGTTTTATTGTGAGAGGTATTTATGGCTAAGGCAAAGAAAAAGTACAAGCTGAAGACCTACAAGGCAGCTGCCAAGCGGTTCCGGATCACCAAAACCGGTAAGATCATGCGGACCAAGCAAGGCAAGAGCCATTTGCGCCGGCGCAAGTCAAAGCGGGCCCTCAACCAGCTGGATTCCATGCTGGAAGTGACCGCTCCGGGCGACAAGCGGCGGATTCGCCGCATGGCTCCTTATCTGAGACGCTACCGGGCCAATCCGCCGGCCGGAAGCAAGAACTAGACAGTGGGGACGGTGAAAAGCCGGCCGGGGATCGTATTCAGGATTCGATTCTGAGCGGAATTCCCCACCCCTTTTCACTTGTAACTTTCCACTCAACAAACCCAATTCGCTGCCCGGCCTCGGCACCCCGCGCGACGGGGGCTTGAGCGCCGGAGCCCGACAAATGCGAGGTTAGAACGAATGAGAGTAAAAGGTGGTGCCGTCACACAGCGACGGCACAAGAAGATTCTGAAGTTAGTCAAAGGGCAGTGGGGG
This sequence comes from Promineifilaceae bacterium (SeqCode), assembly GCA_041568735.1. Taxonomy (GTDB): domain Bacteria; phylum Chloroflexota; class Anaerolineae; order Promineifilales; family Promineifilaceae; genus WTJY01. Next base: position 17,824 of record JBFFZG010000062.1, read on the forward strand.
ACGCGCAGCAAGCTCTTCCGCCGCGGCAATGAAGCGATGATGAAATCGTACTGGTACGCATACCGGGACCGCCGGGTGCGCCGCCGGGAGTTTCGTCGTCTGTGGATCACCCGCATCAACGCCGCCGCCCGCGTCAACGGCCTGAGCTACAGCCGGCTCATGCACGGGTTGAAGATCGCCGATGTGACCATTGACCGCAAGGCGCTGGCTGACATCGCCGTACGCGACGACCAGGCGTTCTACGCCCTGGTCGGGCTGGCCCGGGAAGCGCTGGACAGCGGGCAGAAGCCGAAAGCCAAGCCGGCTCCGGCTCCCCGTCCCAAAGCGGCCAAACCAGCCCAGGCCGAACCGGTAAAAGCCAAAGAAGAGAAAAAAGCCAAGGCCAAGGCCAAACCGGCCGCCCCGAAAGCGGAAAAACCGGCCGCCCCGAAAGCAGAAGCGGCCGCCGAGAGCAAACCGGCCCCCCCGAAAGCCGCCAAAAAAGCGGCCGGCAAAGGGGATGATCTGCGGAAGATCGAAGGGATCGGCCCCAAGATCGCCAAAGTGCTGAACGAGGCGGGGATCACCACCTTCGCCCAGCTGGCTGGGACCAGCGTGGAAGAGCTGGACCGGATCGTCCGTCAGGATGCCGGGATCACGATCGCCCACCCGGACACCTGGCCCGAGCAGGCCGCTCTGGCCGCCGCCGATCAATGGGATGAACTGGAAGCTTTCCAGGGCACGCTCAAAGGCGGCCGTCGGGCGTAAACTCACAGCACCGACCCATCGGTTGTCAAACAAAACATGAGTCATCCCAAACTTTGACTCAAAAAAAGGCTCGACTTTGGTCGGGCCTTTTTTCTTGCCAAAAAGAATACTC
>JBFFZG010000063.1:0-18565 GCA_041568735.1 Promineifilaceae bacterium (SeqCode)
CCCTCTTCGTTGGCGCCGACGATAATCGCCGGGCTCAAGAAAAAGCCGTAGCCGCGCAGCTGGTAGACCACCCGCCGCAGCATAAAACGGCCGATCGAAATAAACAGGAAGGAGAACACCCAGGCCAGCAGGAGCCAGCCGCGGGCCAGGACCAGGTCAAGCTGGATAAACCCGAAGACGATGATAGCCAGGATTCCCATGCTGGATACCCGGAAAACGAGGTCGTACTCCCGGGTGCCGCCCAGGATGTTCCGGCGCTGATAAAGCCCATTCACCCCCAGGAGAATGAGCCAGATCCCGACCAGGAGCATGCTCAGGCGGAAGTAAAACTGGAGCTCCGGTTCGACCTCCAGCTGGAATACCGGCAGTTCGCTGCGGAAGCGGACCAGGTACGCGGCCAGAAACGCGGCCCCGGCCGCCAGGACATCGCTGATGAGCAACACGGCAACGATGATGCGCCACTGCAGCTTCGGGGACAGCACAGCCGCCACCCGCTGCAGTCTTTCGTCCATGAGGGAGATGGACTTAACGCTTTGGTTTGATAACAGTTGCATCGTAGATATTCTCCAACTGGCAGACAATTTCCGGCCAGGCGTGGTAGGTTTCGATGAATTGGCGGCCGTGCCGGCCGATGGCGCCGGCGAAGTTGGGGTCAGCCAGCAGGTGCAGCACCCCGGCAGCAAATGATTCGGCCGTCTGGCCGATCAGGTAGTCCTGGCCGTCGACGGCGGCGATGCTCTGCGCCGCGCCGGGCGTCGTGACAACCGGGGTGGCGCAGGCCATCGCCTCCAGAACCTTGTTCTGGATGCCGGCGCCGTACATGACAGGAGCCACGGCTACCGCAGCCTGGCGCAGATAAGGGCGGATGTCGGGTACTTCACCGGTCACGACGATGCGTGGATGGTTCCCCAGGGCCAGCAGCTCCCGGGTCGGGTCTTTTCCGACCACGTAAAGCGTGGTTTCCGGCCGTTCTGCCCAGATTAGCGGCATAATTCGTTCGGCCAGCTCGAGCGTCATCGTCACATTGGCGTGGTAGCTCATCTTGCCGGAGACGACGAGGGCGTTCGGCTGGCGGGGCAGGCTGTCATCCGGCTTAAAATAGTCGAGGTCGACCCCATTGGACAGGACATGAATGTGTTCCGCCTGTTCCGGGGCCAGCCCTCCCAGCTCGGCCAGCGCCTGGCGATCTTTTTCCGATGTGACCGTGATCTGCTCGAACCGTTTCACCAGATCCCCTTCATAGCGGCCGGTGCGGCCGAGCTCAAAGCGGGTCATCCACTGCCCCATCCGGCTGCGGCTGCCGGCCGCCGCCTGGCGAAAGAGATGGGTGATGCAGTCGACACTATCCCATACAACCGGCAGGCCCGATTCCCGCAGCGCCAGGGCGTATTTGGCTCCGCGCAGGTGCTCGACGTGGATCAGGTCGATCGGCCCGCAGTCATTGACCAGGGACAGGAGAGCCGGCGACCAGGAATGCCAGGCCTGCAGCGGCTGGCCGGTCAGCAGCGCGCCGAATCCGTTGACGGCGATCTGCCTGGTCGGGAGATGGACGGTCTCGACGCGGTGGCAGATCGTCTTCAGAATGGCGATGTCCTGTAAATCCCGCTCCGTCCGCCAGGGCGCCAGCACCGTCACCCGGTGGCCGCGCGCGGCCAGCCCGCGGATCAGGTTGTAGGGGCGCACCCGGATGAGGTTAGGCACGTAGGGGACGAGAAACAGAATATTCATGTCGCTATTCCGGGAAAGTCCCTGTTTAATCTCCCAACCCGTTAGGCAGCGGCTGGGAAACCAGGGCGGCGATCCGCGGCCATCCAACCAGGTTGACCAGGGCGTAAGCGGCAAAAATGACCATCACCCCGTCCACCGGCAGGCGGTAGCGAATGAGGGTCCAGATCAGCACGTGCACCCCGGTGTATCCCAGAGCCAGCAGCAGCATGAGAACGAGCGGCGAAGAAAGAGACGGCCGCCGTTTCAGCGCCTGGAAAAGTCCGAGCACCATGAAGGGCAGCGTGATCGTAAAGCTGCCCAGTCGGGCCAGATTGCTGATCAGGCTCGATTCGGCCGACGGCCAGAACATGAAATAGGGGGGGATCCGGCTCAGGGAAAGGATCAGGTAGCGGCCCGGATCCTCGACGACAAACTGCAGTCCCCGTTTCAGAAGCTCGCGATCTAAGGCGGCCTCATCCAGCGACCGCAGTTCCACCGGAATCAGTTCGCCGTAGCTCGTTTCGTCTTGATTCAAAATCGGCTGAAATTCATACCCGTAAATCGGGTTGTTGCCCCAGAAGAAGGCGAAGCCGGCATTGGTGTTGAGCAGGACAAAGCTGTCGAAGCGGCGGGCATTGTAGAGGGTCGCCGGCAAAATCATCAGTCCGATGACCGCCGTGGTCAGCAGGAGATTCACCACCTGGCGCTTTCTGGCGGGCCACCAGATCCAAAGATAAATCGGCGGGACCATGAGCAGGAAAAGCTGCCGCAGCAGGATGGCCGCTCCCAGGGCCAGTCCGAGCTGCAGGGCCAGGATCCGGCCGCGGCCGGTCTCCTCGCCGGCCGAGCGGGCCAGCCGCACGGCCAGAAGGAGGCTCAGGAGGATCGCCGTGATGTAGAACGGCTCGGTCATCAGGGCGGCCGCGTAGTAGATAAAGTAGAGGTAGACGGCGGTAATCCCGGCCGCCACCAGTCCGGTGACCTCGTTGAAGAGCTCCCGACCCAGAACATAGGCGAGGTAGGGGTGCAGGACTCCCACGATCACCACCTGCACCAGGCGGGCGGCCAGCGGATGGGGGCCGAACAGCCAGTAGACGGCAACCAGGAAGTAGGTGTAGAGGTAGCTCCAATGGGCGGTCGGCTCGCCGGCCGGAGTCGCCGGCCACCAGGGTTCGCCAAAGGTGAAGCCGTGGCCGTCGAGCACGCGCAGGGCCAGATTGTGGTAGGACAGCTGATCGAAGGTGCCGGGCAGCGCCACGACGGTGTTGCCGAGGTAAAAGGCGGCCGCCAGGCGCAGCAAAACAGCGATCCCCAGGATCGACCACAGGGCTTTATTCCAGGCGGCGGGCTTCACGCGACCTCCAGCAGATCGGCGGCCAGAACATCGTCCCAGGCGTGATAGACCGTGCGCCAGTCATAGTGACGCTCCACCGCGCGCCGGCCGGCGGCAGCCATAGCTTCCGCTTCGGCGGGGCAGTCGAGCAGGCGGCACACCGCGACGGCAAAGTCTTCCGGCCGGTCGGCGATCAACAGATCGACCCCCTCCCGGTAGTGAATGCCCTCTGCCCCGATCGTCGTGGAGACGATGGGCAGCCCCCAGGCCCAGGCTTCAATGACTTTGACGCGCATGCCGCCCCCGGCATGCAGGGGCACGATGAACACGCCGGTTTCCGCCAGGTACAGCGTCGGATCAGCCACGTAGCCGGTTACCTCGATGTGTGGATCCCCGGCCGCCAGCCGGACCAGTTCGGCCGGTGGATTCTTGCCGATGACGGTCAGCACCGCATCCGGCCGCTCGGCGGCGATCCGCGGCCAGACTTCCCGGGCAAACCAGGTGATGCCGGCCGCATTGGGCGGCCAGTGGAGACCGCCGATGAAGGTCACGCGGTGGGTCGGACTGGCCGGCTCGACCCAGCGGCTGTCCTCCGGGTCGAGGCAGATCGGAATGATCGTTGACGGGGCCAGGGGAGGATCATCATCGGTGAGCAGGTCGCAGACGGCCGCCCGATCTTCTTCGGTCACCCAGACGACATGGTCAAACTGACGGCAGACGGCCGTCTCGAACGCTTTGAGCCGGCCGGTTTCGCGCCCCAGGAACAGCCGTTTGAACGGGTTTTTTTCCCCCTCGGCCAGCCGCTCGGGAATCATGAAAACCGCGTTGTGCTGGTCGAGAATCAGCCGCGCCTCCGGCTGCAGTTCACCGGCTATCAGGGCGTAGCGAGCCATCCAGAGCTGATCGGCGAGGATGGCGTCGAAGCGGGTCTCCGCCAGCCGCTCTCGCAGAGAGGTGACCATTTCCGGGGAGAGGTCCCGGGCGATGAGAAACGGCTCCCCGGTGAGCAGGCTGCGGGCGGCCGCCAGCAGCTCTCGATCGGGTCGACGCCGCATCGGCACCGTGTGGACGGCCGCGCAGAATTCAGCCAGGTGAGCAGCCGCTTCCGGCCGATCGGTTGGGCGCACGAACGACAGCAGGGTCACCTGATGCCGGGCAGCCAGATAGCGCAGCACGTAGTAGCTGCGCATCTTGGGGCCGGCGTCGATTGGATAAGGCAAAACCTGAGTCAGAAATAGAATGTGCATCTAGGGTGTTCGGCGCAAATAGGATGGATGAATGGTTTGAATTAATTCACTCGAAAACGGCTAATTTTCACTGGCTGAAGGGCTCGAAATACGTAGGGTAAGTACTCATTTACTATGACAAAACTTTCTTACTTCCAACCTTACAGCACCCCCCCTGTCGCCGAGCTTAATCGGCGATTGTCTGCCAGTTTACTGGCAGGGGGGGACTGAATTCCTACAATTGAATGGGGCAGAACGCTCAGACGGTCCTGTACAGGCCATTGAAACCCTTTTCAGGGGGTTTTTTTTGGAAAAGCGATCCAATTTTGATGAAACGAATGAAAACTTTCCTTTTCTCCGGTCTCCTGCTGTTGGGACTGACCTTTTTTTCAGCTTCTATTAATCTTTCGGGGGCGTTACCGGCCGAAGCCGCCATCCGGCAGCGGATTAACGCCCCGTTTTTCCCTGGCATCATTTACGAGGATCAGGGAGCGATCAGCTGGTTCGGCCAGGTCAATCCGACGACCAACTCGACCGATATTCGGCTCGGCTACAACCCAACGGGCGTCAAAGTGACGCTCCACGTCATCGACCGGCGGGTCTGGTATGACACGAACGCCAAACCAGCCGACCTGACCAAGTGGGATGGGGTCACGCTCTATCTCAACACGGCCGGTCCGACCGGTGGGGCGCCGTCGACCACGAGCTACCGCTTCGACTCCCAGATCACCTGGTTTGAAAACCCGAACAACTACGCCAGCGCCGCCCGCGGCACCGGCACCGCCTGGCAGGTGACGCCCCTGGCGTTTACCACCAATGCCGCCTGGCGCGGTGATCTCCCCAACACGAATATCGACGACAAGGGGTACTACATTCAATACGAAATCCCCTTCAGCAGCCTGGGGTTGAGCCAGGCGCCGCCGGCCGGCACCGTCTGGGGGCTGGCCCTGGTGGTCCACGATCGCGATGACGCGGCCGGCACACCGATCCCCGACCAGACCTGGCCGGCCGGCATCAACTACCAGAGCCCGGCTACCTGGGGCGAGCTCCATTTCGGCATGCCGACCTATACCCCCCCGGCCGCCTCCCCGGGCGGCACCGTGACGATCTACAACGGCCTTAACGGCCAGGTCGTGACGGATGCCCACGTCGGCGGCCACACGATCTGCGGGGATGGGCTCGATCACTGGTCCGAATGGGGGTACAAGAACTACGCCGGCTACGACCAGATCAACATTCAAAATCAGTGGGATATTTCCGACTACCCCTGTTTCTCCCGCTACTACGTCACCTTCCCGCTGACTACCGTACCGGCCGGCAAGACAATCCTGTCGGCCAGTCTCATCATGCGGACCTTCGGCAATGCGGGGTATGCCGGGCTGCCCAAAGACTCCCTGATCCAGGTGCTCATTGTCAACCAGGATTGGAACGAAAACACAATCAACTGGAACAACGGTCCCCCACCCATGGAAAATGTGGCCAACACCTGGGTGGCCCCGGCCAACGAGGTCGGCAAGGGAACCCTGACCTACAGCTGGGATGTCAGCTATGCCCTGGCCAAGGCGTATGCGGCCGGCCAGCCGCTCCGGCTGGCGGTCTATTCACCCGATGGCAATTATCACAGTGGGAAGTATTTCTGGGCGGCGGAAACCGGCAGCGTCGGACCGACCCTTCAGGTTACCTGGGGGGATTCAAATTTCGACCTCTCGACGACACCCAGGACCCGCATCGTGACCAGCGGCACGAGCAGCCAGTTCACCGTGAACGTCAAACACAGCCCCAGCTTCACGGAGAATGTCACCCTCTCGGCCAGCGCTCCCGGCGGCTCCCCCCTGGGCATCACGCTCAATCCGACGGTCATTCCGCCGGGGGGTGGCCCGGCCACCCTGACCCTCCAAGATCAGCGGGCGCCGAGCAACCGGACGGCGCGCTGGTTCCAGGTGAAGGTGACCGGCACGGCCGGCGCCATCGTCAAGGAGCAGACGGTGAATATGCTCGTAAACCCTACCCAGGTCTTCTTGCCTATGATCCGGCGCTGATGCGCGCCTGGGTATGGGCCGGCCCCTTCATTCCCGGCGAGGCCGGCCGTCCAGGATGGCGGCGGCGAAACTGACCCCGGCTCCGTCCCAGGGAATCCCCAGCAGATCGGCGATCGTGGCGGCGACGTCGGCAAAAGAGTCCCGCGTTCCCAGGTCAAAACCGGTTTTGACCCGCTCCCCGGCGATCAGAATCGGCACCCGCTCCCGCGAGTGGTCGGTGCTGCTGGAGGTGGGATCGTTGCCGTGGTCGGCCGTCAGAATCAGGACATCGTCCGGACGCAGGGCGGCCAGCAGCTCCGGCAGCCGCCGATCGAACGCCTCCAGCGCCCGCGCGTACCCTTCCGGGTCCAGCCGGTGGCCGTAGAGGGCGTCGAAGTCAACCAGGTTGGTAAAAATCAGGCCCACCTGCTCGGATTTCAAAAAGGACAGCGTGGCGTCGACGCCGGCCATGTTGTTGCCGGTGTGATCGCTCTGCGTGATCCCTTTGTGGGCGAAAATATCCTCGATTTTCCCAACCGCCATCACCTCCAGGCCGGCCCGGCTGACCGCGTCGAGGATCGTCGTGCCGGGTGGTGCCAGGCTGAAATCGCGCCGGCGCTCCGTGCGGGTCCAGCGGCCGGGGGTGCCGACGAACGGCCGCGCGATCACCCGGCCGACCGCGTGCTGCCCGGTCAGCAGCTGGCGGGCGATCTCGCACATCCGGTACAGCTCCTCGATGGGAATGATCTCTTCGTGGGCGGCGATTTGAAAGACGCTGTCGGCCGAGGTGTAGACGATCGGCCTGCCCGTAGCCACGTGCGCTTCCCCCAGCTCTTCCAGAATGACCGTTCCCGACGCCGGCCGGTTGCCGAGCGTCCCGCGGCCGATCCGGGCCTCGAAGGCGGCCATCAGATCGGCCGGGAAGCCATCCGGGTAGGTCGGGAAGGGGCGCTCGAGCAGCAGGCCGCTCAGCTCCCAGTGGCCGGTGGTCGTGTCTTTGCCGGCGCTGACCTCTGTCAGCCGGCCGTAGCAGCCGGTGGGAGCGGCCGCCGGCGGCACCCCCTCGATGGCCGTCAGGTGGCCCAGCCCCAGGCGGCCGAGATGGGGCAGGTGGAGCCCGCCGACGGCACGGGCGGTATTCCCCAGGGTATCGCTCCCCGCGTCCCCGTAGGCGGCCGCATCCGGCGCATCGCCGCAGCCGACACTGTCGAGAACGATCAGAACCACGCGGTTGATCCCCGAACTCATCGCTTTTCCCCCTCTGCGCCCGCGGCCGTTATCGGAGGTCCAGGCACAGCTTGATCACTTCGATATTCGAATCCAGCTCCTTTTTCGCCCGCTCGCGCTGGCCCGGCAGCAGATAGACCAGACTCCAGGGGAGCATCTTGGCCGCGCTGAGGGCGCCGAAGAGCAGGCGCAGCGCCCCGGTGCGCAGAGCGCCGTAGTTTTTCCGGTAGAAGAGCATCTTACCCCGATAGACCATGCGCCGCCGCTTCCAGCGGTTCATGCTCCGGCCGCCGTAGTGGATCGTGTTGACGGTCGGCAGGTAGTAGACCGGCCAGCCGGCCCGATTCAGCCGGAACTGCAGATCGGCCTCATCCCCGTAGATGAAAAATTCCTCGTCCAGCAGACCAACCTCGTCCAGCGCCTCTCGGCGCAGGAGCAGGCAGGCGGAGCTGATCCAGCCGACGTGGCGCACCTCGTCTGAATCGTCGTGGGAGGGATACCCTTCCTGGAAAAGCTCGCCCAGATGGGTGGCGATCAGGATTTCCTCCCAGAGTGAGGAGAACCCGGCAAAGCCTGCCTGGAACGATCCGTCCGGGTTGAGCAGCCGGCCGCCGACCGCGCCTGCCCGCGGGTTTTCGTCGAGAAAGCGGACCAGCTCGCCCAGGGTCGAATTGACCAGAGTGTCGTTGTTCAGCAGGAGCACATGGCGGCCGGTCGTCCCTTCGATCCCCTGATTGCAGGCTTTGGCCAGACCAACGTTGTGGTCGTTCTGGATAATCCGCACCTCGGGGAATTTTTCCCGCAGCATGGCCTGGCTGCCGTCGGTTGACCCCTGGTCAACCAGTACGACGTCGTAGCGGCAGCCCAGGTCGCTCGCGTAGAGCGATTCGAGACAGGGTTCCAGGTAGGCCTTGTTGTTCCAGCCGACGAGGACGATCGAGAGGTCGAGCACGTCGGCCTGGCGCGCGTCCGGCCGTTCCACGACGATTTCCATCTCACGTCTCATGCTCAGTCCTCCTCCCGAAAACGCCGGTCCATTTCCATGATTTCGTCATAAGTGCCCAGATCGATGTAGGTACCCTCTTCCATGTGAACGCCGCGAAACTTGAACCCTTCCTGGATGGCGTTGTTCATGATCCTGGCGAAATCGGGAATGCCGCGGCTGCAGATCGATTCCCGCAGGTACTCGGTGAAGCGGGGGCGCCAGATGATGCAGCCCCACATTTCGGTCAGGTCAGTGTTGGCCGGCTTGTCGTCAATTTCGATGACCCGGCCGTCCGCCTCCATGCGCACCATGCCAAACTTCTCCGGCCGGTCGGTGGAAAAAAGGACCAGGATGACGTCGTCATCCGGCTGGGCCTGGGCGTAAGCCCGGGCGAAGGCATCCTTGGGCTGCATGATCGTATCGGCCATGCCGAAAAAGACCGTCTTCCCCTTTGTCAGGTGATAGGCGGCGTTGAGGGCGTGCGCCAGGCCGGGAGAGGTCGACTTATCCTTGGTTTCCCGCTGCTCCTGGACGACGTAGCTGACGTCGCAGCCAAACCGCTCCCCGTTGCCGAAAAAGCCGATCAGCTGGTGCTTGGTTTCATTGATGACGAAGACGATGTGCCCGATCCGGGCATTGGTCAGGTTTTCAAACACGTACTGGGAAATCGGCTTGTAGTGGTTGTTGCGAATGACCGGGTACAGCTCCTTTGGGTACGGAAGGCCCAGGCGGAGTCCTTTCCCGGCGGCCGGAATTAAGCCTATCAACTCTTCTTGAATCATTTCACTCTCCTAATTGCTGCAATCTGGCTCCAGTCGAATCCCCATCGGCGGCGGCCGCGGCCTGCTGCCTGTGAATCTGATCGAGCGCCACCAGTCCCCCCAAAAACATCCAGGTCAGCATACTCGTGCGAAAGCCGGCGAAACCGATGTTATAGACAAAAGGAATAAACCAATCGACGAGCATGCCGGAGGCCAGCATGCCGATCAAGCCGGCCAGAATGGTGTGTACGTAGGCCCGGGAAAACCCATCGGCTACCCGGGATCGCATCTGCCAGGCGAACCGGAAGAACAAAACCACAAATATCACAAAACAGAGCAGGCCGAGCAGACCGATCTGGGCCATGATGTCGATATACTGGTTGTGCGAATTAAAGACCACGGAATACCCGCGAATGGGGAACAGTGGCGTGTACCAGTAGTAATTGGCCGGTCCAAATCCGAGCAGCGGATTGGTCTTGAGCATCTCCAGAACGATCTCCCAGGCCTCAATCCGGGTTGAATAGCTGTACGTGTCGCTGGCGATCGCCTCCTGGATGACGACAATCGCGGGACCAATGGCCAGGACAATCAGAATGATCGACCCCCGGCCGAAGCGCATGGCGAGCAGCGTGCCGATGCTGGCCAGGAGCGGCAGATAGCCGGATTTCCAGTCGGTATTGAGATAAAACGATATGTAAAAGGTCAGGGCCGCCACCACGATCAGCGCCACCCGCCAGTTGAGCTTGAGCTCGTGGTTGAATAGAATCTGGCCGAAGGCAAGGGTCCCCAGCCAGAGCCAGAACATGCTGGAATTGATCGTTCCGTTGGTAAACAGCATGTTGGCAACCGTGGCCACCGGTTCGACAAACCAGCCGAGGACGTGGATAAAGGCGACCCCGATATAAAGAAAGACCATGATCTTGAGCCAGATCAGGTCGCGCACCTGCTGAGCCACGATGAAGTAGGCGGCAACCGTCAGGATAAAGATGGCCAGTCCACCGATCTGGGCGTCAATCGGGGCCGGCTGGGCGAACTGGAACCAGCTCAGCTGGCCGGTGAAAAACGAGACCAGCGCCACCACGACCATGGCGTAAAGGGGCTTGAGCGTCGGCGAATCGACCAGGTCAAATTCTTTTTTGTGCACCAGGTGATCGACTACCCAGAGCCCGATTAGCATCACCAGATGGATCGTGGACAGGTTGATATTGCTCGGCAGGGGTGGGGAGGGAATGATCAACGCATTGACGACGATTGAAACGAGTCCAATCATCGGATTCTGGATAAAGAGAACGACCGCTCCCAGGCCGATTAATGCGGCAAGGAGCAGGAAGATGCGGTCGAGCCCGAGAAGCTGGGGCACGGCCAGGCTCCCCAGGCAGACGGCCGTAATGAGGACGAGGCGAATAAACCGGAGGTCCTGCAGCTTTGCCATGACGAACTGATTGATCGCCTGGGGGAGGCTCAATTTTTCTGTGAGCATTGGCTTAATCTCTCATCCATGCAGGGCTTCCGGGGTCCGCCAGCCCGCGGCCCGGTCAACTTCCGCCAGGAAATGCGGCAGAATGGCCGGCCAAGCGTAGGTTCGGCAGATCAGTTCCCGCGCATTTTGCGCCAGCCGGCCGCGCATGGTCTCATCACCGAGCAGCCGCAGGACGGCCCAGGCAAACGATTCCGGATCATCCGCCAACAGCAGATGCACGCCGTCCGCCGCTGCCAGCCCTTCGGCCCCTTTGGTCGTCGACACGACCGGGGTGCCGAGGGCCATCGCTTCCAGGATTTTAAAACGGGTCCCACCGCCGGCGAGGAGCGGGGCGATGCTGACGGCTGCGCCGGCGATGAGGGTCTGAATGTCATCGACATACCCGGTCAGCACGACCCCCGGCTTCTCCGGCAGGGGCAGGTTGTCGTGATCCCCGGTAATCAGAAGCCGCACATTCGGGACCGCCTTGCGAATGTGATCGTAAACCCTTTCGAGGAACCAGACCATCGCTTCATAGTTTACCCGATAGCGGAAAGGGCCGGTGAATATCAGTGTCTGGCCGTCTTTTTCGCCGGCCGGCCGGCCGGCCGGAACCGTGATTCCATTGGGAATGATTTCGATGGGTTCAAACGCCGGCAGCCAGCGGCGGGCGATCGCCTGTTCGCGTTCCGAGACGACCGTGGCGCCGCGGAAGGCCGGGGCCAACCGGTCGAGATAGCGGCGGTGCTTGTACCAGGTCAGCCCGTGGCGGACGCGCTGCGCCAGAGAGTCCGCCTGGGTGAACGCATCGTGGAGCACACCCAGCTCGAGCTCTTCGAACAGGGCGGGCGTTCCCCTGAAATACGGGGCGTAGCCGGCCATCTGCCACTGCGAGGCGATGACCAGGTCATATCCCCCGGAAGCCAGCTCCTGCTCGATGAGCCCGGCCATTTCCGGCGAAAAGGTGCCGCGCACCGAACGGGGAACCGGCCGCAAAAAGTCGCCCGGCCCGGCCTTTTGCTGCGGGTCGAACGGGGTCCAGCGGACTGTGGCAATCTGGCGGCAGCAGGCGGCCAGCGGTTTCGGATGGTCGCCCACGAGCCGGTCCTGATTTTCGGTAAAGGAAAGCAGGGTCACCTCGTGACGGCCGGCCAGACCCTCGAGCAGATGAAATATTCGGATTTTCGCCCCATTATCCATCGGATAGGGGTACCATCGCGAGAGAAAACATATCTTCATCGGAGCCTTACGCCATCATCGCTTCTAAAAAATTTTCCACGCCGCCGATCATCCGGGCGCAGTCAAACCGGCCGGCCGTTTCCCGACCCGCCGCGGCCAGTTCGGCGCGCCGCGCCGGGTTTTCGGCCAGGAGCTGCAGCCGGTCGGCCAACGCCGCCGCGTCCCCGGGCGGATAGACGAGGCCGTTCACCCCGTCCTGCAGAATTTCGGCCGCGCCGCCGGTGGCCGTGCCGACGACAGCCAGACCGGAAGCCATCGCCTCGACGATGACCCGGCCGAACGGCTCTTCCCAGAGCGAGGTGAAGAGAAACAGATCCGCCTCGCGGTAGAGCGGCGGCATTTCTGCACCGGTTCGGGGGCCGAGAAATTCCACCCGGGATGCGAGCCCGCGCCGATCGACCTCGGCCCGCAGCTGCCGTTCGTAATCCGCATCCCCTTCGCCGGCGATCAGCAGGCGCAGCGCCCGGTCGGGAGCCCGCGCCACGAGCTGCGCGAGCGCTTCGACGGCGGTCAGCGCCCCTTTCTCCCGGGTCAGCCGGCCGGCGTAGAGCAGGGTCAGGCCGTTAACTCGCCCGGTGGCCGCGGGCGCTTCCCGGTAGCGGTGGGTTTCGACACCGCCGAGGACCACTGCGCTGCGCTCCGGGATCAGCCCGGCCTCGGCGTATTTTTGCTGTAAAAAGGCCGAGGGGAACATCCCCTGCCGGAGGGCCAGCGCCGGCCGCGGCTCGGCCGCCAGCAGGCGCCGGGCCACCGCCCCGAGGACCGCTTTGGGAACCGCGGCCGCCCAGCTCTGGGCCGGGGCCTCCCAGTAGCGGCTGAACTGATCGGGCAGCGTCGGCCAGTAATCGCCAAAATAATAGGCCGTCCGGGTCGGGAGGCGCTGTTCGATCAGGGCCGGCAGGGAGCGGGGCAGGTTCCACATGCCCCAGAGGAGGACGGCATCCGGCGCCAACGCGTCGATCATCCCCTGCAGAACGGCCAGATTTTCCCGTTCCCGCCGCTTTCGCCGGATAAAAAATGTCAGGGCGTTGCGCAGCGAGGCCAGCTCCATTTCCAGGTGGAGCCGGCGGTGCACCCAGGGAGGATCGACGGCCGGTAAATTCCCCAGGCCGTGCCGGCTTGTGAGCACCGTCACGTCGTGCCCGCGGCCGCGCAGCCCTTCTGCCACCTCCTGGCACCAGCCTTCATAGCCACCTCGTCCGGCCGGTGGAAAAAAATTGGAAAGGAACAGCAAACGCATGGGTCGTGATCAATCCCGGTATCAGGGCTCAGGTTTATTCTATCGTTCGATACTTTCGATCGGGCTTTCTGCGGGTTCAGGACTGGTTTGAATAAATGGCCAGAACGCGATGAAAATAAGCATCCATTTCGGTCAGCATGCGATTCAAGGTAAAGCGCTCCTCAACGGCCCGCCGGCCGGCTGCCGCCAGGCTCTGGAGCAGGGGGCGATCCCGGTCGAGTTCGTGCAGCCGTTCGGCCAGGTGGGAAGCGTCGCCGGGGCGGAAAGTAAGGCCGGTCTCCCCTTCGACCAGAAGCTCACCGGTGCCCCCGGTCAGCGTGCCGACCACGGCCAGGCCGGCCGCCATCCCCTCCTGCATGCCGCGCGAGAGCGGTTCGTTCCAGATCGAAGGAAAGATCATGATGTCAAATTGCGGCAGGAGCGCAGGCATTTGCTCCCGTGGAACCCGGCCGTGGAAATGAATCCGTTCGGAGAGTCCCATTTCAGAAACGAGGTCGCGCAGCTGATTCTCGTAATCCGGGTGTCCCGAGCCAATAATGGTCAGGTGGCTGTTTTGGAGCCGGCCCTGCCGGTCGAGTATTTTCAGACTTTCGATGGCCGTGTGGACCCCTTTGTGGGGAAACAGGCTGCCGGCGAAGACCAGACGCAAAGGGCGCTTTTCATTCAAATCAGCGGACAGCCTCGGCCGGAACAAATCGGTTTCGACCCCATTATGGACGACCGTCAGATGCGAGCGAGGAATGCCGGCATTTTCCGCCAGATCCTCCAGGATTGCCCGGCTGACACACATGACATGTTCAAATTTCAATTGATAGCGCCCCATTTCGTTCTTAATAGTCCGCAGCGGAAGGACAGAGGCGGCTGTTTTGGCAGCCTGCCGCAGGCCGCTGCGCGCCGGGCTCTTCCAAAAGCTCGCATGGGGATCGATCTCGTTGGGCCAGCTGTTTGCCATGTAGTAGACAACCCGGCCAGGCAGCAGGTTCTCGGCCGTGTGTGGAACCGCCCAGGTTAATTGATGCATGACGTGGACAAAGGCGATATCCGGCTGAAAGCTCTCAATGACTTCGGTGGTGGCCTCAATATTGGCCTTAACTTTGCGCCGGTAGCCGACAAATTCCGTCGGCCGGTAGTGGAAAATATCCGTTTCGAGGTGGAGTACCCTGTCCACACCTGGCTCGCGGCTCGGATGCTGAACTCCGTGAGAGCTGGTCAAAACGCGGGTCTCGTAGCCATTTTGCCGCAGCAGGTGATTAAGATCGCGGACAATTTGCTCCCATCCACCGATCTCATAAGGAGGGTAAAAAGCGGTAATAAATAAGAGTCTCATCGATCTCCTGGAGACAATTTTCGGAAATTCCGGACCGTTTCGATCCAGCGGGGTGGAAGATAAGATTTCAGCCAAAAGGGGATCAAAGCCGGGGAGACTTGACCCCGGGCCGCCGCTACAGAACGGCTGAGCAGGCGCCGGGCCTCTTTAAACCGGCGAGCGCCATAGGCGATCCGGCCCAGGGCTTCGTAGGCCCGGGCCAGGGCTGTCTGCCGGTGGATTCGGGCTGCGTCCGCAATCTCGTTCGATTCGAACAGGTCGTCGAGAAGCCCCAATAGATTGGCTTCCGCGGCGGCCGGCGCGCTGGCAAAATCCCCTCGGGATCCCTTGGGCTGGCTGCCCAGGGCCAGTTCATAAAATGTCGGCAGTTCGGTCAGCAGAGTGGGACAGGCGGCCGCCATTTCGAGAAGACAGCGGCCGGCCTGCTGCCGGTCACCGGCCTGCAAAAATTCGACGGCCGCGCCGAGATAGGCGCGTCCATAAGCCCGGCCGCGCGCCGGGTCGGCCGGTGCTCCCGATGCCGCCTGGCCGAAATGTTTCTCCAGGACGGCCAGCCGGTTGGTCAGCATCCGGGTGGGATCGGTCGACATGCTGCCCGGCAGGACCCGGTGGCGGGTGAGCACGGCGGCCGTGCTGATGACCCGCGCGGAACGGGCGATTCGGAGCCACATGTCCCAGTCTTCGCAGGCGGTCAATGCCGAATCGAACAGACCCAGCTTCTCGTAGCAGGCGCGGCGCACGAGCATCGATTCCGGCACCAGAAAATTGCCGTCGGCCAGGGCGGGAAAAACGAGCTCCGCGGGCACCGGCCGGGCTTCGACCTGGGGCAGCGCCCGGTTTTGCTCGTCGACAAAGCGGTAGCCGCAGAAGACGGCCGCCGCGGCCGGATCCGCCGCGAGCGCGCCGGCCATAACCCGCATGAAATCGGGTTCGTAGAGGTCATCGGCATCGAGCAGGGCGATATATTCGCCGCGAGCCACCCGGATCCCGCTGTTGCGGGCCGCCGAAAGCCCCTGATTTTCCTGGAAAATCGGGCGAACCCGCTCGCCGTAGCCGGCGATCACCTCCCGGCTGTGATCAGTTGAGCCGTCGTCGACGACGATGATTTCAAAATCGGGATAGCGCTGGGCGAGGATGCTGTCCAGGGCGTCCGGCAGGTAGGCGGCATGGTTGTAATTGGGCACGATGACGCTGACCTTGCCCGCCTCGCACGGGACGGCCTTTCCACTGTGAGGATCGGGTTTCATCAGCCGATCTCCCGGTTGAAAATGGCGACCAGGGCTTCGGCCGTGTGCCGCCAGCTGTGCTGCTCCTCGGCCTCCAGGCGCGCCTGCCGCCCCATGGCCCGGCGCCGCTCCGCATCCCCGGCCAGCTCGACGAGGGCGGCGTGGAGCGCTTCAACGGAACAGGGCGGCACGATCCGGCCGGTCTGGTGATCCCGGATGACGGCCGGCTGTCCACCGGCCCCGGAGGCGATCGTGGCCAGGCCGGCCGCCTTGTAGTCGAGGAGTTTGAGTCCCGAATATTCGACCCGGCCGCAGTAGGGCGAGACCCCGATTTCGGCGCGGATCAGATCTCGGGCGAATTCGACCGGCCGGCGGTGGCCGGTGATTTCGAGATAGGGCGCCAGACCCAGGTCAGCCGCCAGCCGTTCCAGACCGGCCCGGCCCGCACCATCTCCGATCAGGAGCAGGTGAAGGTCGACGCCGGATTCTCGCGCGCGGGCCGCGGCCGGGAGGAGAATCTCCAATCCATGCCATGGGTCGAAGCCGCCGATATAGGCGGCCGTGAGGCGCCCGTTTGCGGCCGGGGAATCGGCAAATGCCGGCAGATCCCTCCGGTTGAGCAGATGGACCAGTTCGCTTCCATTTTCGACCACCGAAACCCGGTCGCGCGATCCCCCCCACCGTTCGAGAAAACGCCGCCGCCAGCCCTCCCCCGTCGCCACCACGTGAGCCGCGCGGCGGGCGGCGAAACCGGTCACCGCCACTGAGAGGCGCCGCTGCCAGGGGCGCGGCACCAGCCCAAGCATTTCCATTTCGGTCAGATGGTCTCCGTTCACTTCGAGAACCAGGGGGATGCCCAGAGCCAGGGAGGCCAGCTGGCCGCCGTACCCCATCCAGCCCATCCGCTCGATCATGACATCGAACCCGCGCACCGCCTGGCGGCAGGCCTGGGCAAAGCGCAGGCTGTCGAACAGGCCGGCATAAGGGATCTGCAGGGCGGCCTGGCCGCGGCGGACGGCCCGCTCGAACAGGCGAAACGGACCGCGGCCAAGCCAGCGCACGTCGATCGGATCGAAATGATCCCCATCGTCAGAAACCCAGATTTGATTCTCCAGGGCCATGACAATGCGCACCTCGTGGCCGAGCTGCCGCAGCTCACAGCAGACGTGGTGCACGTGGTTGGCCGGCCCGGAAAGCGGCCTGGTCGTCAAATCGGCGACGCCGGTTTGCATTAAATAGGCGATCTTCATAAAAAAAGCGGTCTCCAGCTTGCCCGTCGTGACGGCCGGGACGCCCGATGCCAAATTGAGAGATGAACCCGGCCGGCGGCTTCCCGACCGATTGGCACAGGGAGCACGGGCCGATCATTCTATTGTCTAAAGAATTTGAGAACCTGCAATCCACGGTCGTCGATCAGGGACGCGGGTCCTGGGTCTGCACCTGCAGCAGGTACGCTTCCAGATCGCCCACCATGCGCTCGATATCGAACAGGGCGGCGGCCGTGTTCCGGGCGGCCCGGCCTACCGCACCGGCCGCTGCCGGATTTGCCAGCAGAGTGCGCAGATGCCCGGCCAGCCCCCCGGCGTCGCCGGGGGCAAAGAGGTAGCCGTTTTCGCCATCGACGATGATTTCCTTGGTTCCCCCGGTCGCCGTCCCGATCACGACCATACCGGCCGCCAGTCCCTCCTGCATGATGCGGGCCATCGGCTCTTCCCAGATCGAAGAGAGGAGCAAAACATCGTGGCGCCCCAGGAAAGCCGGCAGGTCGGCCCGCGGAATCGGATCCTGGAAAGTGACCGAGTCACCCAGCCGCAGGCTGTCCACCAGCTGATGGAGCTGCCCCACGTACTGGGGGTGCCCCTTGCCGAGAATCGTCAGGCAGACCTGTTCGCGTTCGGCAGGAGCGAGGGCGTGGAGCGCTTCGATGTTGGTGTGAACGCCCTTATGGGGGGCCAGTATGCCGACATAGAGCAGGCGCAGCGGCTCACCGGCCGGGCGCACCTGCCGCCGATCAGCCTGGGCCAGATAAGGGCTCAGGTCGATCCCTTCGTAGATAATCGGGGCATCCGGCAGGGAAACGCCGTGGTCGAGCAGCTGGTCGCGCAGGGCCGCGCTGCAGCAGGGGGCGTGGGCCATCTGAAGCGCCGGCGGAGACCATTCCCGGTGCAGGTAACGGCGAGCCAGCGGCCGCAGGCCGGATTTGATGACCTGACGCCAGGGACGGGTCGCCCGCCCTTCCCAGTAGGCCCGGTGCAGATTGGCTTCGATAGGCCAGGGGTTGGCCATGTAATAGACGACCCGGGACGGGTACCGCCGCTCGACCGCGGCGGCCACTTCCTTGGACAGGGACCACATCCCCCAGACAAATAGAATATCCGGCGCGAAGCGATCGCACAGGGTCTCCAGATGCCGGATATTGCGCCCGCTGGCTGCCGGGTAGGACAGTGCCTTTTTGAGGCTGTAAAAATCGAGATCGCTCTCAAGCTCGAGCAGCCGGTGAACCGGGCCGTCGATCGACTCGCGGCCGATCCCGTGGGTGCTGGTCAGAATACAGATATCATGGCTGCGCGCAGCCAGCCCTTCGGCCACTTCCTGGCAGAGCATTTCATAACCGCCGATATGAAAGGGAGGGTAAAAATTAGATATGAAAAGGATTTTCATAGGAACTTCTCACACTGGCCATTCAATCGGTCAACAGCTCAAACGCCGGAGGAAGATTGAACCCGTCGATCGGGGAAAAAGCCGCGGTGGCGTTGGGAATCGATGAGTCTCAAACCGCTCAGGCCGGGCTTGAAAAGTGGGAAAATTCCGGCGTTC
>JBFFZG010000064.1:0-18421 GCA_041568735.1 Promineifilaceae bacterium (SeqCode)
CCGGCTACAACCGGACGAAATCGAAGGCCGGCTGGCTGCTGGAAGCCGGCATGAGCTGGGCCGGCTCCCCCCGCGCCGTGGCCGAACAGGTCGACATCGTGTTTTCCATGGTGACCAACACGCGGGCGGTCGAGGCGATCACCCAGGGTCCTGACGGCATCCTGGCCGGGCTGGGCGAGGGAAAAATCTACGTCGACATGTCGACGATGAGCCCCGCCTACAGCCGCGAGCTGGCGGCGCAGGTCGCCCGGACCGGGGCGCGCATGCTCGACTGCCCGGTCTCCGGCAGCGTCATCACCCTCGAACAGGGCAAACTGACGGCCATGGTCGGCGGAGAAAAAGCGGTTTTCGACCGGGCCTTCCCCGTACTGAAAGACATCGGCCCCAAAATCACCCACGTCGGCGAAAACGGGCTGGCTGTCACCATGAAAATCGCCACCAATCTCGGCCTGGCCGTGCAGATGCTGGCCTTTGGCGAGGCCGTTCTGCTGGCGGAAAAGGCCGGCATCGCGCGGGACGTGGCAGTCGACGTGCTGACCAACAGTGTCATCGCCTCGCCGATGGTCAAATACCGCGGGCCGTTCGTTCTCGGCCACCCGGACGAGGCCTGGTTCGACTGCTCGATGATGCAGAAAGACATGCTGCTGGCGCTCGAACTCGGCCGCGAGCTGGGGGTTCCGCTGCCGACGACAGCCGTCACCAACGAATACCTGACCGCGGCCAATGCCATGGGGATCGGCCACTACGATTTTGCCGTCATTTTCGACGTCCTGGCCCGCAGTGCCGGGATCGATCCCGCGAAAATTATTACCGATTGACCGGCCGCACTTCGTTTAACAAGCGTTCCGGGAGGCATGGATGAGTCAAGCGACGGAAACCGACACCAGGTACAAGGCGATCGATCTCGAACAGTGGCTGCAGATGTACGAGCAGATGCTCAAGATTCGCCACTTCGAAGGGCACGTCAACGAGCTCTATCTCACCCGCAAAATGCCCGGTCTGGCCCACCGCTACGACGGGCAGGAAGCGGTCGCCGTCGGCGTCTGTTCCGCCCTGCGCCGGGATGACTACATCACCAGCACCCACCGCGGCCACGGCCACTGCCTGGCCAAGGGGGCGCAGGTCGACCGCATGTTCGCCGAGCTCCTGGGCAAGGCCGGCGGCTACTGCCGGGGCAAAGGGGGATCGATGCACATCGCCGACCCCGAGACCGGCAATCTCGGCGCCAATGCCATTGTCGGCGGCAGTATGGGCATCGCCACCGGCGCGGCCATGTCGGCCAAAATGCAGGGAATCGACCGGGTCGCCGTCTGCTTTTTCGGGGAAGGAGCGCTCGGTCAGGGGCTTTTTTACGAAGTGGCCAACATGGCTTCGCTTTGGAAGCTGCCGGTGATATTCGTCTGTGAAAACAACCTCTACAACGAGTATACCCACTACTCCGAGACGACGGCCGGCACCCTCGAAGAACGGGGCCGGGCCTTCGGCCTGCCCACCGAAACGATCGACGGGCAGGACGTGCGGCGCGTCTACACCACCGCCCTGCGGCTGGTGGAACGGGCGCGCCAGGGAAAAGGCGGCGCCCTGCTCATCTGCGAGACTTACCGCTACCACGGCCACCACGTCGGGGACATCAACCGGGACTACTACCGCTCCAAGGAAGAGGAGCAGCTGTGGCAGCGGGAGCGGGATCCGATCGCCCTGCTGGGCGAATGGCTCCTGGAGGGGAAAATGGCCGACGAAGCGCTCCTCCAGCGCATCGAGGCCGACGTTCAGAAGGAAGCGGAAGCGGCGCTGGCCACCGCCCTGGAAGCCCCCTATCCCGACGCCAGTGAGGTGAATCAACATGTCTATGCCGCTTGATTCTGCGCGGGAAATTCAAACCTCAAAGCGCACCATCACTTTTGGCCAGGCCATCAACGAGGCGCTGGCCGAAGAAATGCGCCGCGACGAACGCGTCATCATCCTCGGGGAGGATGTAGCCGAAGCAGGGACCCCCTTCAAAGTGCTGTCCGGGCTCGTCGAAGAGTTCGGACCGCAGCGCGTCATCGACACCCCGATCTCCGAAGCCGGCTTCACCGGCATCGGGGTCGGGCTGGCGATGACCGGCATGCGGCCGGTGGTTGACATCATGTTCGGCGATTTTATCGGGCTGACCATGGACCAGATGGTCAACCAGGCCGCAAAAATCCACTACATGTCGGGCGGCAAGCTGAACGTCCCCATGGTTCTGCGCACGACCATGGGGGCGGAGCGCCGCTCGGCCGCGCAGCACAGCCAGAGCCTCCACGCCTGGTGGAGCCACATCCCGGGGCTGAAAGTGGTCGTGCCGTCAACCCCGTACGATGCCAAAGGACTGCTGAAAACGGCCATCCGGGATAACAACCCGGTCTGTTTTTTTGAAGACAAATTGATGTACCCGGTCAAAGGGGAGGTACCGGCCGAGGAGTACACCATACCGCTGGGACAGGCGGCCGTCCGCCGGGTCGGGGAGGACATCACGCTCGTGGCCACCAGCAGCATGGTCCAGGTCGCCCTGGCCGCGGCCGAGATGCTGCAGGAAATCGGCCTCAGCGCCGAGGTCGTCGACCCGCGCACGATGTTCCCTCTGGACAAAAAAACGCTGATCCAGTCGGCGATCAAGACGAGCCGGGCGATTGTGATCGACGAGGGGTACGAGCGCTACGGGGTGACGGCCGAGCTGGCCGCGGTGATCGCCGACGGCGCCTTTTATTATCTCGACGCGCCGGTCAAGCGCATGGGGGCGATGGACGTGCCGGTCCCCTTTTCGCCGGCGCTGGAAGATCTCACCGTCCCCACGAAGGAAAAAGTGACCGCCCTGGCCAAAGCGCTCTGCGGCCGGGTCTGATTCAGGAGGCAATCATGTCCTTACGAACCAATGGTTTGATGGGAGTTGACTGGGAAGAGCGGGTCAATTTCGAGCGGCTCCGGCAGGAGCGGCTGGCCCGCATTAAGAAGCGGCTCGCGGCGTCGGAGATGGGCGCGCTGCTCTGCTTCGACATGAACAACATTCGCTACATCACGGCCACGACGATCGGCACCTGGGCCTTCGACAAGGTCTCCCGCTTCGCCCTCCTGCCCCAGGACGACGAGCCGATCAACTGGGATTTCGGCTCGGCCGCCAGACACCACCAGCTCTACTGCCCCTGGCTGGGCGACCGCTCGCGACCCGGCATCGGCACCCTGCGCGGCGCCATCCACCCGGCCGTCGGCCGCGCGGAAGACGTGGCCCGCAAAATCCGGGTGGAGCTCGAGATGCGCGGTCTGCACAAGGAGCCGGTCGGGGTCGACCTGGTCGAGCCGCCCGTTCTCTTCGCCCTGCAGAAAGAGGGGCTGAACGTGGTCGACGGCCAGCAGCTCATGCAGGAAGCCCGGGTCATCAAGACCCAGGACGAGATCACCCTGTTGAACACGGCCGCCATGATGGTCGACGCCGCCTACGACACCCTCTACCGGGAGATGAAACCGGGCATGCGTGAAGATGAATGCGTCGGGCTGGTCAGCAATCTGCTCTACAGCATGGGATCGGAATACGTTGAAGGAGTCAACGCCATCTCCGGCGAGCGCTGCAGTCCCCACCCCCATCTCCACAGCGACCGGCGGCTGCGCCCCGGCGATCCGGCCTATTTCGACATTCTGCACAGCTTCATGGGCTACCGCACCTGCTACTACCGGACGTTCGCCATCGGCAGCGCCTCGCAGGCGATGGTTGACGCCTACAAGCGCTGCCGCTACTACCTCGATGTGGCCATCGACGCCATCAAGCCGGGGGTGACCACGGCCGACATCGTCACGCTGTGGCCGAAAGCGGAAGAGTTCGGCTTCCCCGACGAAGAAGCCGCCTTCGCCCTCCAGTACGGCCACGGGATCGGCCTGTCGATCTGGGAAAAACCGGTCTTCAGCCGGCTGGTCTCCTTCGCCCATCCCGAGGAAATTAAGGAAGGGATGGTCTTCGCTCTGGAGACCTTCTGGCCGTCGACGGACGGCTGGTCGGCCGCCCGCATCGAGGAGGAGCTGGTCGTCACGGCCGACGGCTGCGAGGTGATTTCCCGCTTCCCGGCCGAGCAGCTGATGGTCGCCGGCGGCCACCACTACGTCACCGCGGCCGGCCCCATGCCGATGGTACGCGAGACGGAATCCCACAAGAACACCGATTTTTCGGCCGAACCCTGGTACACCTTCGAGCAGGAGCGGGCCCGCCAGGGGGCCCCCGTCGGTATCGACGGCGCCGGCCGGAAAGACTGATTGACCAGACACAGAGAGTAGGAAAAGCGCAGTGGCCACCAAAGTCATCATGCCCGCGCTGGGCATGGCCCAGGAAACCGGGATCGTCGTCAGCTGGCTCAAGCGAGAAGGAGACCAGGTGACGGCCGGCGAACCGCTGATGGAAGTCGAAACCGACAAGACTGTCGCCGAGCTGGAAGCGCCGGCCAGCGGCATCCTGGCTGGAGTCACCGCGCGGGAAGGGGACGAAGTTCCGGTGGCGGAGACGATCGCCTGGATCCTGGCGCCCGGCGAAGCCCTGCCCGCCGCGGCTCCGGCCGCGGCCCCCACAGAAAAAATTCAGGCCACCCCCGAAGCCAGCCCCGTCGCCACCCGCATGGCGGCCGATCACGGCCTCTCCCTGGCGGAGATTCCCAGCAACGGCCGACGCATCACCAAGGCCGACGTCCAGGCTTACCTGGCCGGCCGGGACAGCCAGCTGGATTCCCGGGAGGGATCCCGCCTGCCCGCCTCTCCCCTGGCCCGTCGATTGGCCGGCGAAGCGGACCTCGACCTGGCCGAAATTCATGGGAGCGGCCCGGCCGGGGCGGTGCTGGCGGGCGATGTGCGGGCCTTCCAGGCCCAGGCCGCCGCGCCGGCGCCGGCAGCGCCCGGCGGCAAACCCCCGGCGATGAGCCGGGCCTGGTGGACGATGGCCGGCCGGCTGGCCGAAGCCTGGCGGACCATTCCCCATTTCTACCTGGAGCGGGAAATCGACGCCGGGACGCTGCAGGGCTGGCGCGCGGAGGCCCAGACCGGCAGCGAGACCAAAATTACCGTGACCGACCTGCTGCTGCGGGCGACGGCCGCCGCCCTGCGCCGCCACCCCCGGCTCAACGCCGCCTGGATCGAGGATGAGATCCAGTTCAACGAGGCGATTCACATCGGACTGGCGGTCGCCGTCGAAGACGGACTCGTCGTGCCGGTCATCCCCTTTACCGACCGGCTTTCCGTGGCCGAAATCGCCGCGGCCCGCGAGGGCATCGTCAGCCGGGCGCTCGCCGGGAAGCTCAAAGCGGCCGACCTGCAGGGCGGCACCATGACACTCAGCAACCTGGGCATGTTCGGTGTCGATCGCTTCAGCGCCATCGTCAACCCGCCGCAGGCGGCGATCCTGGCGGCCGGCAAGATCGCCGACCGGGTCGTTCCTCTAAACGGGGAGATCGCCATCCAGCCGCGCCTGACCCTGACCCTCTCCTGCGACCACCGGGTGGTCGACGGCGCCCGCGGCGCGGCCTTCCTGGAGACCCTGGCCGCTTTTCTCGAACAGCCGCTGCGCCTGCTGTAGCCGGCGGCCGGCCCGGGCGCACCGGGCCCAGCTGTCTAAAAATGATTGGGTTCCTGGACGGACGGCCGAGCCGGCCGCCAGGCCAGACCGGATTGAACCGATTAACAAGGAGTGAACCGTGGCTGCAATCGAACGCTTACGAGATGCCCGAGCCCAGGCCGCGACGGGGCGCGATGCCTCGCAGACGGAGCTGGGCGAGTACGGCTATTTAATCGACGGCACCTCCCACAAGGGCGGTGACGCCATCGAGGTGCGCAGCCCCTACGACGAAGCGCTGGTCGCCATCGTCCATCGGGCCGGCGCCGAGGGGGTCGAGCAGGCCATCGCCGCGGCCGTGCGCGCCTTCGAACAGACGCGCAAACTGCCATCCTGGCAGCGGTCGGAAATCCTGATGAAAGTCAGCGAGGGGATCGCCGCCCGTCACGAGGAGTTCGCGCGCACGATCGCCCTGGAAGCCGGCAAACCGATCCGCACAGCGCGGGCGGAAGTCGACCGGGCGGTTTTCACCTTTAAGGTCGCCTCGGAAGAGACCCGCCGGCTCTACGGGGAGATCGTCCCGCTCGACTGGCTTCCCGGCACCGAAGGACGCACCGGCTACATCCAGCGGGTGCCGCGCGGGCCGGTAGCCGGGATCACCCCCTTCAACTTTCCCCTGAACCTGGTGGCGCACAAGGTCGCCCCGGCCATGGCGGCCGGCGACCCGATCATCATCCGGCCGGCGACCCAAACCCCGGTCAGCTCGTTCAAGCTGGCCGAAGTCGTCCTGGAGGCTGGCTGGCCGGCCGGGGCCATCGCCGTGATCCCCTGCACGACCACCGACGCCTCGCCCCTGATCGAGGACGATCGCATCAAGGTGCTGACCTTCACCGGCAGCCCGGCCGTCGGCTGGTCGCTCAAAGGGCGGGCCGGCCGCAAGATGGTCACCCTCGAGCTGGGCGGCAACGCCGGCACGATCGTCCATCACGACGCCGATCTCGCCTACGCGGCCGCCCGCGTCGCCTGGGGGGCCAACTCCTACGCCGGCCAGTCGTGCATCTCCGTGCAGCGGGTGTACGTTCATGCCGACGGCTATGAGACCTTCGTCGACCACCTGGTCCCCACGGTCAAGGCGCTCGTGGTCGGCGACCCCCTGGCCGAAGCGACCGACGTCGGCCCCCTGATCGACCGGGGGGCGGCCGAGCGGCTGGCCGGCTGGCTGGAGGAGGCCCGCGCCGGCGGGGCCGAGGTGCTGACCGGAGGCACCCGCCAGGGAAATCTCTGGCAGCCCACTGTCCTGGCCAGCCTCGAAGAAGAGATGAGTCTCTCCTGCAAAGAGGCGTTCGGCCCCTTCGTCGGCCTCTACCCCTACACCGACGTGCATGAGGCGATTCGCCGCGTCGACACGAGCGATTTCGGCCTGCAGGCCGGCCTTTTCACCAACGACTGGAACCTCATTCAAACCGCCTTCGGCGAGATCGAAGTCGGCGGCTTGATGGTCAACGATGTCTCGACCTTCCGGGTCGACCACATGCCGTACGGCGGCGTGAAGGCCTCCGGGTTCGGCCGGGAAGGGCTGCGCTACGCCATCGAAGAAATGACCGAAATGAAAATGCTGATGTACCACCACCGTTCGTAAGCGGCAGGCGAGAACGGATGAGGAGGCGCCATGGATCGATTGCCTTAAGCGACAACCGCGTTCAACCCACCACGCAACCCTTTTTGCCATCGTGATCCACGTGTACAGGAGGAGAAAAATGAAGCGTTCGCGATATTCAGTCACGCTCCCATTAATTTTGATGTTTTTCATCCTGGCCGCCTGCCAGTCGGCCCAGACGCCGGCGGCCCCGACAGCCGCCCCGACGACCGCGGCGGCGCCGGCCCAGCCGGAAGCGCCGGCGGCCGAGCCGATCGTTATCGGCGCTTCGCTGCCCCTGACCGGCCGCTTCAGCGAGCCGGGCTCCGCCGCCAAACAGGGCTATGAAGTCTGGGCAGATATGGTCAACAAGGCCGGCGGCCTGCTCGGCCGTCCGGTCGAGCTGGTCGTGCTCGACAACGCCAGCGACCAGGACACCGCCGTGGCCGATTACGAAAAGTTGATCACCGTCGACAAAGTCGACCTGGTCGTCGGCCCCTTCTCCAGCTTCCTCGTCATCCCGACCTCGGAAGTGGCCGCCCGCTACGGCTACGCCTTCGTCGAACCGGCCGGCGGCGCCCCGGACGTCTTCAACCGGGGGTTGACCAATCTTTTCTTCGCCCAGCCGGCCCGCGGCGCCCGCCAGGCTGATCCTTTCGCCGACTACGTGCTCGGCCTGTCGGAGGCGCAGCGGCCGAAGACCTTCGCCATCGTCAGCCAGGACGATCCCTTTACCCTGGGCGTCATGGACCGGGCCAAGGAACTGCTGACCGCGGGCGGCCTCGAGCTCGTCTTCGACGAGATCTACGCCCCGGAAACGACCGATTTCTCCGCCATCGCCATCCAGATCGCCGATCTCGACCCCGATCTGATTATCGGCGGCACGGTGCTGGAGGACTCGATCGGCCAGATCCGCGCCTACGAGGAGGCGGGCTATGAGCCGCGTATGTCCTTCTATCTGACCGGGCCATCCCTGCCGGGGCCGTTCCGCGAGGCGCTGGGGGATTCGACCGAAGGGATCTTCAGCTCGATCTCCTGGTTCCCGGCCGCCAACGAGCATCAGAACGCCGACTTCGTCGCCAGCTACGCGGCCATGTTCGGCGGGTCGGAAAATGACATCCCCGAAGACGCGGCCAACGCCTTTACCGTGGGCCAGGTGCTGCAGCAGGCGGTCGAAAACATCCAGTCGATCGACAACGCCGCCCTCATCGAAGAGCTCCACCGGGGGACGTTCGACACGATCGTCGGCCCGCTGAGCTTCGACGAGGTGGGGTCGCCGGAAGGCAGCTTCATGCTCCTGCAGTGGCAGGGGGATCGATTTGTCATCGTCGGTCCGCCCGACCGGGCGCAGGCCCCGGCCATCGCCCCGGGACGGCCAACCGAAGCCAGCGGCGAGCCGATCGTCATCGGCGCCTCGCTCCCCCTGACCGGCCGCTTCAGCGAGCCGGGAACGGCCGCCAAGGAAGGGTATGAGGTCTGGGCAGAAATGGTCAATGATACCGGTGGTCTGCTCGGCCGGCCGGTTGAGCTGATCGTCCTCGACAACGCCAGCGACCAGGACACGGCCGTGGCCGACTACGAGAAGCTGATCACCGTCGACGAGGTCGACCTGGTCGTCGGCCCCTTCTCCAGCTTCCTCGTCATCCCGACTTCGGAAGTGGCCGCCCGCTACGGCTACGCCTTCGTCGAACCGGCCGGCGGCGCCCCGGACGTCTTCAACCGGGGGCTGACCAACCTCTTCTTCGCCCAGCCGGCTGCCGGCTCCGCGCAGGCCATTCCCTTCGTCGACTACATCCTCGCCCTGCCGGCCGACCAGCAGCCGAAGAGCTTCGCCGTCGTCAGCCAGGACGACCCCTTCACCCTGGGGGTGATGGACGGGGTCAAAGAGTCGCTGACGGCCGCCGGGATCGAGCTCGTCTTCGACGAGATCTACGCCCCGGAGACGACCGACTTCACGGCGATCGCCATCCAGGTGGCCGACAAGGATCCCGACCTGATCGTCGGCGGCACGGTGCTTGAGGACTCCATCGGCCAGATCCGCGCCTACCAGGATGCGGGCTACCAGCCGCGCGGCGCCTTCTTCACGACCGGCCCGTCGATCCCAGGTCCGTTCCGGGAGGCGCTGGGAGGGGCTACGGAAGGCATTTTTGCCGCCATTTCCTGGTTCCCCGACGCCCAGGATTACCAGAACCAGGAGATGGTCACGCGCTACATCGACATGTTCGGCGGCAGCGCCGGCGATATTCCTGAGGATGTGGCGAACGCCTTCACCGTGGGCCAGGTCCTGCAGCAGGCGGTCGAGAATATCCAGTCGATTGACAACGCCGCCCTGATCGAGGAACTCCACCAGGGCACCTACCAGACGGTCGTCGGACCGCTGAGCTTCGACGAAGTCGGCCGGCCGCAAGGCAGCTTCATGCTGCTGCAGTGGCAGGGCGACACCTTCGTCATCGTCGGCCCGCCCGAACGGGCGCAGGCCGATCCGATCTGGCCGAAGCCGGCCTGGTAGTTATCGGGTCGTGAATGCAGGGTCCGGGTGGCCGCGCCCGCCGGCGCGGCCACCCGCCCGAATTCCCTCACCCACTGGAGCGCGTTCCATGCAGCTGCCTTCCCTCAATGTTCTGATCCAGGTCACGTTCGTCGGCCTGCTGACCGGCGGGGTCTATGCCCTCATGGCGGCCGGGCTGACCTTGATCTTTGGCGTGATGCGGGTGATCAACATCGCCCACGGCGCTTTCCTGGTCTTCAGCGCCTATCTTTCCTACTGGCTCTTTACCGTCTACGGTATTGATCCCTTTCTCTCGGTCTTCATCACAGTCCCGCTGCTGTTTGTTATCGGCATCATCCTGCAGCGAGCCATGGCCCGCATCAGCAACGAGCCAGGGCTGGTTGTCCTCTTTACCTTTTCCCTGGCCCTGACCCTGGAAGGGCTCATGGGGGCCCTGTGGAAAACGACCGGCCGCTCGGTGCGCACGAGCTACACCAGCCTGGTCTATCCGATCGAGCTGGGAGAAATCACCCTGCGGGTGCCGTTCGTCCGGACGGCCGGCTTTGTGGCCGCCATCGGCGCCCTGCTCATCCTCTACATCTATCTCAAGAAGAATGACATCGGCCGGGCGATCCGGGCCACCATCCAGAACAAAGATGCCGCCCAGCTCATGGGGGTCAATATCGCCCGGGTCCAGGCGCTCACTTTCGGCATCGGGCTGGCCTCGGTGGCGGCCGGGGGCGCCCTCTTCAGCCTGATCTGGACCTTCAATGCGGGCGCCCACGAAGAGTGGATCTCTAAAATGCTCTCGGTCATCGTCCTGGGGGGCATGGGCAGTCTTCCGGGGGCCTTTATCGCCGCCCTGATCATGGGCACAGCCGAATCGGTAGCGGCCGTCACCATGACCAGCTACATCTCCCCCATCGTATTTTATTTAATCCTGTTCATCACCCTGATTTTCCGACCGCAGGGGTTGATGGGCACGGTCATTCGCGAGGGTTAATCCAATGCGCCTCATTTCCCGCTGGTGGCCGCTGCCGGTTCTGATCTTTCTCCTGATCTTTCCCTGGATCTGGCGCGCGCCCTACTACCACGTGTTGGGGTTCAACGTCTTCCTGTTCGGCACCATGGCCAGCTCCTGGAACATCATGGGCGGCTATACCGGCTACAAATCTCTCGGCCACAGCGCCTTCTACGGGCTGGGCGCCTATCTCGCGGCCATCGCCGCCAACCAGCTGGGCTGGAACCCACTGGTCAGCGCCCCTTTCCTGGGGCTTATCGTGGCGGTGGTCGCCCTGCTGCTCGGCTGGATCATGCTGCGCGCCCACGGCTCGGCCTTCGTCATCGCCACGATTGCCATGCTGCTCATTTTCCGCCTCCTGGCCCTGAATCTGCGCAGCATCACCAAGGGGGCGCCGGGGCTCAGCCAGCCGCTGCCGCCCTGGACGCCAGAGTTTTCCCGCATGCCGTTTTACTACTACATGCTGGGGCTGATGATCGTCACCGTCCTGGTCTCGATCTTCATTCGCCGCTCCCGCTTCGGCCTGGGGCTGCTGGCCATTCGGGACGATGAAGGGAAGGCGGAGATGGTCGGGGTCAATACGATCCTCTACAAGGTGCTGGCCTTCGGCATCAGTGCCTACTTCGTCGGCGTCGCCGGCGGGATCTGGTCGTACAGCACCTCTCACATCAGCCCCATCTTCGCTTTCGACATCGTGGTGGGGGTCGAGATGATCCTGGCGACGATGCTCGGCGGCCTGGGAACGATCTGGGGGCCGGTGCTCGGCGCCTTTATTTTGATTCCCGCTTCCGACCTGATTCTCTTTCAGTTCGGCTCCAGCACGATCCACCTGGCGATTTTCGGCGCGCTGTTGATGGGGATCATTCTCTTTCTGCCGCGCGGCATCCTGCCCACCCTGAGCCAGTGGCTGGAGGAGCGCCGGGCGCCGCGCGCGGCCCACACCGGGGCGCGCACGATGGCCGAAATGCAGGAGGACCAGTCCGCCGAACAACAGCTGACCACCCCGGCCAAAGGGAAAACACCATGAGCGATGCGCTGTTAAGTACGGAAAATTTAACCAGGCATTTTGGGGGAATCACGGCCGTCAACGACTGCTCCATCAGCGTGCGCCGGGGGAGCATCACCGGCCTCATCGGCCCCAACGGCTCCGGCAAGACCACCCTCTTCAACCTGATTACCGGGGTCTACCGGCAGGACGCCGGGGATGTCTATCTCGACGGCCGGCGGGTCACCGGCATCCGCCCCAGCCAGCTGTGCCATCTCGGTCTCAGCCGCACCTTCCAGATCACCCGCCTGTTCTGGGATCTGAGCGTGCTCGACAACATGATCGTCCCCGTGCGCCAGGTCGGCTTCCGCAGCCTGCTCGGCCCCGGCATGCTGCGAGAAGAAGAGGAGCGGGCCATGGCCCTCCTGAGCCGGGTCGGGCTGGAATTTTTGAAGGACGAGCGGGCCCGCAAACTCTCTTTCGGCCAGCAAAAACTCCTGGAATTCGCCGCCGTGCTCATGTCCGAGCCGGAAATCGTCCTCCTCGACGAACCGGCCGGCGGGGTCAACCCGAGCATGATCCGCTTCATCATGGACCTGATCAGGAGCCTCAATCGGGAAGGGGTCACCTTCCTGGTCGTCGAACACAACATGGGCGTGGTCATGGAGCTCTGCGACCACATCCTGGTGCTCGACCAGGGGTCCAAGATCGCCGAAGGACCGCCGCAAATCATCCAAGCCGATCCCGTCGTACTCGACGCCTACCTGGGGAATTAACCATGCTGCTACAGCTGCAAAATATTGTCGCCGGTTATCTCAAAGGGGTCGATGTCCTGCGGGGCATCAACCTCCATGTCGCCGAAGGAGAGATGGTCTGCCTGATCGGCCCCAACGGGGCGGGCAAGTCGACCGTACTGCGCACCATCTCTGGCCTGCTCAAGCCCTCGAAGGGAGAAATCCTGTTTGAGGGCCGCCCTATCGGCGGACTCAGGCCGGATCTCATCCTCCGGGAAGGAATCGCCCACGTCCCCCAGGGGCACAGCGCCTTCCCGGAGATGACCGTCGAGGAGAATCTGCTCATGGGCGCTTACCTGCTCAAGAATCGAATCCTGCGCCAGAAGCGGCTCGACATGGTCTACGGCATGTTCGACCTGGTCGCCAACCGGCGCAGGGACAAGGCCGGCAACATGAGCGGCGGCCAGCAAAAAGTGCTCGAGATCGCCCGCGCCCTCATGATGAATCCGCGCATGATTCTGTTTGACGAGCCGTCCCTGGGGCTGGCCCCCCTGACAGCCCGCATGGTCTTTGAAACCATCCAGCAGCTCCAGAAAGAGCAGGGGATCACCATCCTGATGGTCGAGCAGAATGCCCGGAGCGGCCTGGCGATCTCCGACCGCGCTTACGTGCTCGAACTGGGCATCGAGCGGCTGGAAGGGCCGGCCGCCGATCTGCTCATCGATCCGCGCGTCGCCCGCCTCTACCTGGGCGGCTCCTCGCTCGACGAAGCGGCCGGCGTCGTCCCCGAACCAACCCAGGGGGACCGGCCATGACCGGTGCGCTGTGGGCGGTTTTTTCGGGGATTGGCTTTGGCCTCTTCCAATCCCTTAACCGGCGGGCCGTGCAGGGGATGGATGTCTACGTGGCGACGTTTTTACAGCTGGTAGTCAGCGCCGTGATCCTGCTGCTGCTGGCCCTGGTCACCACCTCGCGCGCCTCCTTCATGAGCCTGACAGATACGGCTGTTCTCAACTTTTCGCTGGCCGGCATTCTCCACTTTTTTATCGGCTGGACTTTTTTAAACGCCAGCCAGAAGGCGATCGGGGCGGCGCGCACCAGCTCGCTCATCGGCACGATCCCCATTTTCGGAGCCTTTTTCGCCCTGATCACGCTGAGTGAGCTGCCCACACTCTGGGGGGTGCTGGGCATTCTGGCGATCGTCCTGGGCGTCTACCTGGTCAACAACGCCCGGTTGAAAAAGAGCGAGAAGGCCAACGAAGAAGGGCTCGAGGCCGGCTTCTATTCCCTGCGGCTCGGGCTGGCGGCGGCCGTCTGCTGGTCGCTCAGCCCGACCTTCATCCGCTACGGCCTGGCCGAGGTGGATGATCCCCTGCTCGGCGTCACGGTCGGCATTGTGGCCAGCGCCCTGGGCTACGCCGTCCTGCTGGCTGTGCGCAGCCGCCGAACGCCAATCGGCCCGGTGGCGATGGATGCGCTCGGCTACAAGGTGCTGGCGGCCGTCCTGGTGGCGCTGGCCACCTGGATGCGCTGGATCTCGCTCGATTTAACGGCCGTGGCCGTCGCCCTGGCCCTGAGCCTGACCTCGGTGCCGACGGTCAACTTTCTGTCACCCCTGGTGAGCGGCCGCCACCTGGAGCAGGTGACGAAGCAGGTCTGGCTGGGGTCGGGCGTGATCATCGGCGGCTCCCTCATTTTGATTTTTTTGAATTGATGGCAAGACAGGGATGGCCGGTCCGAGCCGGCCGCTCCCGCCAGCGATTTTTGCCGATTGTTAAAACATAAGGAGAAGCGAACCAGATGAAAATCGGATTCGTCGGACTCGGCGCCATGGGAGCCGGCATCGTCGAGCGCCTGCTGCAGGCGGGGCATAATGTGACCGGCTGGAACCGGACCGCGGAAAAGGGGGCCCCGCTGGTGGCCCAGGGCATGCGCTGGGCCACCAGCCCGCGAGAAGCGGCCGCCCATGCGGAGATCGTCTTCTCGATTGTGACCGATGCCAGGGCGGTGCGGGCCGTGGCCCTCGGTCCGGATGGGGTCATTTCCGGCCTGGCGCCGGGCGGCGTCTTTCTCGACATGAGCACCATCGCCCCCGATGACAGCCGGGCGATTGCGGCCGAATTCAGCCAGGCGGGGCTGACGATGCTCGATGCTCCGATCTCCGGCAGCCCCATCACGCTGATGGCAGGGAAAGCCTCCCTGATGGTGGGGGGCGATCGAGCGGCCTTCGAGCGTGTCCGGCCGGTTCTGCTCGACATCGGAGCCAAGGCGCTCTATATCGGCCCCAGCGGCCAGGCGGTGCAGATGAAGCTCGCCATCAACCTGGTGCTGATGGTCGAGGTGATCGCCTTTGGCGAAGGGATCGCCCTGGCCGAAAAAGGGGGGGTCGGCCGCGAGGTGGCCGTCGAAGCGATGCTCAACAGCGTGGCCGCCTCGCCGGTGCTGGGCTACCGCGGACCGTTCATCCTCGAAGGAAAAATGCCCGAAGTGCCGCTGGCCGACGTCAACCTGCAGCAGAAGGACATGGTGCTCGTGCTCGAGCTGGGGCGCAAGATGGGTTCTCCCGTCCCGCTGGCGGCCGCGGCCAACGAAATGATGAACGCCTGCCGCGGGCTCGGCATCGACCACCGCGATTTTGTCACCGCCCATGAAGTCTACCGCCGGCTCGGAGGTCTGCAGCCATGAAACCATACCGCACCAATCTGCGCGATGTCCCCCACGTCGAGGGGCTGACCCCCGAAGAGGGCTGGATCGACATGCAGGTCCAGTTTTTAATCGACCAGCCGTCGGCCGGCTCCGACCAGCTCGTCCTCGGCTACACAGTGCTGCCGCCCGGCGCCCGCCATGAGCGCCACCGCCACTTCCACGCCGACGAGTTTCTCCTCGTGCTCAAAGGGCACGGTTTCATTTACACCGATGACGGCGAAGAGCCGTCCGGTCCGGGCGATGTCATTTTTACCCGGCGCGGCCACTGGCACGGCTTTAACAACACATCCGACGAAGAAGTCGTCCTCGTCTGGGGCTGGAGCGGCGCCGGCTCATTGGAAGCGGCCGGCTACGAAGTTCCCGCCGGCGGCAAGAGCTGACCGGCCGTCGACCATGATGAGCGCCGCGGAACGGGATTCGCGCATCCTGCGAGGGATGGAAAGGCAGCTGGCCGTGCGCCGGGACCGGCTGGCGGCCGGTGAAAAGCCGCTCGGCTGGAAAGTCGGCTTCGGCGCGCCGGCCGCCATGAGCCGCCTCCAGATCGACACCCCGCTCGTCGGCTTTCTGACGAACCGCTCCCTGCTGCCCTCGGAGGGCCGGGCTTCTGTCGCCGGCTGGACCCGGCCGCTGGCCGAGCCGGAAATCGCCCTGACGATCGGGCGCGATCTGACCGGGGAGGAAGATCGGGCGGCCGCGCGGGCGGCCGTCGCGGCCGTCGGCCCCGCCATCGAACTGGCCGATGTCGATTTTCCCCCGGAC
The DNA here is from genome assembly GCA_041568735.1 of Promineifilaceae bacterium (SeqCode). Taxonomy (GTDB): domain Bacteria; phylum Chloroflexota; class Anaerolineae; order Promineifilales; family Promineifilaceae; genus WTJY01. Next base: position 15,875 of record JBFFZG010000064.1, read on the forward strand.
GACGTGGCGGCGATCCTGGCCGGGAATATCTATCACCGCCATGTTGTCCTGGGGCGCCAGGACGATTCCCGGGCCGGCTGCCGGCTCGACGGGCTGGTGGGGCAGGTCTGGCACCGCGGGCAGTCGATCGCCAAAACGGCCGACCTCGAGGCGCTGACCGGCGATCTCGTCGAGATCGTGCGGCAGGTCGCCGGGCTGCTGGCCGCCCTGGGTGAGCGGCTGCGCGCCGGCGAGGTCATTATCGCCGGCTCGATCGTGCCGCCGATCCCGATCGCCCCGCAGGAAAAAATTCGCTACCGGCTCGACCCGGTGGACACGATCGCCATCCATCTGGACGGCTGAGCCATCTCGATTCAAAGGGTGAAACAGGACCATCACATGACCGTTATCGATACCCATATTCACGTGATCGTGCCGGAAATTACCCGGGCGGCCACCGGCGATGCCTGGTGCCCGCAGGTGGTCTGGGAAGACGGCCGCCAGCTGGTCGAATTCGAGGGGAAGCGGATCAGCTCCGCCTTGCGCGAATTCTGCGACATCGACCGGATTCTCGCCGAGCAGGCCGCGGCCGGGGTCGACCGGCTCGTCCTGACCCCCTGGTCGTCCCTCTTCCGCTACGACGCCCCGCTCGACGTCTCCCTGCGCACCGGCCGGATCCAGAACGACGCCCTGGCCCGGCTGGCGGCCGGCCATGCTGACCGCGTGGCCGCCCTGGGAACCGTGCCCCTGCAGGATCCGGCCGCGGCGGTGGACGAACTGGCCCGCTGCCTCGAGCTCGGCCTGAAAGGGGTGGAGATCGGCACCAATGTCAACGGGGTCTACCTGGGAGACGACCGCTTCCGGCCGTTCTGGGCCGCCGCCGAACGGCTCGGGGCGGTGGTGCAGATCCACCCGGTTTCCGGAATCGGCGGGGCGACCAACCGGGAGTATTACCTCTGGAATGCCTTCGCCAACCCGGCCGAAACCGCCCTGACCACCGCCCACATGATCCTGTCCGGCCTGCTGGTCGACCACCCGGCCCTGAAAATCAGCCTGGTGCACGGCGGCGGCCACCTGCCCTACCAGATCGGCCGGCTCGACCGGGCCTATGAAATGCGGCCGGAAGCCCGCGCCCGGCTGGACGCGCCTCCGAGCCGCTACCTGCGAAAATTTTACTTCGATACCGTCACCCATTCCCCGGCCGCCCTGCGCTTCCTGATCGACCTGGTCGGCGCCGGGCAGGTCATGGTCGGCTCCGACTACCCGTTCGACATGGGCACGGAACGGCCGGCCGACATCGTCACCGCCCTGGGGCTGCCGCCGGCTGAGACGGCTGCCATCCTGGGCGGCAATGCCGCCCGCCTGTTTGACCTGTAAGCCATCCAGGACAGTTTCAATAAAGGAGATCCCATGGCCCGCCTGTTTACCCGCGCTGAGCTCCCCCACTTTCATTCGACCCGGGACACCCGCGACCGGCTCGACCTGGTCACCGACAACGTGCCGGTCGGGGCGACCCGGCTGAAAGCCGATCGCATCGTCTACCATCCGCGAGACACGTGCGCCAAACACTACCACCTGGAGAGCCATCACCTGTTCGTTGTGCTCGAAGGGGAAGGGCTCATCTTCACCCCGGAGGGGGGCCACCGCCTCAAACCGGGCATGGTGGCGGCCGTCCGGCCGGAAGAGATCCACTGGTTTGAAAACGACACCGGGGCGAATTTTAAATTCGTCGAATTCTGGGCCCCGCCGCCGCCGGAAACGGTCTGGATCGTCGAGGACGATGTCTGAACGTGGGCTCCGGAAGGCTGAGTTCAGCCTGATCAGAAATCGGCCGCGGCCTGATCGGTCCCGGCCCTATCTCGCTTTTATCAACCAATCGGCAGATGGAGTGTGATTCACATGGACGAAACCTTTGACATTGTCGTGGCCGGCGGCGGCCACAACAGCCTCGTCAGCGCGGCCTATCTGGCCCGGGCCGGGCTGCGGGTGCTGGTGCTCGAGGCCCGGCCGGTCATCGGCGGCAATACGGTTACCGAAGAGCTGACCCTCCCCGGCTTCTGGCACGATTCCTGCTCCAGCGCCCACACCCTGATCCAGAGCAGCCCAACCCTCCGGCTGAACGAGCTCGGCCTCGACCGGTATGGGCTGGAATATTTTTTCCCCGATCCGGTGGTGACGATGCCCTTCGACGACGGCCGCAGCCTGACAATGTGGCGCGACATCGACCGGACGGCCGCCGAAATCGCCCGCTTCTCTCCGCGCGATGGCGAGAGCTACCGGCAGCTCATCGCCGATTACGATGCGGTCAAGAAAATCTTCGGCAAATACCGGTACACCCCGATCGGCTACGGGCCCACCCTCGACGAGATGCTGATGGAACATCCGGACGGCGCCCTCTGGGTTCGACGCACCAAGCAGTCGGCCCTGGAAATTCTCAATACCTACTTTGAAAACGAGCAGGTGCGCGCTTTCATGGCCTGGCTGGCCTTCATGACCATCCAGCCGATCGACAGCGCCGGCACCGGCCGGCTGGCCTACGCCCTGGCCAACGGCCGGCAGTACCACTCC